>JBFFBS010000150.1:0-8810 GCA_041560295.1 Syntrophobacteria bacterium | reverse complement strand
TAAACGGTCAGCTGTTCTGTGGGCGCGGCTTTCTAGCCGCGATTTGAACGTTTTTAACGCTTTGATGGAGGCGAGTGGTTACGCTGTGACTTCAACATAAGTCGAATAACTGTGTGGTGAGGGGATCGGGTAGCCTTCGTCTTTGAGGCCATCAAGGTGGAATTCAATGGCTTCACGCATAGCCTGCTCGACCTCTTCGCGTGTAGATCCAGTTGCCACACACCCCTCTAGATCCGGCGAGTAGGCTGAGTAACCAGTTTCAGTTGTTTCTATAACGATTAAATATTTCATTGCTTCAACCCTGCTTTCTTGAGAATACTGTTCAATGTCCCTTTGGCCAGGTCGTGATTAGGTTTACCAGTTATGGTGATCAGACCGGGCTTGCTTGAATGTTTATATTGCCGATGGCTACCACGTATCTTGCTTAGGTACCAGCCATCTTCTTCAATCATTTTGATGACATCTCTTACTTTCACATTGATAATGATGCCATATTTTAGGTTAATAAGCAAATAGTCTTGGTAAGCCGTAAGCAGTCGAACTAATTTCCTAATTCTCTAGTTTTCTAGTTTTCTAATTAACCAATTTCCTAACCAAGGTGATAATAGACAAGTGGACGCACTGAAATCTCGCTTAAGAGTATTTTTGGTAGTTCTTCTGGTAGTCGTTGTGCTCGCGATACTCGGCTTAATGATAATAGAGGATCTTTCTCTGGCGGATGCCCTTTACTTCACTATTGTAACCGTCGCCACGGTAGGCTACGGGGATATACATCCTGCCACCCTGGGAGGCAAGATACTTGCCGTTGTCCTCATAATAACCGGTGTGGGAACCTTCCTGGGTGTACTGGCCAATGCAACTGAGATAATGCTCAATAGGAGGGAAAGAAAGGTAAGGATCGAGAAACTGAATATGGTAATGAACCTTTTCTTCAGCGAAATAGGAAACAGACTGCTCAGATACTTTGTTGGATTAGATCCTCACGCTGCTCGTTTGAGAAAAGATCTCGTTGTAACCAATGACTGGGCGGCTGCGGACTTCCTCACAGTGAGTCAGCTTCTTAAAAATCACAAATACGATATAGACATTGAAAAGGTGCCGCAGGGGGAACTAAACACGTTTTTTGATGGCAAAGTGGATCTTTTGCTGCGACTTCTGGAAAATCCGGCTTTGCTGGAACGTGAGTCTTTCACTGAGACCATCAGGGCAGTTTTTCATTTCAGAGATGAATTACTCCTCCGGCAAGATATCAGTCAGCTTCCAGAGTCTGACAAGAATCATCTGGCCGGCGACATGAAAAGGGCATACAGACTGCTTGCTCTTCAGTGGTTGGATTATATGAGGTATTTGAAGGATAACTATCCCTATCTCTTCTCTCTTGCCATGCGCATTAATCCTTTTGATCTGAACGCCTCGCCAATCGTAAATACGGTCGAAGGGTCGGTGGTCGGACCAAGCCAAGGATAGCATGAAGCAAAGCGCTAAACGACTGAATTCATTTTCTAATTTTCTAACTCTCTAGTTTCCTAATCAACAATTGACTACTGGCTACTGGCTACTTTTTCCTTTAACATTACAGGTGCTGCCATGCTCAAAGTAAAAGATATCATGACAACAGAGCTCATAACCGTCTCACCCGAGACGGAGATTGTCCAGGCAACAAAGCTTCTTCTGGATAACCGCATCAACGGCGTCCCCGTCACCGATGAAACCGGAAAACTGGTGGGAATCCTCTGCCAGAGTGACCTGATTGCCCAACAGAAAAAGCTTCCCATCCCCTCTTTTTTCACACTTCTGAATGGATTGATTCCTCTGATCTCCAAGAAAAATATCGAAAAGCAGGTTCAAAAGATCGCTGCCATCACCGTGGCCCAGGCCATGACGCCAAACCCGGTCACCGTCCAGCCCGATATGAACATCGAGGAGGTGGCTGCCCTCATGGTGGACCGTAATTTTCACACCATTCCTGTGGTGGATGAAGGGGAGCTTGTGGGAATCGTGGGGAAAGAAGATATGTTGAGAACACTCATAACCATATCAGAAGCAGAATGATCCGAACACTTTGTGCGGTAAGCCGTGAGCGGCTTCCCCGACCTGAGCCTGTCGAAGGTTAGCCGCGATTGTAACGATTTCTGCGACTTTAACGACTTCAACGATTTTAACGTTTTTAACGATTTAACTAATTCTCTAATTTTCTAATTCTCGATTTGACTAGTTTACTAAACTCTATGCCCTGTGCCGCCATTTGATTGCAGGGGCTTTGGGGTTACTATTATTTGGCTATGCAGAAAAGAATCTGCCTATTAAGTTGTTATGCATAAAGGAGAAGCAAGGAAATGAATGAACACGGGAAAATAGACTACCGAGGAGCCCAGACTATTATTGGTAAGTTGTCCGGGAAAAAAATCACCATTCCCAATGTAAATGTCCCACCCATGCCCTCTCTAGCGCCTCCCGGCGTCATTCACAATGGGAAAAAAGCCGAAAACTTCGGCGAAATCGATTCTTCTTGGGGATATCCTGATGTAAGGAGCTTTAAAAGGAAGTTTGGGCTGTTTATTCCAGCAACGAATACCAGCATGGAGCACGAACTTTGGAGTATTATTTTCAACAACCAAGGACCAAACGGATTAAAAGGGGTCGGCCTTCACACTGCCAACGTCTTGACCCCGAAGCCGCAGTTGAAAACTGAAGAGGATTTAATGGAGTATAAAAAACAGTTTTTAGGCGGGTTGAGGACAGCGGTGGATGGGGCTTTGTTGGCGGAACCGCAATATTTGATTATGGGCATGAGCTTGGAGCACATTATTGCGGGTATTAAAGAAATAAGAGCGCCGATGGTCGACATTGAGGCTTACTCCGGTCTGTCCTGGGCCACCTGGCATGACGCGATTCAAGCAGCTCTGGATAAATATGGAGCCAAGAGAATTGGGATTATGACTCCTTTCGATAAAAAAGGAAACGAGTCCGCAACGCAGATGTTCGAAGAATTGGGTTTTGAGGTGGTTTCGAGTGTTGGTTTTTCCTGCGCGAACGCGCTTCATATAGCGCATGTTCCGGACTGGGCCAAGGAAAAGGCTATTTTGGAATTGTTGGCGAATGATGAGAATAAATTGGATGCAGTCGTTCAATGTGGAACGAACATGAGCTTGATAGACGTTAGTGAGAAGTTGGAACCTGTTATTGGGATTCCGATTTTGGGGATCAACGCGGTGATCTTTTGGTACGCCCTACGGGAAAACGGGTTCGAAGGGGCTTTGGTCGGTGCGGGGAGATTGTTGCGGGAATTCTGAGGGGCTGACCACTGCCCGCTGTCAGCTGCGAGCCTGTCCTGAGCCTGCCTGTCCTGCGCTTGCCGAAGGGCTGCCTCCTGCTCTCTTTCGTCTCGCCCGACCTCCCGTCTCGCTCGTCTCGCCTTCTTCTCCATGCCCCATGCTCTATGCTCCATGCCAATACAGAAACGCATAATCGCATGAACGTCCCGCTTCTCACCCTGCAAATTTGTAGCCCTCCTAGATACTGTGCTAAGATTCGGAACCCGATTCTGGTAGTCGGGTGGGAGTCATTTTTACCAATCACACATTACATTTCTGAAACAATCCATTCCTGTGGATTTCTTATAAGGAGAGCATAATGAAGTTATTGCGAGGATATTTTTTGAAAGGTCTTATTATCTTTGTGCCTGGGGCACTGACGATTTTTACCTTTGTTTGGGCGTTTACAAAGTTGGATGGCCTTTTTGGCAATTTATTAAGAGTAAAGATACCTGGGCTAGGTTTAGTCATAACTATTCTGCTTGTTGTGGGGATAGGTTTTTTGGCATCAAATATAATTGGAAAAAAGATCTTCGACTGGTTTGAAAGCATTTTCACCAAGATGCCTCTGATGAAGCTGCTCTATTCCGCTAGCAAGGATATGATCGCGGCATTTGCGGGAGAAAAGAAAAGTTTTGAAAAACCGGTTCTCGTCGAGCTTATCATCGGCGGCCCCATGGCGATGGGCTTTATCACCAAGGAGAGTCTTGGATTTCTGGGACTTGTTGATCACGTTGCGGTTTATTTACCTCAGTCCTATAACTTTGCCGGATCGGTTCTCATATTCCCAGCAAAGCAGGTCAAGCCGCTAGAGATAATGAGTTCCGAGGCGATGGCGTTCATCGTCTCAGGTGGCGTTTCAGCAAAATAAATAATCGGAGCGACTTTTTGTCCTTTGAGATCCGCCTCCCACATCTTGTAATGAACTTTCAAGAGGGACAGTGTGAATTAAGGGATGTAATCCAAACTTTGCCCTCTTCTTCTTTAGGCCTTCCAATTTATGTGGATCAGAATGGTGATTTTTCGTATGGAAAACTTCGCAGACTACCCTTATGCTTTTATGAAAATTCTCGAAGATCGGCAAATGCAATTCCCAGACTTCGCTAGATTAAAAGTCAGTCCCAGGCAAACCACGAAGATCTCCAAATGAAGAGGGAGGAAAAAATGTTAAAAGAATTTAAAGAGTTTGCCATGAGGGGGAATGTGGTGGACATGGCCGTTGGCATCATAATAGGTGCAGCCTTCGGTACCATTGTCAAATCACTGGTTGCCGATGTCATTATGCCGCCTATCGGACTGCTATTGAGTAATGTTGATTTTAGTAACCTCTTTATCGTTTTGAAACAAGGAGCGACTGCTGGACCTTATGCAACAATTGCAGAGGCTCAGAAGGCCGGTGCGGTCACAATCAACTACGGCATGTTTGCAAATACGGTTATAAGCTTTATCATTGTTGCCTTTGCTGTGTTTCTTCTAATTCGTGCAATCAATAAACTACAGCGCGAAGAAGAAGCACCTCCTGAGGAACCTACAACGAAAGAGTGTCCTCACTGCCTATCTACGATACCTATCAAAGCCACACGTTGTGGACACTGCACCTCTGAGTTGTCCGCAAAACCGGCATAGATAATGAGCGACATACTTTAATCCATACTCTTGCTCCTGAGATCCAGCTACCACACTTTGTGCTAGATTCACTGGGGCAGTAGTGTGAATTAAGGGATGTAATCTACACTTTCCTGCCCGCTGTCTGCTGCCTTCTGAATATCCTCGTCTCGCCAATCTTACCATCCATTTAATGCTTATGTTAAACTTAACATAAGCTAGAATGTAAAAAAGGAGAGGTTTATAACCTCTCCAGAATGGCAGGCCTTAAGTTGCGTGGGCCAGGCGCAATTCTTCGAGCTGTTCCAGTTCCTGCTTCAAAAAGGTTTTGCTAGCCTTGGCCAGGTTCTTATAGAAATCAGTTTCTGCTTTTTCTTCAATGTTGTCGGCAAAGTCAAACACCCAGGTGCCGAGGTGTGCTCGAAGAAAATCTCTCTGTTTTTCACGGAGACTTATGGTCCCGTCAATATCAAAAGCTCCCAAAGCCTCAATTTCCTTGAAGATGAGGAAGTACATAAACTCCAGCTCTGCGGCTATATGGTCGGGAGGATCCCGAAAGTCGCTAGAGATATCCAGTCCTACCTCCCTGTATCTGTTTCTCACCTCGAGAGTAGACTCCCCCATAACCTGTCGTTCTCCGTCTAAATAAACTGATCCATAGGGAGGTGCTAGCAGTTCATATGGACCTACAAAAAGTCTGGCATAATCAACAGTCAAGGCTTCGAGGTCGCCTGCAACTTCAAATTCTTCCTTCATTTTTTGCACATAGGGAGCGGCTTCTGAACAGACAGTGGCAATGTTATCTTCCAGGTCCTTTATGCCATCTGCCAGCTCACTATTGGGCAGGCGATAGCATTCGGCCAGAAGTCTGAATGAATCTGCCCTGGCACGCTGGCGAAATATCAAATCATCCCTTTCCATCTAAGTATCCTTAATGACAGTGGCGTCTATTTTTAATTCCTATCCCCTCCCCCCGAGGAGAGCTTTAAGAGAAAGAGGAGAGGGGGAGGGGCGGAAATTTTCTCATGAACAGCCAGAAATCAGGTGCTTTCTATGTGCTATTATATGCCAGATTTTGCCTCAGCAGGTGTTGCCTCCAGCTTCAGATACTTTTCACCCAGGGTGTAAAGAAGCAGCATGACAGCCACTGACAGCAAGAACACCAGCCATTCCCAGACACTAGGAAAATAGGATATGAACTCAGGGAATTGCTCTGCCTTCGGGCCCACAGGGTGGCTCTGACCTGCCAGCAGGATTTCCATGACCATAGCCAGTGTACCGACTGTTATCAGGGCCGAGAAGACCATCTGGCCTCCTCGAGACTTTCGTACTGCGGGGATCAGCATCAGAACAAAAGGAAGAAACAGCCCGAGGATGACCTCAGTGTGTAAACCCTGCCAAGCCCCGAAGGCGTGCGCAAACTTGTTATATACGAGGAACTCCGGCACCACGGTGGACCCCTCGATGATGACCTTTACTAAGGTAAAACCCACCACCACTCCGGTTACGTAGCGAAAGATCCCCACGATTTCTTGAAAAGGTCCTGCCTGTTGTAGCAGCAGGGATGTGCCCGTCACTTTTTCAACGACGCCACTGTAGAGAATAAACAGGGCCAGACCGCTAAGCAACCCCATGAGGAGGCAGTATATCGACATTACGGGGCCAAAATAGGTAACCCGGGATTCGGTGAGGCCGAATACCGAGCCAATCATCAGCGGAGCGGCCAGGGCCAGAAAAAAAGAGGCAGCTCCCAGAAATCGGCTGAAAGAGCTGTGCCAGTCGCCGGTGTGCATCTTCCAGAATTTAACAATCAGCACCACCAACTCGACGCTGTAAATGAAGCCCATCCACCAGATAGGGGAGGAGAAGTTTGGCGACAGCATGATGTAAATCATGTGCGGAACATTTCCCAACTCCAGGCCGATGGAAACGAAGGCTCCGCAAAGCGTGGCGATAGCCAAAAAAACCATGCGCTTCGCAAAGGGTTCGTACTGCTTCAGACCGAAAAACAGAGGGAGTCCAGCGAGGAGGGTTAATCCCGAGCTGGTGATTGCGAGAAAAACATACACTCCCAGCGGCAGTGACCAGATAATTACGTCATTGGTATTGAATAGGTAGTGTCCTTCAGTGAAGAGGCGGAAGGCGGCAACCAGTCCGACAGCAATGACAATGCCGAGCAACCCTAGCCACACCAAAGTTGTTCCTTTGTTGTTTTTCTCCGTCATTTAGACACCTCCTTTAGTCGGCTGGTAGTGAGCGGGGTTGAAGTCCCGGATGTAGAAAATATGAGGCTCTGTGCCGAGCTGCTCGCGTAAGCGGAAATTCCGAAATTTGCCAATTAGTTGGCTGACTTTACTATTCGGATCTTGAATGTCGCCGAAGATCCGTGCATCAGCTGGACAGGCTTCTACACAGTAAGGCAGCAAATTTCTTTTGACACGGTGATTGCAAAAGGTGCACTTTTCCACCACGCCCTTTGGCCGGATTCCGGGCAGCGTGGCATCCAGCTCCGAGTTGTAGTAGGGCAGAACCTTTGTGTTGACTTTTTCAGCCTCTTCCGCCGGGGCGGAAGTGACCCCTTTGATCAACTGTTCCTTCTGCCTCCAGAACTGGTGTGGGGCACGCCAGTTGAAGTAGATCACGCCATAGGGACAGTTAAACTCGCAGTACTTGCAGCCGATGCACTTATCCGGATCATGCATGGTGATACCGTTTTCCAGCTTGTGCATCGCCTTAGTTGGGCAACCGCGCGCGCAAGGAGCGTTGGTGCAGTGATTACACAAGGTGGGAATGTAATGGTAAAGCACGTCGGGGAAGGTCCCGGATGTCTCGGTAATCTTGTTGGACCAGTAGATGCCATCGGGTACGTTGTTTTCGTTTTTGCAGGCAATGCTGCAGCCGCCGCAACCGATGCATCGCTGCAGGTCTATGACCATGGCATATCTGGGCATTTTTTCCTCCTATATTTTCTCGATTTTTACGCGTGTGCCGGCATGGCGCACAGTGCTGCCGCTCAGCCGTTCATAAACCGCGGGAATAAGATCATTGTTGTTGCCACCTCTGGGGACTTTGCCGAATACCTTGGCGGCAACCCTACCGTAGGCCCAGTGTCCCTGACCGTAACACTTGGCCACTGTGCCCGGCCTAACCCCCTCCCAGAGTTTGGCGGTGCACTCAATCGCACCGGTGGGAGAGGTCAAGCGCACGCTGTCTCCAGTCTTAATCCCCATTTTTCTCGCGTCCACCGGATTGATCTTGACCACGTCATCCCAGATCTCATCACCGGGGTCGAGGTCCTTGAACTCGTAATACCAGGTGCAGTTGGCCGAGCGACCTTCCCGGTTCAACCGCGACTTGTGATCTACGAAAACATAGGGATACAGGTTCGGATCGCCACTAATATAGGGCTCCTCATAATGGGGGACAAATGCCTGCTCTCCCCTGGCCTCGTAGAAGCATGCCTCCATGACCTGATCCACCGTAGTGTTGTGGTTTTCCGCATGCTTTTCCAACGCTGCTTTCAGAGTCTCACTGTAGAATTCAAACTTACCGGTCTTGGTTTTCATTTTCCCCCACCGCTTCCGGTAAGGATAGGGATCGGAATTCCAAACACCGGTCTCTCTGAAGTCTTCCCAGCCGTTGAACTTGTCACCACCTTTGTGTTTTCCAGGATCCCACAGGTTTTGGGTGGCGTATTTCAGGGAGTAGAGGGCGAATTCCTTCTCGTTGGTTGGAGCCTTGCTGGTTTCAGGATCCTTGTACTCCTTGTAATGGTCGAGCAAGTTGGGAAAGCCTCTTTCAGCCAGCTTTTCTGCGATAAGCCAAGGTATCTCGGTCTCGTCTATTTTGTAATCCCACACCGGCTCTACCAGCGGCTGCATGATGGTCACC
>JBFFBS010000149.1:0-8828 GCA_041560295.1 Syntrophobacteria bacterium | reverse complement strand
GCAGCCCCCCCGGTCCACCATGACAGGTTACTTGTTAACTGGCTGCCCAGCAGTAGGAGACCCAGCGTGGCCAGGGCAAACACGGCTCCATGTAAGCGAAAGAGGGGCAGGCTCAGAAGGGCAGCAGCCGGCAGGACCAGACATGCTGCCAGCAGGAGGGCGAGAACAAGCGGTTGGCTGTGCTTGAGAGCCAGTGCTGTGGTGTAAGCTCCCAGTCCGAAAAACAGTCCATGTCCCAAATAGAGATATCCTAAGAGGCCACCCACCACGTCATAGCTCAGTGCCATTGTTACATACAGTAGGATGGTGAAAAGAAGAATTCTGGCGTACTCACCCCAAATGGTAGGAACAAATAAGAGTGTTGCCACCAGACCACAAACGGGAATGAGAGCGAGGCTTAGCCGCTTTAATCGCACCTGTTTATTGGAAAAAAACGCCATGGCATCAGAAAGTGAGTGGGGTATATCTCCTGGTCAAAAAACGATAATCAGATTAATATTAATCTGATTATCGTAATCTAATTATATTAATGATCTCTTAATCTTATGATCTGTATTATTTGGTTGACCCATAATGGCTGCAACCGGTTCCTTCCCGGTCTGAACTTACTTCACACTTCATGACCAGCGGTGCTCGCTTTTCTGACAAACAATCCTTGAGGTCTCCAGCAAAGGAAGGCGAGCAGTAAGCCCACAGAGAGGAAGTTGGCCCAATGGGCCCCAAAAGGCGTAGCGAGCATGGTTTCCAGAGTGCCGAGTGCTAGTCCACCAACGAGTGGTCGAGTGAGGGATCCACTTCCACTTATGACAACAAGAAAAAGCGCTTTCAGCGTCAATGGCAGGCCGAGATGGGGACTGACGGTAAATAAGGTGACGTAAAAAAGGCCTGCCATGGCAGCGAGACCAGTAGCCATGGCGAAGGCTACACCGGTGACCCGAGTTAAGGAGATCCCTACCAGGGTGGCCCCTGTGGGGTCTTGGGACAGAGCCCGGAGACGCCGACCACTGTCGGTGCGACTAAGCCATACCTGTAAAGCTGCTGAGATAGCCAGCATGAGGATAAGGACAAACAATCTGCTGCCGGGCAGATAAATCTGTCCCAGTCGGATCGTACCGAATTGGCTCATCAAGCCAGCCATTGAGCGGTCCCATAACGTTAAGGTCCCTTCTTCCAGAATAAAGGCCAGGCCGAGAGTTATGAGCAATGCCGGGATCAAAAAGTCTTCAGAGGAACGTTTGAGGGAGGCCTGAAGGAAGCAGCGAAAGGTGAGCCAACCGAGAACGGCAAATACAAGTGGCACCAAGACAAAGCCTGGGAGGATGCCGCTGGGCCAGAACTCATGAATGGCCTGAAAGGTGAAGCCGGCCAGAACCAGAAACCCTCCGTGGGCCAGGTTCAGCAGGCCGAGCACCCCAAAACAAAGGGCTAGGCCCACGGCAACCATGGCGTAGATGCCACCGAGGAGTAAGCCGCTCAGGAACAGCTGGGTGAACGTTGCTAGGTCCATGTTGTTGTCTTTAGCTAGAATAGGCCGCTTCTAGCATGAGAATACGATAAGCGGCCTAAATTCGAATATCGAATATCGAAATCCGAAACAAATCCCAAATCCAAAATTCAAATTTTCAAAACATCAATTAATCTTTTTCTGCCAATTTAACTAATTCCTTTTGAATTTCGTGCTTTGGTCATTTGAATTTGTTTCGTGCTTCGTGCTTCGGATTTCGGATTTACCGGCTGGGACCCTCTCGATTTGCGGCTCAACCTTTCACCAAGATATCGCTAACGATTAGCACAGGACTCCAACTTAACGCTGGTCCCACGCCGGTGTGGGGTATATATGCTTTCCTGTTGCCACCTCAGATGGCCAGATGATCTGGTAGGTCCCGCTTTGGATTTGAGATGGGTAGGTGTTAATTGCGCCAACGCCGTTCTCTGCAAACCATATGGGTCCACCTATGGTTGTAATCCTCAAATCTTTCAATGTCTTCATCAGGGTTGCAGGCTCCAGAGTGCCCGCCTGACCGAGAGCCGCTTCCGCGATTTCAAAGGCCATCATGTAAGCTGGAGACCAGGGATAGTCGTCCACATCGATTTTCGCTTCCCTGAGCAGGGCCAGGAATCGCTTGGGATTGCTGTATTTCATGCCAGGCTCCCAGTATGACTGGCCCACCACGTAGTCGGCCGCATCTCCGAGGGGTTGGCGAAACACGCCGCTGTGATGTATGCAATGAAATTCCCGGGGAGTCAAATTTAACTCCTTGGCCTGTTTCATGAAAGCCACTGCAAAAGGGATGTTGGAGGAGACGTAGACGATATCGGGGTTGAGCTTTTTGAGTTTCAGGATCACCGATGTGAAGTCGCCGATATCCGGAGGAAGCACCTCGCCAGTCAGCACCTTGAGTCCTGCCTGTTCAGCCAGTTTTCGCGAACCTTTATAGACGCCAACCGGATGGAGAGTGTCTTCTACTACGAAGCCAACCGAGCGCGCCTTTTCTTCAGCCTTGACCATTTCCCAATAGCGATAGGTGTATCTGGAGGCGGCATCGATTACGCAAACAATCCACTTGAAACCACGATTGTAGACCTTCGGGGAATTGGCACAGATTGCTATGAAAGGCACCTGGTGCTGTTCGGATGCGATGCTTGCAGCAAAGGTGAGGGGGCTGCTGTAGGGACCGAAGAGCAAATCTACCCGATCCACGGTTACCAGCCGTTCATAGAAACGCCGGGCGGTGGCTGCATCACTGCGGTCATCATAGGTGATCAGTTTCAAGGGTAGTTTTCGACCGTACTTTTTCAGGTAGATGCCGCCTTGGCGATTTACCTCGTCCACCCAGGCCTGAAAGAGTCGTTGAAAAGGACCTATCTCCGTGGAAAATTTGCCGGATACAGAGACGGTTGCGCCAACCCTGATCACATCTACCGTTTGCGCATGCGAATCTGCCAAAAAGATAAATATACCGAGAAAAAGAATTCCAGCAATCCAGACAAAAAAGACTCGTTTTCTCATGACTTCACCTCCGCCTAAACTTCAAAAGCCACCCAGCACCCCCACAACTCCCTCCCCCTCGAGGGGGAGGGTAAGGGTGGGGGTGAGGATAAGGCCGCAGACAACAGGGCCCTAAACTTCAAAAGCCACCCAGCACGAGTCTGGATGGCTTTCACCTAGAGCATAACTCGATAACAACACTTTATGGATTGAGCCGCATCTTTCAGTAGGCTCTATGTGTTTAACTTTTATCCGCTTCTTGGCCACCATGTCAAGAGTAAATGAGAGGCGAGAATGGAATGATTCTGTCAGGTAAATGTGGTATACAATCCAGGGACTGTATTCTATCTAAAAGTGTAATGCCACTTTCCATGGACACGAAGAATCTTCATATAACCGATCTTTTCAAGAATTTCGCACAAGCACAGCAAGAGCTGTTGAGGGACTGTCAGTCTGAAATGCGGCAACGCGTTAACGGTAGGTTTGAGCTCTTGCTTGCCCACTGGTCGTTCCAGACGGACTCCTCAGTATTGAGACAAGCGTTACTCGATCCCTACTTCCCCCTGGGCATGTTGGAACAAACGGTTTTTGCAGACGTTGATGGCATGCGCTTTTATATTAATAAAAGGAGGCTCGATCTGGAGCCTGGACTCATCGAGGAATTAAAGAGATGGTCGGAGGCTTTTCTCCGGATCCGACGTGACATTCAGAAACTGTTTGATCCCGAGACAATCACCTGTATTCCCCTGGATGGTAAGAAACACCAGCTTCCCACAGGTCAATGGTGCACACTGTGCGGGGTGTGCTGTCAGATTGGCGGTGTTCCGCCTCTACCGCCAGCAGGTGTCCAATATCCAGACTACTGGAATACCTATCTGGCTGGAGGTGCAGTAAAGAACCAGCAGTTATGCCCTTTTCTGTTCCAGTACTTCGGTGAACAGAGATTCTTCTGTGCCATCCATAACATCAAGCCCATTGCTTGTCGTCAGTTCGGTGAGGAAGAATGTCGCCGCCGTCTTGTCGAGCGAGGCTTGCACCAGTATCACGTTGCTCAGGCATGAAAAGCTTCTCATTTATTCATACTGCCGACCTACACCTGGACAGTCCCTACAGTGGATTGTGGATTGCGGTTTGGGGAATTAAGGAATTGAGGGATTTAGAGATTTGAGATATTCATTTCTCGTGTTTCTCTTCCCTGACACCTGGCACCTGAAACTCTGAGATTTGTCGTTCGGGATTGCAGATTGGAGACAGGCAAAACCGGCTAAACTAATCGTGAAATTCTCCTGTGGGAGCGGCTTTCCCCGACCTGAGCCTGTCGAAGGTCAGCCGCGATCTACCGATTTGAACGCCTCGAACGCCTTCAACGATTTTAACGATTTCAACGGTGTGAGGATATGACCCAAATACTCAGCGGCATGTGTCCAGAAGGAATCATGGTGGCCACAGACAGTATGGCCACCAGTTTCGATGAGGACGGCAAGGAGAATCATTTCACGGTCGATAAGTTGTTCTCCATCGGAAGTCATGCCTTCATCGTCAGCGGTGGGATGGGTATCAGCGTCGAGCTGAGCATGCGATTCAAACGCTATGCAGAAGAGCGTAAATTGTTAGGAATCGAGGAGATAAAAAGCGCCATTGGACCTTACCTATCCGACCAGTACCGGGAAGTGTTGCGCAATGGTCGTGGCACGACGGTTATGAATAAAGAACTTGATAGGATTTACTTTGTGGTGGGGGGCTACTCCTTTCGATCTCAGGCAGAGCCCTATCAACTTGCCCTCTGGGGAAGTGAAGCAGGGCAGCTTCCCCTGCAACGCATACAGATAGGTCCCTGCCTGGCGGTTCCCAGGACCATGTCCGGGGAGATGAGACTGTTACAGATGTGCCAGAGAAATTGTCAGCTTTCGGAATTAGTTGAGTTTGCGGAAGAGTTTCTTCAGAAGCAGTCTGAGGCTAATCGGCAGATTGGTCCGCCTTTCAGAGTTGGAACGATTACTGCGTCTGGATTTGCCCGCCTGGGACCATGAGCCACCGGAAAACGGAACAAGGTGAGAGAGGACTGAAGCAGGTGGTTGAATCGTTTATCGTTAGTGTCAGTGACGAAGAGGTTAAACGGGAGAGAGAAAAAGCAAGGGGGCTGCGAAAAACGCGGTGGTGGAAACAGAAGCTGGCCCGTGGTACCTGCTATTACTGCGGTCAGAGCTTTTCGCCGGATGATCTGACCATGGATCACATCGTTCCCGTTATCCGCGGTGGCAAGAGTACCAAGAACAACATTGCTGCAGCCTGCAAAGAGTGTAACAATAAAAAGAAGCACATGCTGCCCATGGAGTGGGAGGAATATCTGAGTGGTCTCACTGCTAGCCCGGATGATCCATGAATTGCTTTTGCTTTCATGAATCATCAGCCTTCCTGGCGTCGCTGCCTTTACAGGCCTCTGCCGAGGGCTAGCCTTGAGCAAGGTGCTTGCACCGCGTCGAAACCTGCAAGAGAGCATGATTGCTTTCATGCAGGTGCTTATTCACGAAGCCACAAGATTCGTGAATAATGCAGGCTCGTAATGATAATGAGTTGTAGAGGAAGATAGGCGGAGCAGATTCAGAAGGAAGCTGGTAAGTGAAACAGTTATTTTGATCATTCGTAACGGAGGAAGAAACCATGAGCGTGATGCCCGAGGGTGAGAATGTTAGAAAGGCTGTCAAGTGGATCTCGGACAAGAAGCAATATGAACCCGAAGACTGCGGTCCTATCATGACCATGATAGAGCAGGCGGCCAAGAGGTTTGATCTTTCTCCTAAAGACGAAGAATTCCTCATTCGTTTCTTCTGCAGCCCTGAAAAGACCTAGCCCGGAAGTGGTGGTACAGTTGGTCCACCATCTGCATCCCTATGGCTCGAGGGGAAGACCTTCCGCAGAATTTTCGCTTGTAATGCATGGAAATCTGAGTACAATAAATACTCCTTAAAAGTAGTTCAACGCTTACTTTATAAACCGTTCGGGGGTCGTCTAAGGGCAGGACAGGGGTCTTTGGCACCTCTAATCTAGGTTCGAATCCTAGCCCCCGAGCCATTTCGACGCGTTCAGGGGCATCCACCCAGGTTGGGTGGATGCCCCTTTCACTTGCTCAAGGCCTGACGGCCAAAGTAAAGAACGCGGAGAAATGGCCCTGAGCAAGCCCCGAGCGTGTCGAGGGGCGCGTCGAAGGGTCACAATCCGAGAGAGCTTAGGTTGTGTCTGCGTGGCTATATATTCTTAGGTTAAAATCCGGAAATCTTTACATAGGTGCAACAACCGACCTTCATCAGCGATATCGGGAGCACTTCGAGGGCAAGGCCTGCCGAACTACAAAGAATGACCCACCAATTGCAGTTGTTCATTCCGAAGAATTTGCAAACAATCAAGAAGCGAGAAGGCGAGAAGCTCAGCTAAAGCGCTGGACTAGAGCAAAAAAAGAGGCACTTGTTTCCGGTGAAATGGAAAAATTAAAGGAGCTTTCGAAGTCTCGTGAGAATGGGTAAAAGGGCCTTCCCTGCGGGGAGGCCCTTTTTATCTTGGCTCGCGAGTTGCTGAGGCGAATCTTGCGGTGAGTTTATCCCGAGTAAAACGAGGGAAATCCTAGCCCCACCAAAGTCGTCAATTAGTTGATTAGAGAATTAGAGAATTAGTTAATTTGTTTCCCACAGCAGAATTTCTGTCTTCTGTTTTCTGCCCCCTGCCCGCTACCTCCTTATCTTCCCTTTCCCGCCTTTCTCGCTTTATCTCCATGCCCTAGCTGTCCTGAGCTTGCCGAAGTGAATCCTAGCCCCCATTGACCCTGTGCGCCGGGTCGGTGGGGGCTTTTCTTTATATTGACAGACGGCTCTATCTTGTGACAGTGTGAATTTCAGTTAACTGTCAACTAACCCGGATATTTTATGAATCACCTGCTGCAACCTCGGATATGGACGTCCTTCCTGACGTCCTCGGGTGTCGGCCCCTGCGACGTACCGTTCAGGTACGCCTCGGAACCAATCCCGCGGTACCGCGGGACGAGTTGTCAGGTGGCACGCCCATATTCGCGGTTTCGCGACGGGAATTCATGAAATATCCGGGCTAAGGGATGTAATATAGACTTCCTTGGAGCGATAAGGGCTTGGATGGCCACTGCGGTGAGTTAGCCGCCTTGAACCAAATGCAAACGTGGGGGTGAATCATATGTTAGTTCCGTGGCTTATAGGGATTGTCGCCTTCGTATTTGGATTCGCGATTGCGGGTGGTTTGCTTTGGAGGAGGCTCAGCACCATTCGGGATGAGGCTGAGCGGCTGAAAATCGAGCTTGCGCAATCCCAGGCATCCCTTCAAGCAGAGAAGGAAAAGACGGCATGGACCGATGAAACCAGATCGCAGCTCAAAGATGCCTTTAAGGCGCTGGCCAGTGATGAACTCGAGGCGAAGTCCGAAAAGCTGAAGGTCACAGCTAAGGACGAACTCGGTGGAGTCGTCGGGCCCCTAAAGGAAGAGTTGACGAAGCTGGACAAGCACGTCCGGGAACTTGAGGGCAAGCGAGAGGGCGCTTACTCGAAGCTCGGGACCCAACTAACGCTGTTGCAGACTCTTCAAGACTCCCTGAAGCAGCAGACAACCACGCTAGCCGAGGCATTAAGAGCTCCTACTGTTCGCGGCCGCTGGGGAGAGGTGCAGCTTCGTCGTCTCGTGGAGCTTGCAGGCATGGAAGACCACGTCGACTTTGTCGAGCAAGAGTCGGGTGAGGCAGGTCGGCCAGACATGACGGTACGCCTCCCTCAGGGTGGGATTTTGCCCATTGACTCCAAGGTGCCACTTGGCGACTTTCTGAAGGCTATGGAGACTGAGGACGATCAGTTGAGAAAGCAGGCTCTCCTTAAACATGCACAGGCCTTGCGAAGTCGAGTTCGCGAGTTGAGCCAGAAAGCCTACTGGGATCAGTTCCCGAAAACCCCGGAAGTGGTTGTAATGTTCGTCCCTGTCGAGGCTTCTCTCGGGGCCGCCTTCCAGCACGATTCTGAGCTCTTTGAGTATGCCATTGACAACAAAGTCCTCGTAAGTTCCCCAGTCGTGTTGTTCGCCCTTCTGAAAGCCGTCGCCTTCGGTTGGCAGCAACAGCACATCGCTGAGAACGCGAGGCAGATAGCGGATCAGGGAAAGACGCTCTATGACAGAATACTCAAGTTTGTCGACTACTTGTCAGGAATGGGGAAGTCCCTGGAAAGTTGTGTGATGAAATACAATGAAGCCATCGGTTCACTGGAAGGGCGACTCCTGCCGGCAGCAAGACGATTCATAGACATGGGTGTAACCGCCAAGAAGATCGACTCACCAAGGCATGTGGAATTGCAGCCTCGGTCCCCGTCACCAGCGCCAGAAGAGGACTCAGGGACGGAGAGCTAGATAAGAACACCATTATCGCTCCAAGAGCTATTCCGACTAGCATCCATACCAACTTTTCCTTCAAGTAATCCCTCTCCCCAGTAGTGCCTAGTGCTTAGTTCCTGGTACCGAGTGAGAATAACTACCTCCTTACCTTCCCTTTCTCGCTTTTCTCGCCTTTCCCGCCTTTCTCGCCAGTCTCGCAGGCTCACGTAGTGAGCTCCCCATGCTCTATGCTCCATGCCCTATGCTTCTTTCCAAATCCGCAATCCGAAGTCCGAAATCTACCCTTTGCCCTCTGCTTCCCTCCATCCCTTTTTTCTTGACAATCAATAAAGGTTAGTATATTTTTTGACTATAATTATAGTCAACTATAAAAGAGGTCTGATTATGAAAATCCTGTCTCTGTCAGAGGCTAAAATGAAACTCAGTGAATTGGTTGAGGCCGTTT
>JBFFBS010000148.1:0-8927 GCA_041560295.1 Syntrophobacteria bacterium | reverse complement strand
GTTGTCGTGCAATTCCTTGAGTGCTTCTCCACTCAGCCAGTAGGCACGAGCTGTCTCGCTTCCCTTGGAGAACTGGAGCACTCCACGTTCGATCTTTTCAGACGGAACTTCTTGCAGGGAAAATGTGCCAAGCTTCTCATCATTTTTGGAGTAGAGAACCAGTTCTAAGACCTTGTCTTCGGCAGAAGATTGCGCTCGGGGGAAGTCACCGGGGAGGTACTCTAGTTCCTGCAAGTTCCAGAGCAGGGAGTTGACCCGCCAGTTCTCTGGATCTTTGCGGTTTTCATCGCCAAGCCAATTCCAGGTGTCCTCATTTCTCTCTAGCCTGGCAGCCTCGCCAGCCAACACCAAGGCCAGAGCCTTGACCTGATCCAGGTCGAACACCAATAAAGTGCGGTCTTCCAGGTCGCTGAAAGTCTGAGGCAGTTCTTTCAATAGGTTCTTTTCCACCATGGCCACCCCAGGAATTTCCCCGCCCTTGGCGTAAACGGACTCGTCCTCTTTAGTATTTCCGAGCAGTAAGGTTTCTGTTTTTTCTTGGGTGGAAATCTTGAGTCGAATTTTGGCAGGGTCCAATCCCAGGAGAGCAAGATTGCCTTCCTCATTGTCCAGAAATCGCTTGACACGCAAGCGGAGGAGCAGACTGAGGAAGCGCTCCACTTTGGAAGTCTTGATCTTGACCTCAACCGCTGCAGGTGCCCGCCACAGTTTGTTTTCCGCCCGGGTCAGAACGAGCTTGTTTTTACCATGGTCAAGCTCGATCCGCTCGACCTCATCACTGTTTGCAGTGAAAAATTCCTTACTGCGCAAATCAGTGAGACCCTTGTCCAATGCTTGTTGTGTCGCCCCGGCGATCAAGACCACACGGTTTTCCTGATCGCTACTGGCGTAGTATTGATTTCCCACCACTGCTTTGGCCCCAATGCGCAGCTGATGGCGGGAACCGTCCGCCAGAAAAGAGAGGTGCAGCATAGGTTGGTCGAGACCAAAAGGCTGAAGATCTTGAGCCGCAGCCTCTACCTCACGCTCCATCTTCAGGGACTCTAGGGCGGTCAAGAGACTTTGCACGGCGAACTCATCGCCCCTGGTATTTATGGGTTCATCGATTTGCCAATGGCCATTTTTTGTCAGGTAGATAGGTGTGGCCTCGCCTCTGTCCAGTTGCAGGGCAGTGATTTGGGCTTTGTCCACCTGGAAAAGATGACGGGCAGCTTCTTCCTGCTCGATATGGGTTCTGCGGCCAACTACCTCAAAGTAGTAAAAATATCCGGCAAGTGCCAAGAAAAGGGTAAGGTAGATGAGAGCGGTTCTTGTTCTCATCGATGTTTTCTCCGCAACTGAAATACTGCCAACCCGGATGCCACTACTACCGCGGGCATCAGCAGCAAACCTACCCAAAAAAGGAGTCGGTTCTGCGACTTGCTCAGGGTTAGTGGTGCGCCTGCTGTCTTGGGTCGTTGGATGCTGATGAGGTTTTCCTGTTGCCCCAGGAAGTTGATGGCATTCAGGAAAAAGTCAGCGTTTCCCTGCAGGTTGAAATAACTGTTGCTGGCGAAATCGCTGTCACCAAACACCAGAAGGTGCGCCTGGCCCCCATCGTCAGTTGTCTCGGCGGACTTACCAGTTGGTTGCTCCTGGCTCTTTGGATCATTTCCCGGGTTTGCGGCTGAAATTGCAGCAATAACAACAACACTGATGGGCCCCTTTCTGTCCTGGGTTTCATCAAACTTTGGTGGCTCTGTCTGTCCAAGGCGGAAGGTTGTTTCAGCCCAGGAGTAGGAGGAGGTGAAGGCGAGCTCAAGCAGATCAATGGAGTCAGGAATCCCCTCGGCTGAGCCAACGGATCTTGTGGTGGGAAAGAAACAGGCAACGTTAAAGCCGTCTGTGATCTTGTGAAAACCATACTCGGTAATAACCGGAATGAGATAGCTGGCTCCAAAGACTCGACTCATGGTGTCCACAATAATATCAGGTGAGATGATGATTCCGTATGATTTAAGGAAGTCAGTCAGCCCGCCATCTGAGAAAGGTTCGAGGAGGAACATGACACTGCCGTTTCGGATGCTGTACTGTCGCAAAGCATCGAGTTCGGTGGCCAGTAAAGGCTTTTGCGGATCAGCTACCACCACGAGAGCAGCGTCATCGGGGATCTTAGGATCCACCAGCAAATTAAGAGTTTTAACCTGGAAGTTTTCCTTTTCAATGGCAGTTTTGGCCGTTGCATAGCCGTCCTTATCGACATTGCTAATATCCCTCTCGCCATGGCCAGTTAAAAAGTAAACCGTTCTCTGTTGCTCCTGGGTCAGCTTCAGGATGGCGTTGGTAATGGTTTCTTCATCAGCGGTGGGTATGGTCTGAGTCTTGCCGAAACCTTCCAATACCAAAGTCCCGTAGGTGCGAATCTGATAATGTTTCGCCAGACTGGGATCTCGATCGGGATCGATGAACTGATAGTTGATCTTCTTTGAGTAGTATCGGTAGGTCTCCAGTAAATCGCGGGTTTGCTCCCTATTGGGGTCGGCTTCCTGATAAAAGCCTTTGATGCTGATGTCGTTTTTCAGTGAGCCCACAATTTTTTGCGACTGATCTGAGATGCTGTAGCGTTTGCCTTCGGTAAGGTCCACCCTTATTGGATGACGCTGCCCAATAAGGGCCACCAAAACCAAAATGCCCAAAAAGGCAATAAAGCCCAAGGCTGTATTGGACAGAAGAGTAAGTTTGCCAGGCTTTTTGCTCATTGCCGACTACCCCCTCCAATGACGAGATTCCAGGATTCGAAGAGTGGTAAACAAAAAAAACAGAGTGAAAAGAAGATAGAAAAACACGTCCCGGGAATCCAAGATTCCCCTGGCAAAGTTATCAAAATGTGTGAGCAGGGAGAGATATTTAAGGAAACTCCCTAGAGTTGGACCCACCAGGGTTTCGGCCCAACCGATGATCCACAGCAGCAGCAAGGCACCAAAAGCTAGAGCCGCTGCGATTATCTGATTCTGAGTCAGCGAGGAGGCAAAAAGGCCGAGGCTGACAAAAGCACTGCAGGTCAGCAAAAGGCCCAGATAGCCACCCATGATGGTGGGCCAAGGGGGATTGGCGAAGGCCTCCAGTAAGAACATGGCAGGCAGAGTGGCCGCCAAGAGAAGAGCCAAAACAGAGACGCCAGCGGTGAACTTTCCCAGCACCGCCCCCCGGTCAGAGATTGGGTAGGTAAATAATAATTCTACTGTACCGGTTTTTTTCTCTTCGGCGAAAAGCCTCATGGTGATGAGTGGTACCATGAGCAGCAGAACAACACTGATGCTCCCAAAGAAAGGCTCAAGTACCATGTCCGTGAGGTTGAGCTGTTCAGAGAGGAAGGGAGTCCTGCCGGCCTGAAAACTCAAAAGAGAGTAATAGGCCACCGACGAGTAGAAAAAATATCCGACCAGGGCCAGAAAGATGAAGGCAACCACATAAAAGATAGGTGAGGCGAAAAGCCGGTATAACTCTTTGCGGTAGACAACGTAGGTTCCCTTCATTCTTGCTCCTCCCCGGCCTCCTCATCGGTTACCAGTTGCATGAAAATATCCTCCAGGCTCAAGTCCTGCAGCTTAAGCTCGCGGAGTTGCCAGCCACTCTCCACAACTGTGCGAGCCAGTTCAGGGCGCAAATCCTGGCCACGGCTGGTCTCTATGAGATAGCTGGACTCACCATTCGTGGGCTTGACCTCCAAAACACCAGCCATTGCCTCCATCTTCTGCATAACCTCAGTCCTGGGCCCTTCGACCTCGAGATACACGTGCAGGTTTCGCTGTAGTTGAGCGGTTAGATTTGCCGGGGTGTCAGTCGCAACTATCTGACCGTTATTGATGATGAGGATACGTTGACAGATCTGACTCACCTCGGGAAGGATATGGCTGCTGAGAATGATGGTGCGCTCAGCGCCCAACTTCTTGATCAGGGAGCGAATTTCAACTATCTGGGAGGGGTCCAACCCTATGGTGGGTTCGTCCAGAATAAGGATGGCCGGATCATTCAAGAGTGCCTGGGCGATGCCAATGCGCTGGCGGTAACCTTTTGACAGATGTCCAATGAGCCGTTCGGCCACTGAGGTAATGGTGCAGACTTCCATTACCCTCTCTATCTCTTTCCTACTGCGAGAGCGAAGGACCCCTTTGGCGGCAGCCGCAAATGCAAGAAAGCGGCGGGTAGTCATATCCGGGTAGAGGGGTACATTTTCAGGGAGATAGCCAATCTTGCCCCGCACCTCTAAAGAATGTTGTTGGCAATCCAGTCCAGCCACCCGAGCTGTTCCCGAGGTGGGTGGCATGAAGCAGGTGAGAATCCTCAGAGCTGTGGTCTTGCCTGCTCCATTGGGCCCAAGGAATCCAACAATTTCCCCTTGGTCCACCCGAAAGCTTACCTGGCGCAGGGCAACCAAGGAGCCGTAGAGTTTGGTTAGGTTGTCCACCTCAATCACTTTGTCGAACCTCCGGTTCTCGCAAAGCGCATAGGGCAGAGCGCAGAGCGAATGAATTCAAATCAAAGAGAAAAGGGTCTTAGCTCTCTTTTGAAAGAGCACCAAATACCAAAACGGCTTCAATACATTACAGAACCAACCGAGAATTATCTAACGCTATGCGCCATGCTCTTTGCGCTCTGCGCTTACATATAAAAATGGCGGTCCGGGGACCACCGAGTGCAGAGAATTCCAGCCTCCTCATCGAGCTAAGAGCTGGAAATCGGGTTGCTGGGTAACCTTCTTTGTTCCCACTGAGCTGCCGCAATATTGACAGAGATACTCATGGAGTTCACCGTCAGGGAGAAAAAGGAGAAGTTTTTGCCGAACCGGTGTTGCCTGGCGGCACTTGGAGCAGAATAGAGCAGTGGCCTGAAGTTCATCAAACTGTTTGTGCTGATTCTGCCTGACGTTCATCGTGGAAATTCCTTCTTAACATCAGCCGCGGTTCGAAGTTTTCAGGTAATCAATTCCTAATGTTTGTGTTTGGACTTGGACTGCTTCCCCTTATCCCCCCAACTCCAGAATTTGAAAGGCTTCTGAGAGGATTTCTTGCCATTTTCGATCTCGGCAAATTCTCGTAGAAGCTCCTCCTGACGTTTGTTAAGTTTCACCGGTGTCGTAACCCGGATGTCTATCAATAGATCCCCACGGCCATATCCTCGAAGATTGGGTACTCCATCTCCCTTCAAGCGGATGATCTCGCCGCTTTGCGTGCCGGGTTTGATTTTTACGCTGCGGCTGCCATCCAGGGTCTGGATTTCGATGGTATCTCCGATTGCAGCTTGAACCATTGATATCGGAATCTGGCAATAGAGTACGTTGCCATCCCGTTCAAAAAATTCATGTGGTTCCACATGTAACCGTACGTAGAGATCTCCGGGGGGACCTCCACGGTAGCCGCTTTCGCCTCGATCTGGAATACGGAGACGGGTGCCGGTATCAACTCCTGCTGGAACCTTGACCAATACTTTCTTGGTTACTTTCTGCTGTCCGGAACCATTGCAACTGTGGCATGGATTCGTAATAATCCGGCCTTGTCCACCACAGCGATGACAGGTTGTGCTGATTCGAAAAAAGCCCTGGGACTGCAAAATCTGACCCTGGCCTTGGCACATAGGGCAAACTTGCTCATCTGTGCCAGGCTCTCGCCCTGTTGCTCCACAAGGTTCACAGCTTTCGCTGGTTGGTATCTCTATTTCCTGTTCGGTTCCAAAAATCGCTTCAGCGAAGCCAATGCGCATATCGTAAAGGAGATCAGCGCCAGGTCGGGTAGTAGTCCTATGACCGCTCCTACGGTTACCAAAGCCAAAGAAGTCCTCAAATATGTCTCCGAAAGCGGAAAAGATGTCCTCAAAGCCGCCAAAACCAGTAAATCCAGTGCCCTGCAATCCTTCGTGGCCGAACTGATCATAGATGTTGCGCTTTTCTGAATCCCGCAGCACTTCGTAAGCCTCAGCCGCCTCCTTGAACTTCTCCTCAGCCTCTTGGTCGCCAGGATTTCGATCCGGGTGGAACTTGAGCGCGAGTTTTCGGTAGGTTTTCTTTATTTCTTCTTCAGAGGCTCGACGATCAACCCCAAGGACCTCGTAGTAATCTCGCTTAATCATTAGATTGATTCCTTAGATCTATGAAATGATGATCCGGCTGTAGCAAGGCGGCAAAACAGGTACACTCTTTCTCCCCGCCTTTCCCAAAACTTCATGGAAAAGGTTATCCTCTGTTGCGTTTTCTATAATCATCAAGCCTATATTTGTCAATGTTATAGCCAGCCTAGGAGAGCGTGCTGCTGGCTCTAAGAAGAGGAAGGATTTGTTGCTCAGTTCTGAAAATATTGGGGCTTTGCACTCAGTGTCCATCCAAGAAATATGGGCGAAAACTCGTTAGTGGAGCACTTGTTCCTGGGCGGGAGCTTGCAGAAGTTTCTCCACTTGGGCAACTTTTTCAGAGTTCTCTGCTTGCTGGTAGGCTGAACGAGCAAAGAGAAGCTTGCCGAGGTTCAAAGAGTTATCCCCCAATTGTATCCACTCTTCTGGGGGCGGAGATTCTTCCAGGATTTTCGCTAAACGCTGGTAAAGAAAATGATTTCCTTTGGCAACACACTGTTCCTTGAGCTGTGTCAACCCTTCGAAATGCTCGGCTTTCTCAAAAAAATCAATAGCATCGGAAAGGCGGTCCTCATGCAAATAGCGTTCGCCCAATTTTATCAGTTCAGCTTTGTCTGGTTTGCCGGAATTGAGCAGGTCGCGTTTTTTCAGGCAGCTCAGGAGTTTCTTGCCTGCCAACGCCAATACCTCCGTTAACTCTCTGTCTCTCAGGCTGTCGACATCGAGCACACAAACCGATGCTCATTTAGCCTTATCTTCAGGACTATCTTCTTGTTCAACTGCTTCTTTAGCCTGCTCGTCTCCGCTCGATTCATCCTCCTCCGGGGGGGCAGCTTCCTTTTCGGTCTCCTCGGCAGGGGTGTCGGCTTCAGCAGCCTCAGGAGAGTCCTCCACAGCTTGGACGACGACCTCTTCTTGATCGATCTTGACTATGTTGTCGAAACTGATCTCTCCAGCAGCGATTTCCCTCAGCGCCAGCACGACCTCTTTGTTCTTGGGTGCGTCTACCAAGAGGGGTGCTCCTTTGCGAAGCTGAATAACCCGCCTGGCACCAAGATGAACCAGCAAGAAACGGTTGTTAACCTTTTCAAGACAATCTTCAATTGTGACTCGAGCCATAGTTATCCTCCTCGAAACAAGCATTTATACCCGAGAAGCTTGCAGGAAGCAAGGAAAAATTGGTTCTAGCTCTCAGCGGTCAGCGATCAGCTCTCAGCCACGAGACAGATTGATAATGAATAAACATCAGTCTGGAAGCGAGAAAACTGTGCTGAAAACTTCCCACCACTCAAATTAACCAGAATTGCCTTCCGGTGAGCAGCGATTACCCTGATTTCATGTACATGTTTTCTGACAGCTGATCGCTGACGGCTGATCGCTGACCGCTAAATAATAAGGGCCCAGGCAATCCGGAAGCGAAAGCCCGGACGCCTGAGCCCGTTTTTCACCTGCTGAAATGATCTAGTACATACCTTCCATCCCGCCACCTGGCGGCATTGCCGGCATAGGTTCGTCTTTCTTAGGTTTTTCGGCAATCATTGCTTCCGTAGTCAGGAGTAGTGACGCTACACTGGCAGCGTTCTGCAGGGCAAACCGCACCACCTTGGTAGGATCTATCACCCCTGCCTTGGAAAGATCTTCATACTTCTCGGTCTCAGCATTGAAACCGAACGCTCCCTTTTCATTCTTGACCCGGTCAACCACCACCGAGCCCTCATGCCCTGCATTATCAGCGATTTGCCGGACTGGCTGCTCCAGGGACCGTTTGACGATATTCACACCGAAAGCTTCTTCACCCTCAACCTGCAACTTGTCCAAGACTGGAGTGCAGCGAAGCAGGGCTACGCCGCCACCAGCAACAATACCTTCTTCAACCGCAGCCCGGGTGGCGTTCAAAGCATCCTCCACCCGTGCCTTCTTTTCTTTCATCTCAGTCTCAGTAGCAGCCCCAACGTTGATCACTGCCACACCGCCAATGAGCTTGGCTAAACGCTCTTGGAGTTTTTCGCGGTCGTAGTCAGAAGTTGTTTCTTCAACCTGAGCGCGGATCTGTTTTACTCGGCCCTCAATGCCATCCCGGGTTCCACCACCATCCACGATAGTGGTGTTGTCCTTGTCAACCCGCAGTGTTTTGGCCGTACCCAGATCATTGACGGTCACACTCTCAAGCTTGATGCCCAAGTCCTCTGAAATCACCTGGCCACCGGTGAGAATGGCAACATCTTCCAGCATGGCCTTGCGCCGATCGCCAAAACCAGGGGCCTTCACCGCACACACCTTCAAGGTCCCACGCAGCTTGTTTACCACCAAAGTGGCCAGCGCCTCACCCTCAACGTCTTCGGCAATGATCAAGAGCGGCTTTCCCATCTTAGCAACCTGCTCGAGAAGAGGGAGCAGGTCCTGCATGGTGCTGATCTTCTTCTCGTGGGTAAGAATATAAGGCTCCTCCAAAACCACTTCCATACGTTCGGGGTCGGTGACAAAATAGGGCGAGATGTAGCCACGGTCAAACTGCATGCCTTCCACCACCTCTAAGGTGGTCTCCATGGCTTTGGCCTCCTCCACCGTAATGACTCCCTCTTTGCCAACCTTGTTCATAGCCTCGGCAATGATGTTGCCGATGGTTTCGTCGTTGTTGGCGCTTATGGTTCCAACCTGCGAAATTTCTTTCTGGTCCTTGGTGGGCTTGCTCAGCTTTTCGAGCTGTGCAACTGCGGCAGCAACCGCTTTTTCAATGCCACGCTTGAGAGCCATGGGATTGTGGCCCGCTGCCACCAGTTTGGAGCCTTCATGATAGATTGACTGTGCCAGGATGGTGGCTGTGG
>JBFFBS010000147.1:0-9022 GCA_041560295.1 Syntrophobacteria bacterium | reverse complement strand
TGTCGGCCCCTGCGACGTACCGTTCAGGCACGCCCATCTTCTTCGCGCTCGCTGCGCTTCCGCCTACGTTAAAACTTCGGCGAGACAAGCCGCTCAGTCCCGCAAGCGGGTTCCCAGTTCCGTGGTCTCGCGACAGCAATTCATGAAATATCCGGGCTAGCTTCAGCAGAGGTGTCCACCCCTCTTGTATACGGGTCTCAGGCACATCAATATCCGAATGCAACTTTCATGCGACGTTTCAGTATTACGGCAAATATATCCTACACTTGAGAGGGGATTTATGATTTCAGAATGGAGATTGCGGATTGCGGATTTAAGAACTCACAATTTCGCGGTAAGGAATGCAAGTTGAAGATGGTGCAACTGGCGATCTACGCCAGAGCACCATTGACGCGGATGTTTTGGCCCGAAATCCAGCGGGCTTCATCGCTAACAAGAAAGGCTATTACGTCGGCAATGTCCAGCGGTTCTCCCAACGTCCGCCTGCACCGCGAGGGCCTGGCCTCCCTGAGATTGAACCGCTGCTACAACCTCCTCAGCCTCCTTTGCTTTGGTGGCGTAGTTAACAACGACAGAAGCGCCCTCTTTGGCCAACCTCTCAGCAATGGCCCTGCCAATGCCTCGCGAAGAACCCGTTACCAAAGTAACCTTTTCATGCAGCATTTTCAGTTCCTTATTTTTCCTTTGGAGTAGGTCTGCAACGTTAGGGTTTGACCCTCTTACTCATCAATTGTTCTTGAGAGAGTTATCATTGTTGCCATTTTCATCCTTGTCAATTGTGAGAGGCATAAGTTTCTTGGGATAAATGATGAGCCGATCACCTGGATGGATGGGCGCTTTGGGGTTTAATCGATTCCATATGATCAGAGAAGCCAGGGGAACATCAAAGCGCTCGGCGATGGAAGTTAGGTGGTCTCCCTCTCTTACCAGGTAGGTCTGCTCCTTTTGGTTGGATGTCCAGTGCCTCAGGAGATCTCGGTATTGAGCCTGAAAACTCTCGGAGCCCTCTTTGGGAATCAAAATCGCATGTTCTCCCTCGGGCAAATAGTGCCCTCGAATTTCGGGATTCAGATTTTTGATCACTTTGAAATGGGTTTGCGCTGCCTGGGCAATAATTCGGATGGGGGTCTCCTTGTAACATTGGACCCTGACCCGCTCGAAGCTCAGCGGGGGATAGTAGTCTTCTTCAGCAAGATAGAAGCCATATTTTGCTGGATCCTCAAGAATCAGCTTTATGGCGATAATTCTAAATATATACCTTTGTGTTTCCAGGGGAAGGTATAACTGGTAGTAGTTAGTGACTCCCTGTTCAATGATTTCAGAATTCAGCCCCTCTTCGCCCATGTTGTATGCGGCAGCAGCCAGAGCCCATGACCCAAATGTATCATAAAGGTCGCTCAAGTACCTGATCGCTGCCCGGGTCGAAGCAAAGATGTTCCGCCTTTCATCGATACGTCTGTTGATGACCAGATCGTACTGTCGACCAGTGTAGCTCATGAATTGCCAGAACCCGACGGCTCCTTTCCGCGAGCGGGCATGAGGTCGAAGGGCACTTTCAGCAATTGCAACATATTTCAGATCATCTGGCATCCCCTGGCTTCTTAACACTTCCTCAATGTGAGGCATATATCGCTTGGAACGTTTCAACCAGAGAATAACCTGGGGCCTATGCCACAGTGAAAGCAAGAGTTCTTTTTCAATTCGCTCCCTAACTTCCTGCACTTCCAACGGTACCGGTTCACCGCAAAATTCCAGCGGTGTCGTGATACTGAGAGCAGACATCATCGACGGGAAACTGAACGGTTCGAAAGGTTCTCCATTCACTTCAGAAAAAGAGAAGATAACGATTCCGAGCAACAGTACAGACTTCCATTTCACAGGATTCACCTCTTTCAAATCAAATTGTGATATCAACCCAGCTCCAGTCCCAAGATTTATATCATAAATCATGCCAAGCTTCATGTGGCCATTTAATAAAAGGTTTCAGCGTTCAGTGTTCAGGTTTCAGCTTCTATGTTTCTTTTTCCTGACACCTGACACCCGACACCTGAAACCTCCACAATCGCTCGCAATCTTTATCGGCAAAGCCATTCAACTCTGACCTCCGCAAGACCTACTAAAGAGGTGGCCCCTTGATTTTGTCAGTTGGAGGCGATAAGTGTTGTAGTATGCTATTCGCAGCAGTTTAGTGTATCATGCTCTCTGGTCCGGTAGAGATGAGGAGAACCAGCCATGGAGACGAAAGAATTGGCACGTGCCGTAATCTTGGTGGCCATTGCGGTTGCTTTATCGCCGTTCTTTATTCCGGTCGGCATTTCAAAGTGCTTTCCAGCCCAACACATGGTCAATGTCCTCAGTGCGGTCATGCTTGGACCTGCCTATGCGGTTGCCATCGCTACCACCGCAGGCATCATCAGAAATATTCTGGGTCTCGGAACTCTTCTGGCTTTTCCGGGTGGAATGATTGGTGCCTTGCTAGCTGGTCTTGCCTATCGCGCCTCCAAAAACATCTATTTAGCCGGACTCGGAGAAGTCATCGGCACCGGAATCTTGGGCTCCCTCGTCAGTGTTTGGATCGTGGCGCCCCTCTTGATGGGCAAAGTTATGGCCCTGGCCGCCTTGATGATAGCTTTCAGTGTCAGCACCCTCGGAGGAACAATTATTGGGATCATCGCTCTCCACCTTCTGCGTAAGGGGGGGATTTGGGAGCCGTGATCCGTTTGCATGACATACGATATCGCTATCCTCACACCGGGTGGGTTTTAAAAGGAGTCGATTTCTCAGTAAAAGATCGTGAGTACCTCTTCATTGGAGGTGCCAATGGCTCTGGGAAGTCGACCCTCGCTTATCTTTTCAACGGCCTCATTCCTCACTACTTCGGCGGCACCCTGCAGGGCACCGTTACCATTGATGACCTCAACACCCTGGAGCATAAAGTCTTCGAGCTTTTTTCGCACGTGGGTCTTGTGCTGCAAAACGCCGATGCCCAACTCTTCAACAGCACTGTGGAAAACGAGATAGCTTTTGGTTTGGAAAGCCTGGGCTTGCCTGGCGGGGAGATCGACAACCGTATCCGGGAGATCTCCCGGACATTGAAATTAGAGGATCTTCTCGGGCGATCCCCTGCAACCCTATCGGGCGGTGAAAAGCGTCTGGTGGCAATAGCATCGGTGCTTTGTCTGAACCCTTCGGTTTTGCTTCTTGATGAGCCTTATGGCGATCTCGATTGGGAAGCGGTGGAGAGAGTGCGCCAGGCCCTGTTAGAGGTCAACCGCAGCGGCAAGACCGTCATCGTTATTGAACAGCGAATGGGTAAGTTTCTGCATGACACCTCACGGTGTCTCATTCTGGAACAAGGAAAGCTCCTGTACCAGGGCTCCCCCCAGTCTGCCCACCAGGTCCTCCTCAACGCCCATCTGGTACCCCAATATTCAACTGGAAGAAACGGGTCTCCTGGTAAGGAACCACTACTCATTGCTGAAGATCTTTCCTATCGGATAAGGGAAAAAGAGATCCTCAAGGGAGTGTCCTTCGAGCTTAAGAAGGGAGAGGCTCTGGCTCTTATTGGCAGGAATGGATCGGGTAAAACCACCCTGCTGAAGCACTTCAATGGCTTACTGCGGCCCACGTCCGGCAGGCTTACCTTCAAAGGCGAGGAAATCCAAGACAAGGCTCCTTCGGAGCTGGCAGCCCAGGTGGGACTCTCTTTCCAGAATCCAAACGATCAGTTTTTCAAATACCGGGTGAAGGATGAGGTCATGGCGGGGCCCAAAATACTCAGGAAAATACAGGAAGACTGGCTCCAAGAGATTTGGCAGACTTTTGATCTCCATGAACTCTTGGATAGATCTCCATACCGCCTGAGCGAGGGCGAGAAGAAGCGAGTATCACTTGCTTCCATCCTGGCCACGAGGCCGAGACTACTGGTCCTTGATGAACCAACTTCTGGACAAGACGGACGTTTTCGTGAAGCCTTGGCCACGCTCATGGCAGAACTCAAGAAGCGCGGCTTCACCATTGTGATTGCCACTCACGATCTGGACTTTGCCCAGGCCACAGCCGACCGGTGGATAGTCCTGCATGATGGTCGAGTAGTGGGAGACGGTTCCCCGCAGGCTCTCAGGAGCGATGAAGAGCTGATGCGGTTGGGCGCCCTGCCAAGACATGATCAGGAGAACTAGGGAGTAAGCATATAAAGGATAAACCACTGAGCAGTTATGCTAACTGAAAATTCGAAATCCGAAGAACGAAGCACGAAACAAATCCGAAATTCAAATTCTCCGATGTTCGAAACAAAGTCGAATAAATCTATGGCTTGGAAGTTTTGGTCATTAGGATTTGGGAAATTTGAATTTGTTTCGGATTTCGATATTCGGATTTCGGATTTATTTCTCTACTGTGATCTCAGTGCCTTTTGGGGTCAAATTTCTCGCCCTCCGAGGATTTAATTTTGCAAATGACTCGCTTGGATCCTAGAACAAAACTCGGCCTGGGACTTATGGCGATTGCAGCGGTGTTCATCGCTAAAGAGCCGAAGACCCTCCTGGTGGAGTCAATAATTCTTCTGGCAGCTCTCCCCTTGCTCAGGATGGGAAAGGATTTTCTCCACTCCCTGCGCTACTATTGGCCTATGGTGGGGTTGGTCTTTATCATTGCTTTTTTCTCATTTGACTTTAGAGTGGCTTTGGTGCTGGCAGTACGGCTGTTCAATCTTTTGACCGTATCCTTCATCTTCTTTCGGGCCGTCAGTCCCGAAGAGACGGGTGACGCCTTGCAGAAAATCGGGGTGCCCTACAGTTTGGCCTTTATGCTTACCACTTCAATGCGATATGTGCCTCTGATAGGACAGAAGATTCGCCACATCATCGATGCCCAGAGCTCCAGGGGGATCGATCTCAGGTTTAGGTTAAAGAATGTGGGGAATTTCATGGCATTACTTATGCCGCTGCTGGCTCAATCTTTCGTCCTCGCCGACGAACTGGCCCTGGCCATGGAATCGAGGGGATTCGGGCGCCAAGGGCGGTCATCAAGAAAGCACTATCGTATTGCCTTCCTGGAGTACGGACTGCTACTCTTTGCTTTGACGCTTCTGCTGATCTTCGCTTGGTGGGAACGGGGCTAGTACCTGAGGAGAATTCAATGCTCTCACCCTCATGCGTAAGTGTGGTGGAAGAAGGCGAACTTATGAAATCCCAAACGTCAAACAGCAAATCTCAGGGTGTCAGGTGTTGGGTGTCAGGAAAAAAACATAGAAGCTGAAACTTGAACACTGAAACCTGAAACCCCAGTTTTTGATCTTCATTACCGGGAGTTCAATGAAAAACGTGAAACAGAAGCCCATGTATCGCTACCTGATGATTCTCACCATCTGTTCAGCCGTTGGGCTCCAAGGTTGGCTAACACTATTCAACAACTTCGCTGTGGAAGTCGCCGGTTTGGAGGGCATCCATATTGGTGTAATTCAATCCGTGCGAGAGATTCCCGGATTTCTGGCACTCCTTGCCATTTTCGTGATGCTGCTTGTCAAAGAGCATCGATTGTCGGCATTGTCTACCCTTGTTCTGGGGGTCGGACTTGCAGCAACCGGTTTGTTTCCTTCCTTCATTGGGCTACTTGTGACCACTCTAGTCATGAGCTTTGGCTTCCATTACTACGAAACAACAAACCAGTCCCTCACTCTTCAATATTTCGATGAGAACACATCTCCGTGGGTGATTGGCAAATTACGAAGTTTGGCCGCAGCCTCAAACATTGGTATTGGTGTTTTCATCTATCTCATGGCAGCTTTGCTGAATTACACCCAGATATATCTGCTGGTTGGGGGTCTCATTATTGCCGCGAGCGTCTGGGCGCTTGCTCAAGATCCCACTGACCGGGACATTATTCCTCAACGCAAGAAAATGGTTTTCCGGAAGAGGTACTGGCTGTTTTATTTCCTCACCTTCATGGGAGGTGCCCGGCGTCAGATCTTCATGGCATTTGCTGTTTTCCTGCTGGTCAGGAAATTCCAATTTACTATTCAGCAGGTCACCACCCTTTTTGTGATCAACAACATCGTCAACTACTTCCTGAGTCCCATTATTGGGAAAAGCATCATCAGGTTCGGCGAGAGGAAGGTACTGTCACTGGAGTATTTCAGCTTGATCTTTATTTTCCTGGCCTACGCCACCGTTCAATCCAAAACGCTCCTTGCGTTTCTTTACATTCTCGATCACATCTTCTTCAACTTTGCCATAGCAATCCGCACCTATTTTCAAAAGGTGGCAGATCCTCGTGACATCGCACCGAGTATGGCAGTAGGTTTTACTATAAACCACATTGCCGCAGTGATTCTGCCTGCTGTTGGTGGGTTGCTCTGGATGGTAGATTACCGAATTCCATTTGTGGCTGGTGCAGGCATGGCCATGATTTCACTGATCGCTGTGCAGCAAATTCGGTTGCCAAGCCAGCAAGAACGATCCTAGCCTATAATCTTTCTCGCAGTTTCTTCGGCCAGTTTCATGATGTCCTCACGAGCCTCCACATCGCCCTTGCTAAATACTCCACAGGCTCGAATCTGATAACTTTCGCTGAATCCATACCATTTGAAAATGGAGTCGTACCTGGGAAAGACGTCTGTGAAGAGACTCTCGTCAGGGTGCCCCTGAGCCTCGATGAACACCAGTTTCTTGCCCGGTGGAAGCCTGCATGGATTAGTAGGGTTGGTAGCGTAATCTGGTACCAGATATGAGTAAGTTCGGTCAATAAAAGCCTTGAGTTGACTGGAGATCTCGGCGAAATAGATGGGAGTGGCCATCACCAGAACCTCGGCATCGCGGATAGCGTCCAAGACCTCGGCCAGGTCGTCCTTGAGTACGCATTTTTCCAGCTTAGTTTTGCAGGTCATACACGCTTGACAGCCTCGGTATTTCAGCTTGTTCAAGGCAAAGGTCGTCACCTCTGCACCCAGCCCCTCGGCGGTTTCACAGAACCTCTCGGCCATGGCTTTACTGTTCCCCTTGGGCCTTGGACTACCCAGTAGACAAACCATCTTCATGCTCACTCCTCCTTTGACCATTCTGTTCGCTTCAATCACCAAACCGGGGCCCCGCCCGGAGGGTGGGGACTCCGAAGGAGAAATCTCAAGGTTTCAGGTGTCAGGAAAAAGAAACATTTAAGCCAAAACCTGTACCCTGGCACCTGAAATCTAAATCTGGATTCTGACTACCTGCCTCCTCACGCTATGCGCTCTGCGCTTTGCGCTATGCGACAATCAATCCGCAATCTTCTTTCTTTCCCTAGAGCTTCTCTTCCACCGACTCCACCTTGGCCCTAATCCGATCCTTCCCCTTTTTCCTGTAGTCACCTGCAATGGTAAAATATATTCTGTCACAGTCCTCGGTCAATTCTTCAAAGCAGCGTGTCACTGCCATCATGACCTTGTCCCATTCTCCCTCGATGCTCGTTCCCATTGGGCCGAGCTTGTAGGGCAACCCACTGTCTTTGATAATTTTCACCGCCCTTGCCACATATTGGCTCACACTTTCTCCCTTATCCAGAGGAAAGATAGAAAAATTGATGAGTACACTCATAAGACCCTCTCTTGTTATCTTTTGCCATGAAAGTCATGGATATTGAATTCTGTTTAGCTCTTACCTGACCAAAAAAACATCCTCTCCCTTGTCGAAGATCCCACCCTTGTGGCTGGGAGGGGAAAGGATATTTTGAGTAGAAGTTCTTGAGAATAAATAGAATCTGAGCTTTGCCGGGGGCAGAATCCGCCGCCAACCATATCATCAATCTGAATAGTATGGCGGAGTTAGATCCGGGTTAAATGTTTTCTTCTAAATACTTGATGAGTCCCTCGACCCGCTCTTTGCTCAGTTTTTTCGTGAATGAAAAAAGAGGCATGCACACCCCTTCTCCACCATCGTCAAAACAGTCCCCAAGACTGAGCAAATACAGGTCTCCTTCCTGACGTAATTCCAGAAACCCATCTTGTTGGAAAGTCTCACCCAATTTATACATTGATCTACCTCGCTAGAGTAAGAGCTTATATGATTAGGGTACGGAAAGGGGACAAAAGATTCAAGAAGAAATTACAGGGAATCGATAGCTTGTCAAGTCAGTTTTGGGGAGAATTCAGCTGCCTCAGGGTTTCAATTCTGAGAGAAATGTGTGGAAGGCTTTGGAGGCGAAAAAAAGTACTGTTGTTTCGGGGCCAATAGATATTTCATCCGCATCGGTCAATTGATATTTTTCATGAGGTGTTATTCGAGTATTATTGAGAAAGGTACCATTACTTGATCCTGCATCCACAAGGAAACAGCCCAGATCTTCGCTGCTAAGCTGCAAGTAAGCATGTTTTCTCGAGACCAATTTGTTGTAGACTACAATGTCGTTGTCTGGTGAACGCCCAATAGTAATTTTATCAGGTTCGGTAATATCCTTTCGTTTCGTTATTTCAATGACTCTCGCCTCTAACACCGCTGAACGCACCGTGCCTTGTCGCAGTTGTTCCAGCACGTGTTTGTCTTCAACTACATCGGTGAGGAATTGAAACATCACATCTTTGTCAAGGAATCTTTCGGTCTTTTCGACAAGAAAACCGTTTGGATATGCAGCAACAAACTGGCTCAGCGCCAGATCTTCAAAGCTGGCAAGATACTGGGCAAGTTTCTTATACCTAATTTTGCCTGCCACTTCCGAGATGGTGACACGTTCGAACTGCTTGAGACTCTTAATAAATTCGACACCAATACCCTCGTTGTCTTGATCAATTCTGCTAATTACCGCATTCCCCTGCAAACCGACTGTCTTGTCTTGGCCGGTGAAATCTGGGGGAAGAAAGAATGTGAACTCTCCCGGCTCGCCTGCTTGGAAGGAGCGGTAGTGTTTTGTCCTGATGAAGGCCCCCTTTTGGCTTAAGTTGGTGGTCGTTCCCTCAAGCGTATAGTCGACACCTTGCCTGAGAAGTTTCACCCGAAAGCTCTGACGAATTCTGGGGCTCTTCCGTTGATCAAATGTTCTCATAACAACTCGG
>JBFFBS010000146.1:0-9084 GCA_041560295.1 Syntrophobacteria bacterium | reverse complement strand
TCGGCTGAGCATCTGGCGCATTTCTGTTTTGCCGCTGGGATCACCCACCAGGGCAGTTCCTCCACCCACCAGCGCAATGGGGCGATGACCGCAGCGCTGCATGTGAGCCAGGGACATAATAGGTAGCAGGCTGCCAACGTGAAGGCTTGATGCGGTGGGATCGAAGCCGATATAGCAAGTCGACGGGTTCTCAAGAAGCTGCCGACAGGCCGCTGCCTCGGTGCTCTGCTCGATAAAGCCACGCTCCTCTAGAATGTCATAGACGTTTGTCAACTTCCGCATCCTCCATTGAATAGTTGGGCTCAAGGCTTAGGGCACAAGGCGCAAGGCTCATGAGGTATTGAAGCATTGAAAAATATCAAATCCCAAGCACCAAATCTCGAGGTGTCAGGTGTCTGAGGCTAGCATGGAGCATGGAGCATAGAGCATGGAGTAGAATAAGATTGCTCTTTTTCTCTTTGCCCTTTGTTCTTGTTTCAACGGACAACGGACCACTGACAATTGACAAAACTCGCCGTTTCCCCGTCTCTCCGCGTCGTCCCGCTGTGCCCAGTGTCTAGTGCTTCGTGCCTAGTTTAATGGCTGCCTACTGCCTCCTGCCAGATGCCTGCTTTACCTACCCGTCCATCTTTTTACAGATCCGTTCAATCACCATCGTATGCCCATCATCCGGCGAGACGTCAAGAAGGACTGCCTGCAACTGGCGGTCCCCCTTCGCCGGGGTAAATTTCTTCGGGGTTTGGGTGATGAGCTGGGCAATAGCCTCCTCTTTCTTGATACCAATGATGGAGTCTGTTGGCCCGGTCATGCCCACATCAGTAATGTAAGCAGTACCGGATGAACGAATCTGCTCATCAGCTGTTTGCACATGAGTGTGAGTACCTACAACCGCACTCACCCGCCCATCCAGATACCACCCAAGTGCCTGTTTTTCTGAGGTTGCCTCGGCGTGGAAATCCACTATAAGGATGGTAGCTTTCTCTGATAGTTTACTTACGAGGTCATTCGCCGCCCTGAAAGGGCACTCCAGAGGACTCATGAACACCCGACCTTCCAGATTAAGAATGCCAACGGCGATACCGCCTGCCGTGGACAGTACCGCGTCTCCTTTTCCCACCACTCCTGGTGGATAGTTAGCCGGCCTGAGCACCCTTTCACTGTTTTTCAGGTATGGTTCAATTTCCTTTTTTCTCCAGATATGGTTTCCGGAGGTAAGCACGTCGATGCCTATCTCCAGCAACTCTTCGGCCACCTTCGGGGTTAACCCCGCCACACCAGCGGCATTTTCAGCGTTGGCAATTACAAAATCTATTTGCCGGCTTCCTATCAATTGTGGCAAGAACTCTCTGAGCACCAATCTACCAGGCTTGCCAACGATATCTCCAACAAAGAGAATCCTTACCAATCCCGGTCCCTTCTCTCTCATGAAAAACAATCTTTCGGTTTTGCCGGTTGAGTCGGTTATATTGAGCTGCCTGCTATAAGCACTGTAGGAGCGGCTTTCCAGCCGCGACAAGATAAGGCTACGTTGTCATTAGGTCATTCGGGCTGACGCCCATCATTGAGTGATTAGGTCGCCGAAATGGGGGCCACCAATGAATGCCCAAAGAGGATCTGGTGACCCGCTTAAAGAGCGGCATAATGACCTAGTGACTTAGTGACCCAATGACATTCTGCTGTCTCCCTGCTGCCAGTAGCCGGTTGGGCCAGTTAGGCCGGTGAAACTCCCTTACTTCGCATATTCCACTGCCCGGGTTTCCCGAATGACAGTCACTTTAATCTGTCCGGGGTAACTCAGTTCAGCCTCAATCTGTTTGGCGATGTCACGGCTCAACATCACCGATTCTTCATCGGAAATCTTGTCGTTCTCGACTATGATACGCAGTTCACGGCCGGCCTGGATGGCATAGGACTTACCCACTCCTCGGTAGGAATTGGCAATTGTCTCGAGTTCTTCGAGTCTCTTGACATAGGTTTCCATCAATTCCTTGCGGGCACCAGGCCGTGCTCCTGAGAGGGTGTCAGCGGCTTGCACCAATACCGCCAAAACGGATTCTGGCTCTACATCCTCATGGTGAGCGGCAAGCGCGTGAATCACTTTAGGCGATTCTCCATACTTCTTTGCTAGTTCAGCACCGATGGTCGCATGCGGACCTTCCACCTCATGATCAACTGCCTTGCCGATATCGTGCAGCAAGCCGGCTCGCCTTGCCCGCCTCTCGTTCATCCCAAGTTCTGCAGCCATGATGCCGCAAAGAAAAGAGACTTCCAATGAATGCTGCAACACATTCTGGCCGTAGCTGGTCCGGTACTTTAATTTTCCCAACAGTTTGATCAATTCAGGATGTATTCCGTGCCCCCCGACATCAAAAGCTGCTTGCTCTCCAGCCTCACGAGTGGCGTTGTCCACTTCCTGACCTACCTTTTCAACAATTTCCTCTATTCGGGCTGGATGTATTCGACCATCACTAATCAAGCGCTCCAGAGCCAAGCGCGCCACCTCCCGGCGAATAGGGTTGAATCCGGACAAGATTACAGCCTCCGGCGTGTCGTCTATGATCAGATCAACACCGGTTGCGGCTTCGATGGCTCTGATATTACGTCCCTCGCGGCCGATAATTCTTCCCTTCATCTCCTCATTGGGAAGAGCAACAACTGAAATTGCTTTCTCCGCTATATAGTCCCCAGCGTAGCGCTTGACCGACAAGGATATGATTTTCCTTGCCTGTTTTGCAGCAGATTCTCGAGCATTTGTCTCAATCCGCTTAATAAGTTTGGCAGCATCGTGGCGCGCCTCAGACTCCATGGACTTTATCAGCATGTCCCTGGCCTCGTTGGATGATACTCCAGCGACGCGTTCGAGCTGGGTCCGCTGTTCCTGGATGAGCTTATCCAGGGTCGCTTCCTTCTCAGACAGCTTCTTTTCTTGATTATCGAGAGTTTTTTCCTTCTGCGCCAGATTACTCTCCCTTTTGTCAAAAAGCTCACTCTTCTTTTCTAGATTGTCCTCTTTTTGCAATATCCGGCGCTCGGCATTTTGTAATTCTTTCCGAGTGTCCTTGGTCTCCCGCTCGAAATCAACCTTCATTTGATACAGACTGTCTTTCGCTTGAAGTGTCGCCTCCTTTTTCAGGGTTTCAGCTTCCTTGGTGGCATCACCGATGATCTTCTGGGCCGCATTTGTGGCGGATGCCATTCGTGCTTCCATACTTTTCTTGACTATGAAGGCTCCTACCAGAGCACCAAGTAAGGCCCCAGCCAAGATCAATAACATTGTTGTAGCGGTCATAGTTATAACTCCCACTTATACCGGGACTGTGTAACTCTTTAGAAATAGAGAGCAAACTGCTCCCAATCAGCACAGAAACTGCGCTCCAGAGGCTTAATGGCAAATAAACACATAGGGAAGCGCACGGCCGTCAAGCGAGGCCACGGAACATTCCGGTGAGAAATTCAGGGTAGGGTGGTGTTGTCCACTAGAAATGCGGTTTCCTCAAACCACTTCTCCCCGCGGATGACACCCGAAGTAAGCATTCTTAGTGAAGGGGCTTACAATTCCTCCTTTCTGATGATTGGTTCAAGATTTCTTTACATTGGGCCCTTAAAAAGGCTTCTATTTAAACAGCTTGTCTCTACTGACAGCTGTTGAGAGGATTTGGGCAAGCCGCTGAATCGCCAGCTTATTTGCAAGCCGCCTATTTAGGCAAGCTCAAAAAATCTTCTCACATGAAACGGCGATGGTTACGAGTTACCCCATTTAAGCCTTGGGCAGGGACCCGATCCCCGACCCCTTTAGTCAAACAACACCGGATATGTACCATCACGCCACCTTATAAGGAATCCACCTAGGAAACCTCTCAAGCGGTATTGAAAAAATAGCGAAAAATAATGATTTACGCAAGGTAAAAAATGATTCCTGGAGTTTAGCCAGTTTAGCCGGTTAGTTCAGTTTGGCCAGTTTAGTCAGTTTAGCCAGTCCGCATGCTATCTCTAACAGGCCTAACCGGCACAACCGGCTTAACCGGCAAAACTAAACAAAAAAATCCCCCGCAAGCGTGCCGTGTTGGCAGGGTGTTTTGAACCTGGTTCGACCAGGTGGGGTCCCTGTTGGTCCTTTAGGCGCTTCGTACAAGACGACGCGACACACCGTTCCAAGGAAGGGTCCCCATTCTTCAAATGTTGGCTCAAGAACGTGCTGCCAATCACCAACACCGCAGGGGTTATGCTTTCCTTAACAATACAATATTTGCGAACTTTTCTCCTTATTATCTTCAATGCGGTCGAGCGCTTGCCCGATGCCCTCCTCAACTACCCCCGATCGAGGCAATGTTGGATCCGCAAAAAAGCTACCAAGCACCAACACCGCAGGGGCATCAAAGACTCTCGGATAGTACTGATGAGAGTTTTTGCTGCTTACTCTCGATCTGATTGACCAATTGCTCGTAGGCCTCTTTTTTCTGGAGGTAATCGCTCGTAATGTTCAGAGCAGCCAATAGAGCAATGGTCGCCAGGGAAGAAGAGCGGAGCCTGTTCTGTGCCTCTTGGCATTTAGAAGCAAGATGCTGGGCCACCCTTTCCACGTATGCCTTGTCGGCTTTGGTGTGGATGGTATATTCCTGACCCATAATCCCTACCTTCACCTGCTGGATCAAAACGCGCCTCCCCTAGGAAAAACGGCCGAGTTTATCGATCAGTGCATCCAGGCGAGTACGAATTTCCGATCTCTGTTGCTCCGAGTTTCCCAGTTTCGACTCCAACTCCCGGATGCGCGCCTCTTGCCCTGCCATTTTCTCTTCACATTGACTGTGCACGCTTACCAGTTGTTCATATTTTTCTATAAGAGTGTCAATTCTCGACTCCAGCCGGTCAAACGGAGTCTCTTGCTCAACTGTCGCTTCCTCCATAGCTATGGTAGCGCCCTGAAAGGTGGTGTTCTCCTCGTCCATATAACTCTCTCCCTCAGCCGTACGTCCAAGATTATATCAGTATTCTAATCTCCCACTCTCTTTGGAGTCAAGCAGATTGGCTCACTCCGTGAGCCGCATGGCGCATAGAGCATAGCGCATAGCGGATGGAACAGCAGACACACTCTACTAGCCACTCAGTATTCAGGAGTCAGAATCCATAAGATGAAACCAGGAGGAGAGCCTTTTATTCTCCTGGCTCCTGACTCCTTGTTCCTCAAGATTTACGCTCTGCGCTCTGCGCTATGCACTCTGCGCTCTGCGTCATTCCACCGTTACACTTTTTGCTAAATTGCGCGGCTGATCCACATCAGTTCCTCTGAACACCGCGACATGATACGCCAACAGTTGCATGGGAATGGTGAACAGAATCGGTGCCAGAAACGGAGTAGTAGTCGGTACTGGAATGAGAGCGTCAACCTTCCCGGCAAGATCCTCATCCGAGTCGTCACTCACTGCGATTATTTTGCCTCGGCGAGCTTTGACTTCTTCCATATTTGACAGCATCTTTTCAAAAGTCAGGCCACGGCTGACCACTGCCACCACCGGCATGTGCTCATCAATGAGGGCAATTGGTCCGTGCTTCATCTCACCAGCCGCATACCCCTCTGCATGAATGTATGATATTTCCTTGAGCTTCAACGCCCCTTCTAATGCTATAGGATAATTGATGCCACGTCCTAGATAGAGAAAATCTCGCGCATTAGCGTATTCACGGGCAATGGCTCGTATCAGCTGGTCTTCACCGAGGGCAGTCTCCACTTTCTTCGGCAGCTTCACCAGCTCCAGAATACACTCTTGACTCTCCTCCAGAGCAAGCTTCCCCAACTTTACGCCCAGATAGAGGGCTAGCAAGTAAAGTGCGACCAACTGGGTAGTGAAGGCCTTGGTGGATGCAACGCCAATTTCAGGACCGGCATGAGTGTAAAGAACACCATCAGCCTGGCGCACTATGCTACTGCCCACCACATTTGAGATGGCCAGAATAAATGCCCCTTTCGTGCGACCCTCTCGCAGAGCAGCCAAGGTATCTGCGGTCTCACCGGATTGGGAAATGAGAATCTGCAGGGTCTTTGCGGTGACGATGGGATCACGGTAGCGGAACTCTGAACCCAGCTCCACTTCCACCGGCAAACCACTAAAAGACTCCAGTAAAAATTTCCCCACCAAACCAGCATGATATGAAGTGCCACACGCCACAATGAAAATCTTGTCCAAAGACCTGATCAATTCGTCTTTCAGATTGAGATCATCCAAAAAGACCTCGCCGGAAGATTCACTTATGCGGCCGCGGAAAGTATCAATAACCGCACGGGGCTGCTCGTAAATCTCCTTTTCCATGAAGTGCGTGTAGCCGGCCTTCTCAGCCATGACCGGGTTCCAGGTGATGTGAGCTACCTCCTTCTCTCGACTTTCACCATCTGGCCCTTTTATCTCGAATGAGTCCTGGGTGAGGACAGCCATTTCACCATCATCCAAAAAAATTACCTCCCTGGTATGGCCTAAAATTGCAGGGATGTCTGAGGCCACCAGTAAAGCGTCAGATCCCAGTCCGAGAACCAGAGGGCTTTCTTTCCGCACTGCGATGAGAGTATCCGGCTGCCGTTCATTTAGAATGACCAGTGCATACGATCCCTCTATACGTTGGAGGCTTGCGGTCACGGCTTCTTCGAATGGCGCCCCGGCTTCAATTTCATTATTAATGAGTTGTGCCACAATCTCGGTGTCTGTTTCAGAGTTAATCTGACAACCCATCTCAATGAGTTGCCGTTTCAGGGGAAGGTAGTTTTCGATGATGCCGTTATGAACCACCGCCACAGGGCCAACCTTATGAGGGTGGGCATTGATATCCGAAGGGGGCCCGTGGGTGGCCCAGCGGGTATGGCCGATACCTACCGAGCCGCTCACCGGCTGTTCCTCAAGAAGTGCCTCAAGTTGTGTGAGTTTTCCTTGACAGCGCCGAACCTCAACCATGCCCTCACTGACCACCGCTATACCGGCACTGTCATAGCCCCTATATTCCAACCGTCTCAAGCCGTCCACCAGCAGCGATACACAGTCATCTTGGCCGATGTATCCGATGATACCGCACATATTCCTTTCCTCAATTCACGGGACCCAACTCCCCGCTCAGAGTGAGAGCTAGGCCTTGTCTCTATGTCATATTGTCCGTGGTTCGTTGTCTGTTGTCAGCTCACTGCGTTCGTAGCAAAGCGCAGAGCGTAATAGTTTAGTAGTCAGTAGCCAAAATTTAGGTACAGGGTGCAGGGTATAAGGTACAGGGAATTATGTGGCTCCTTTTCAGTGGTTTCTCCTGTACCTTGCACCTTGTACCTTGTACCGGAATTTCTCTGGATTTTGACTCCTGAATTCTTCCTCTATGCTCTATGCTTTCTTAAATCCGCAATTCGAAATCCGAAATCCGAAATAATTTAGCTCCATGCCCCTGCTCTTTCTACTCAAGACTGCCCCATCCTCTGGGCAATTACTTCTTCGGCAGCCTCTAGTTCTTCCTCGGTATTCACACCCAGAAATTCTATGGGATCCGAAGCAGTCACAGCTTGCACGTTCCAGCCTCGTTCGGCTGACATCTGCACCAAATCTGTAAGATAGTACTCACCCTGTACGTTGGCATCTTCGACATCCGGTAACACTGCCCGCAAGAGGTCGGCGCTGGCGCAGTATATCCCGGTGTTCACCTCTCTAATAGTGCGCTCCTGCTCGGTGGCGTCTTTGGCCTCAATGATTGCCGATACCTCGCCCCCCGAACCTCTTACCACACGGCCGTAACTTCCAGGTTCGTCGAGCAGCATGCTCAGTACGCTAAGGTCGGCACCACGGTTCATGTGCTCGGCCTGGAATATGCGCAAGGTCTCTGCAGTGAGCAATGGTGTATCACCGCAGCAGATGAGGACTGATCCACCATGGTCGGTCAAACGGGGTAAAGCACACTGGACTGCGTGCGCGGTTCCCAGTTGCTGGGATTGCAATACCCATTCCACCTGGGCTTCGGCGAAAACTTCTTGTATGCGTTCAGCCTGATGCCCCACCACCACCAGCACCCTATCAAACTCAAGCTCTTCTACGGCTATCAGCGTGTAGGAGAGCATTGGCCGACCGCAGATGGGGTGCAAAACTTTTGCGAGGTCTGAGTACATCCTGGTCCCTTTGCCCGCGGCCAGGACCAGGGCAACAGTATCCTTCATGATTCCTCTTTTACTGTATCTAAGCCAAAAACGCAACGGCTGCTGCGCAGCGTCCGTCGTCCGTTGTCAGTTGTGGACTCACTTTGTTCGCAGCAAAGCGCTGAGCGCAGAGCGTGATGTTGTAGTAGCAGACAGTACCCAACAGTTCGGGTACAGGGTGCAGGGTATAAGGTACAGGGAATGATGTGACTTCTGTTTCAATGCTTTACCGTGTACCATGCACCTTGTACCGGAATTTACCTGGATTCAGACTCCTGGCTTCTTACGCTATGCGCCATGCGCTCTGCGCTTTGCGCATAAAAAAAGGCGGACCCACAAAGGGATCCGCCTCGCGTACATCGAAATGTCGGTCTCGGCTAGAGTTTGGCTCTCTCCGCAGCCCGGATGCGAGCGATGGCTCGTTGGAGTGCGGCTTCAGCCCGGAGAAAATCCATCTCATCTTGCCGCTCTTTAAGACGCTGCTCAGCCCGTTCCCTGGCAGCCCGCGCCCGTTCTAGGTCAATATCTTTGGCGTGTTCAGCTGTTGTGGCCAGGATGGTCACCTTGGTGGGCAGCACCTCGGCGTAACCGCCGCTGACTGCAAGGTACTCAAGCTGTCCTCCTATGCGGTACTTCACTTCACCGGGTTGCAGTTGGGCAAGGAACGGAATGTGATTGCGCAAGGCGCCAAACTCACCAAAGTACCCGGGGGCCATTACTATATCAACAGCCTCGCTCACTACCGTTGCCTCAGGAGTTACCACCTCTAGCTGTAGCGTCTTCTCTGCCATAAAATCACCATTTTAGATCATTGCGCACGTATTCTCGTGACTTCAGAACTATCTGTCAGCCTGCAGACGGCCCATTTTTTATGCGGCCGCCATCACTTCGGCTTTCTCCAAAACCTCCTCGATACCACCCACCATGTAGAAGGC
>JBFFBS010000145.1:0-9111 GCA_041560295.1 Syntrophobacteria bacterium | reverse complement strand
GTGGAGGGTTTGTTCTACCGTATCCAAATACGTCAAAGATTCCGGGGGGAGCGTGGTTTTGATTTTCTGAAAAAGTGCTTCAAGTGAGTCGTAAAACATTGTTCCTTTAAAGACACTTATGAGGTCGCGGCTGAAGTAGAGGGCCATGAGTTCCGGGAGGGTGAAGGGAACGGGCAGCATGTGTTTGTACTCGTCCACCACCGACCAGACTCCCTTGCCGTCCACGCGGTCGGAGTAGATGGGGAAGCCTGCTTCCTGGAGGGCTTCCAGGTCGCGGTAGATGGTGCGGGGGTGGCAGTTTTCGTCGCGTACCAGGTCGGCAACGGTCTTGCCGTGCTTGGAGGTGACGAGGGTTTGGATTATTCGCCATTGACGAGCTAGTTGATCACCTCTTGCCATTACCTTCCTTTCTTTTTAGCCACAGACACACACAGACAGTTATCTCTCGCCCGCTCGCTTCACTCGCTCGAGCCCACAGAGGACACAGAGAGTTTTGTAGTTATTTCTTTAAATCGAATAAAGCTCCCGCGCTGCGGGAGGACCCATGCCAAGGCATTTGGTCCATTCTGGCGACCCTTTCGGGAAGAAAAAAAGCCAGCTTATTTTCTTCCCGAAAGGCCCCCATCATGCTTTTATCCGATTTGACCTCTCCTCAAAGCCTAAATCCCACATTACTTTTTTATTTAGAGCCCGCGGAGGGCTTATGAGCTCACTGAGATGTAGGCATAGAGCATAGAGCATAGGGCATAGAGTGAAAAATTGACTTCGCAATCCGCAATTTCATATGTCATATCCCACAAGAGAACGTTCTCGGAAGAATTCCTCGAAATCTTCCAAGCTTTCCCCTGTCAAACTGCCCTTAGACGTAACTGTTGAAACGATGTCCTCGTATGTCAGCCAGCCGATGCGGCTGGATATGAGATCCCAGTCTCTCCTATCCAAGGTCCCTTCCCAGTGGGGCAGATCCTTTCTGAGAAAAGCTGGATACAGATAGTCGTCCATCTTGTAGCAAAACAGCCGGCTCCGCTCCGGGCCGAAGGCAGCTATGGGGCTGAGCACCGGTCCTCCGTACCTTTCCGTCCTGAATATTCCTGGAGTCAACAATAGAAACCAGAAGTCTTTGAGGCCGTTCAAGTCTTTACCACCTTCAGTCATGAGATCGATGGCGCAGTCAATGTTCCGGGCGATCTGGTTGCGCCCGGGCACATAGGTGACGTCCTTTGAGATATCAGACATGAACTTGGCTTCTATGAATACGTGGATCTTACGTTCATAACTCCTGCCACTCATCAGGATATCAAAATTCGTATTTCCCTCAAGCCTAGCTTCTTCCTCTCTCAGCTTTTCCTCTAGTAACAGCCGCCTGTCTGGATATAAGTGATAAGGCCCATCTTTAAAAACGTTCTCCTTCAAAAACCGCCTGTATTTGCGAATTTCAGGCACTTTCAGCTCAAGGTGTACCCCGATCAATTCGTCAAAACGCGGAGGATGTGGATTGCTCAGGCGATAATCAAAGACATTTAGAAACATCTCGTTGATAGCGGACAAAATTCGTGGGTTGTTGCTGTCAGCCTGATCACCGAAAAGTCCGTGCATGGCCACCAAAGTTAGCCAAGGTTCATCATGATCCAATTTCTTTTCATTTACCTTTTTTTGGAATTTCTCGATCCACTTACTCGCAGTTAGTTGATCGCCTTGAGAGACTCTGTCCCAGATGCGTGCATCGCCGTTTCCGTCCTCCGGCGCTACGAAATACCTGCGAATATTCTCCCCACCATTGGCGAGTAATGTATCAACGATTCTCGGTGTGAATTCACTCATTTGTTAATTCGTTAATTAGTTGATTAGAGAATTAGCAAATTAGTTCATTAATTCTAACGCTTGCTTCCTGCTGGCAAGCGCCCATCATGCTTTTATCCAATCTGACTTTCCTCAAAATCTAGATTCCACATTACTTTTATTTAGAGACCGCGAAGGTTTATGAGCTCGTTGAGTTAATTTACCGGTGCATAATTCATTCCAGAGTTTGGGTGACCTGAATAGTTTATCTGACGTGAACTTTCGCGCTAAAATCAACATACTGCAAGATAGAGCGATCTTTTAAAGCCTGGAAAAAGTGTATTATGCCAGAAGTTCTATCATACAAGAAAACGGCGTTTCCCCGGCTTCCAACGCACTTCAAAACAGAGTTGGTTAAATCAATGTTAGAGGGAAGAGTCGTTGTATTGGACTGCCACACCTCGTTGACTTCGACGTATCTGAAAAACATCAACTTTCTTGTTTCCTTGCTCAAGATCCAACCACTATTTGACTCGAAGGAAACCATAATGTCCTCCCCGTATTCAGCCAAGGCCGTGCCGGTGAAAGTGGAGCCAACAACGCAGAGTGTAAAAATGACCAAAGCACCAACCACCATCACATTTCTTCTGTTCATGATCTTTGCCTCCTCTGTCTTGCCTGCAGTTGTAGGTTGTTGAATTAGTTAATTAGAAAATTAGCAAATTAGTTAATTAGTTAAACTTGTTAACCGCTCTGCATTGTTTTTACCTGCCTTGTGCCTTGCGCCCTGCGCCTTGTGCCTTTTCCCATCTCACATCCTGAACTGAGGAAGATAGTACAACGCCTCAATAACTCCGGTCACCCCGACCAGGATGAACGCGAGGCCAACCCAGAAGGATTCGACCTTGCGATAGCGGTAGAGACAGAACAGCGAGTTGGCCACAAGAACGAGCCCAGCCACCGGGGCGAGCAGAACCAATGCGAGAAAGTGGTAGGCGTCACCCTCAGTCACCAAGCTGAAATAGACCACAGGACCGGCAACCAGTAAGCTGCATATGAGTCGACATATGAGCGTATAAGCGCCGACTCTTCGGCTCGTGCGCTCAACCTGTGGTCCTTGATCCATCAATTATCTCTCGCCTGCTCCCCTTCGACTCCGCTCAGGGTCGCTCGAGTACACAGAGAGTTTTGTGTTTCTTTAGATCGAATAAAGCTCCCGCGCTGCGGGAGGACCCATGCCAAAGCATTGGGTCCATGCTGGCGACCCTTTCGGGAAGAAAAAAAGCCAGCTTATTTTCTTCCCGAAAGGCCCCCATCATGCTGTTATTCAATCTGCCTCTCCTCAAAACCTAGATTCCACATTACTTTTTTATTTAGAGCCCGCGGAGGGTCCGGAGCTCGCGGAGACGTAAGCATAGAGCATGGGGCATGGAGCATAGAGTTAAAGACAAAAAAACTGCCTCCTTGGATCTTTAAAACAATTGAAGTTTAGTAGCATATATTGTGCCATAAGCGCAGAGCGCAAAGCGCAGAGCGCAGAGCGAAAACAAAACACAAAAAAACTCCAGCCCCTCCGGATCAGGAGAAGTGGAGCTCAGTCAACGTGCCGGCCGATTATCGATTGTGTGTGTATTGGGGAGGGGCACCCCGAAACTTGACAAATAGCCTAGCGGTCTACGGTTCTTCTGTCAAGAAAGAAGCATGGGAGGAGAAGGCGGAGGGCAGATGATTGCGGATTGAGGTAAGGCGCAAGGCACAGGGCGAAAGGCGCAAGGCGATGTGGGATGTGAGATGTGGGATGTGAGATTGCGAATTCGAATTGGGACTGGCTAAACTGGCTGAACCGATAAAGGCTAAGTATCGAAACCAATTTTCTTTGGTGGTTTTTCATCGTGTTCAATAAGAGCGCGAATTGCGTCAAAGACAATCCTGAACTGTTCATCATATTTCTTTTCTAACTCATCAAGTTTGCGAGCCAGCTCCTTATTGGATGCGATTATTTTCCTCAACTGGACGAAAGCTCGCATGATCGAGATATTCACTTCAATGGCGCGGTCGCTGTTTAGCACTGATGACAACATAGCCACGCCTTGTTCGGTGAAGGCAAAAGGAAGGTATTTCGAATGCTGGCCCCGCTTTAAGGTCACATTTTGTGATCTTAAAGCCCGGTTTTCATCTTCGGTTAACTCAAACATAAAATCTTCGGGAAAGCGTTTAATGTTTCGTCTTACCGCTTGCTTGAGTACACGCGTTTCTACACCGTATAATTCCGCAAGATCGCGATCCAACAAGACCTTTTCTCCGCGCAAGAACAAGATCTTCCTGACAATTACTTCAGTCGGTACAAGTGCTTTCTTGTCTCCCATGGTGTCCCCTTTTCCAGCTAGCAGCAGACAGCGGTCAGCTGGCAGCTATTTTAACTAGGCAATGCAAAACTGCCCGCCCCATTGCCCGGAGCTTGGGGTCACAATTTGTGACCTCACGTCTGTAATCTCTTGATATGCTAACACAATTATAGAAGTTCATGGAAAACAGTCGCTCTTCCCGAGGTGGTCGCAATTTGCGACCACCTAACCGAGCTTATTGGTCAGGATATCACAGATTGTGATATCCAACTTAAGGTGCCAAAGTGGCTCCTCAAGAGTATGTGAGATGCAAGAAAATCTACGTCGGATTATTATTGATCAGACGAAACGTAACTGGCAGGGTGCGCCGTTTGGGTAGCCTACCGTCTCATGTCGTAGGTGTCAAGAATGAGCATAGAGCATGGGGCATGGGGAGGTAATTTCGAATTGCGAATTTCGAAACTGGGAACCCGCCCGAAGGGTGGGAGTCCGCAGGACAATTGCGAATTTAAAAGCTAAATACTGGATACTCGATCAATATTTACCGTTTCCTACTGACACCTGACGCCTGACACCTGAAACCTCAATTCTGACTACTGACTCCTGTCTCCTGGATTCTTCGTTTTTTACTGCTCACCGCTTACTTCGTTTGCTCCAACCACCGGCCTGAATAATGTAGTCCAGCCGCGCTCCACCTGATTCGGCACGCTCGTGAAGCAGGGTTCGTCCATGAGGTTCGGTGCCGTTGTGAAGACGAAACTGGCTGGCACGTTGTCCCAGTGACGGAGATCGGGACACAACATATGTTGTAAAACTTTAGGCGATTGCTGCATCAATGCCCACCCTCCTCTGATGGAGAGCTCACAGAGCGAGCCATCACCTTGCGCGGCTGCATCAGCAAAGCACCCCCCGACTGCAATACCCGCGCCTGAGGCAAAGGTCGTGATGCTGTACGCGATGCCGATCGGCAGCCGTATCCAGCTCTGGACATTTAAGAGGGGATGATAGCCATAGCTGTGGCGCACGGCGATCTTCTCAAACCAACTGGCCGTTGAGATTCGTATCCCAGTTTCGGAAGCGCACGGTTCCAGAAAGCTTTGTTGAGGCTTCACCGAAAAGTAGCCACTGTCGGCTTTGACGAATTTTACATCCCAGTCAATATCCGGGAAGTTCCCCACGGCTGCGATAATCCAATTCCCGGAGATATCCTCGCTCCCATCTATCCTCGCGAGGCGCTGACGGGCAAACGCGCGGATTTCTTCCGCCAGATCGTCTTGTCCCTCCAGGATGTTCCAGTCCACCCGGGCTTCCTCGGGTTCGCCCAGTACCTCCCAGAGCACTGCGCTGAAGATTAGATTAACTGGGTCTTCGCCATAGTTATGGAGGGGTGTGAAGATTTCGTGGTCGAGCCGTCTGAGTTCCACCTTGGCCGCTTCTGGGTTGTCTAAATGATAGTAGCTGGCGGCCAGCAAGACGTTGAGAAACCCGCGTTCGTAGCTCTCCAGCACGTAATCGATGAAGGTGCCGTCGGGCAAGAAGATATTGCTGGTCTCCTTGAGCACCGAAAAGGTCTTGTAGCGGTAGTCAGATTGCGCCTGAGTCCCATAGGTCAACACTGTCTCGTAACAGCCGAGTTCGAAGGCCTGAGCGATGGCGCGAAGCGTTTCGATCCGGTCACGCATGTCGATGTGCGCCTCGATCTGAGCGCAGTGCGACGGGATCCCCGGTTGGGCTTGCTGCCCAGCAGTCGGCGACCAAGATTGGCAGCCACTCCACACGAGGCAGCAGATCAGGACGTGCAGGAGCGTGGCTCTGCGAAAGAGAATCATTCCTGCCATCTCACATCCCCCTAAAACAAAAAGGCTCCATTCCCCTAAATGTGATTAGTTAATTAGTTCATTAGAGAATTAGTTAAATCGTGGAAATCGTTAATTAGAGAATTAGAAAACTAGAAAATTAGTAAAAGAGATTAATTGCTTCCCGTTTACCGTTCACCATTCACCGTTTACCAACAAAAAAGCTCCACCCCTCCATTTGGAGAAATAGAGCCCTGTCGACGTACCGACCAGTTATTGATTGTCTACTTATTGGGGAGGGGCACCCGTTGGGGATTACCCTAGCGTTATAGGGGTTGAGTGTCAAGGAAATAGGCGAGACGGGTAGTGGTTCAACCTCACCCTGCATGTGGTAGATGGATCTCAAGAGGAAAAGTGTAGATTAAAGTATGTAATTTACATTCTCGGAAGAACAGTGCGGACATTGGGTATTAACGATTAGAATCGAATCAACGCCACTGTTTGCTGGCCTCTGGTGCTCGATATGAACATTGCCTCTGCTTTACTTGCCGGGATTCTGGGAAAGAGTCTCAATATTTGTACAGCGATAAGCATCACCTGTGGCAGACGAACCCCAGTAGGATTTTGATTTCCTTCGGATGAGTAAAACGTTAGCGCCAGCTTGTTCAGCTTCGTCTGCATAGTGAATAAAAAATCCATCCACAACTTACCCCAGCCTTAAGTGGTGCTGCAGCAACAGTAGCTTGCACATTAGCCCCAGAATAAACGTTATTTTTGCCTACACATGAAAACTTGCCTGGCTGCATGTTTATGGTTAGAATATTTTACTTCTTGATAGAGATTTTGTCTCAATACCGGCAAAATTTTAATCTGCAAAAGGGTAAATGGTTTTGCGGAACTACTATTCCGGTATCCACAAACAATTAAATTTTAGGAACACTTTGGAGCAGGAACCAATCTTGGTTGTAGATTCAGATGTTGAACGATGCTTTGTTTTTTGCGCTCTACTGGGACAAGAGAACTACACAACCACCCCACTTCACTCCCCGCGCGACCTGCAAGAAAACATCCTGCAAGGCGGCTTTCGAGTGGCCATTCTGAATCTTGACGTTCTGCCTGTAGATGACCATTTTTTTCGAGATCTCAAAAGAATAAATCCCAGCGCTATTTTTACAGCACTATCAGGCCGCCCGTTTCATCCTGAGCTGAAAGAATCGCTGTGTGAACACATCTACGCCTGTATTCACAAACCCTATGATCCCATGCAGCTGTGTTACTGGCTGAAGACGGTTTTCATAAATGAAGACGAGTGGAGGAACTCAAACCTTGGTTGAACTGCTTCTTTTTTTGGTCAACTGGAAAAAGGGCAATTAATTCATACAGGAGAAAGGAGCCATCTTACAGGAGGAAAATGAAACCATGAACAAAACATTGAAGGATTTCTTGGAAGACGTACAGCTGACGAGAAGAACCTTTGTTAAGGCTTCTGCGGTTGCGGGAGCAGCATTGGCGACAGGCAAAGCTTTCAAGCCTAGCCTCAAAGCTCTCGCCGAGGCGAGTGCGATCTCCCCGAATGAGCAGGGAGAGTGGATCGCCTCAACCTGTCAGGGCTGCACCTCATGGTGTTCCAAACAGGTGTATGTTTTGGAAGGCAGAGCTATCAAGATCAGGGGTAATCCCAACTCCAAGGTGAACGGTCAGGCCAGCTGCCCCCGGGCGCATCTGGCGATTCAGCAGCTCTATGATCCGGACCGAATCAAAACGCCCATGAAGAGGACAAATCCTAAAAAGGGAAGGGATCAAGACCCGGGGTTTGTGCCCATTTCCTGGGACGAGGCGCTGAACACCATAGCCGACAAAATTATGGAGCTGCGCAACAATAACGAAACTCATAAATACATGCTTATGCGCGGTCGATACACTTACATGAGGGATGTTCTCTATGACCGTATGACAAAAATCATCGGCTCGCCCAACAACATCTCCCACAGCGCCATCTGCGCAGAGGCGGAGAAGTTTGGCCCTTACTACACTGAGGCATACTGGGGCTACCGGCAGTACGACGTGGCAAATTCACGGTATATCCTGATATGGGGGGCTGATCCCCTTGCCGCCAACCGGCAGGTGTCCTACTATTCCAGCGTTTGGGGCGATGCTATTGATAGGGCACGCATCGCCGTGGTTGAGCCGAGACTCTCAGCCACAGCCGCCAAGGCGGATGAGTGGCTTCCCATCAAACCCGGCCAGGACAGCGCTCTCGCTCTTGCCATTGCCCACGTCCTCTTGACCGAGGGCCTCTGGTACAAGCCCTTTGTGGGGGATTTCAAGGATGGAACGAACAGATTCGCAACCGGCAAAGAGGTGAGCGAAACGGATTTCGAGGAATTGCATACCAACGGCATTGTCAAGTGGTGGAACATGGAGCTCAAGGACAAGACTCCCGAGTGGGCTGCGGAAAAGACCGGCTTGAAGGCCGAGCAGATCAGAAGAGTCGCCATTCAGTATGGCGAGGCTGCGCCTCATGCCATCTCGTGGCTCGGCGGCGGCCCCTGCATGCAGGTAAGAGGGGGTTACGTCGCTATGGCTGTTCACGCACTGAACGGTATCGTAGGAGGAGTCGACAACGTTGGCGGCACCATGCAAGCTAACAAAGAGTACACTTCTAAGTTCCCCAAGCCTGATCCATTCATGGACGACATCGCCATGAAAGGTAAAAAGCACAAAAAAATCGATCAACGAGGCCGCCTGGAGTTTCCCTGTATCAATAAAGGAAAACCAGGTTCGGCAGTGGTAACCAACAATGCCGCCGTCGGCATCCTCGATGAAGACCCCAATGAAATAAAGGTGGCCATTGGCTACATGAACAACTTTGCCTTTTCCTGCTGTCAGCCGGAGCTTTGGGAACGCGCCCTGTCCAAGATCCCTTTTCTGGTCCACATTACCACCAATGCCTCGGAGTTTACCTGGTTTGCTGACATCGCACTTCCAGACACCCATCATCTTTTCGAAAAGTGGGGCTATGTGAAGTCCATTGGAAACGGCTATCGCCAGGTGACCATCATGCAGCCGCTGGTAGAGCCGGTGTGGGATTACAAAATAGACGAGACCGAGATACCTTGGCTTATCGCAGAAAAGCTGGCTGAAAGAGGCTTTCCCAACTTGCTCGACCATTACAAGGAGTACAAGGATCC
>JBFFBS010000144.1:0-9211 GCA_041560295.1 Syntrophobacteria bacterium | reverse complement strand
TTTCTACATGACAACTATGACCATGGTCTTTTAGATACTTTTCAATGTACTTGGCTGCTGATCCATTGTAGCTTGGCCGCTCTTCCTTGGTTGCCTTGCTGAGGAAAATATGGCTGTCTTCAGAAATGTGGCTATCTTTCTCTATAATCTCTGCGGCCGCTTCTCTCTCTTTTTCGGAAGTTTTTGCAGGCTGGACCTTTTCAATCTTCTTGTCAGGTAGAGCCCTCAGGTCAAAGTGGATGTTGCGGTCGCCCATCTCGCTTGGTTTGCATATGACCTTCGAGTCAAAATAGCCTTCTTTTCTTACTTGATAACAGCGGGGTTCCCATGCCTTAGCATAGAGTGATCTTTGAAAAGGGGTTACATACTCAGTATCCACAAAATTGGTGCGGTTATACCCCCAGTAAATATCTGCGCCCTGTGGGTTTGAAGTGATATTTTCTTTGTGGGTAGTCCCGCAACTTATAATGGTAGGTACGGTCAGGACTACAAGAAGCATGACTTTTCTCATGCGCATGCGAGTTACCCCTGAAATGGCACCAGCTGTATCCACCTATTAACGTTAAGGTTACTTTAACCGGTCAGATTGATCCTGTGCTGTACCAAGATTATAGAGAGATGGAAAGAAGTGGCAAGAAAAAAAACCCCCACTGAACATCTCGGCAGGATCAGCGGGGGTTTAGGGTAGAGACTGCAAATGTACGTTACGTATCTGCCAGAATCCTCTCCTGGCTTCTTTCTGAGGCAGCGCTTGGGTGCCGTCCCAGGAAGAACATAGCCACTAAACAGAACAGGGGCACAAATAAATACTCGTTGGGAACATCATACAGTACTGCGTAGACGGCAAAAATACTGAGAAAAAGTTGAAAAAGCATAAGGGTCAAACGTCTCATAACATGTCCTCCTCTGTCTACTATTGGAAAAAGAGCATTAAAACGTGAAAAAGAACATTAGAACCACATGGAAGAAACATGCCATATTCACCTGAAAAAATATTTTTTTGTGTGATATTAGGTTGTTGGATGGGTAGCATTACAAGATAGAAATTGGAATGCTGCCCAAAGAAGAGAAATGATCGTATCCAAAAATGCATGCTATAGGGATATTTGCGTTGACTCTAAGGTTGCATGCCCACGCCGACGTGCAGCGATATTTATCCGTTTGGCTAAGCAACGGTAGGCTTTAGCCCACAGGTAAAAAGCAGTTTACCTGTTGACCCGTTAGCATGTATGCTCTGGCTGACCTGGAAGGTATGTGGTCTGATAGTGTCGTTCTCACAACCATTTATTCAACATCGAAAACCTGGTCCTTGGGGCCAAGTCAGAATACAGTGGCTTTGCCGGTACGGATGAGAGCTTTTTTTGGAGTACCGGAGCCCATGAAATCCCAAACTCCAAGCACCAAATTACAAACAAATCTCAAATTCCAATATCAAATGACCACAACAGGTTTTGAGTCTTGAATTTTGGTCATTGTTATTTGTTTGATATTTGTGATTTGTGATTTGGAATTTTTAGTCACTTCAGCCGACTGCCGCAAGGGGGAAAGAGTATGGAAGCCCCCTCAGCGGGCAGTCCAAAACCGGGTCCTTTCGTTCCAGATTATTTACGCCATTACCCGCAAGGAATTGAGATTATGCGGAGTGAAGCTTGTATTTGCCTTATTCTGATTACTGCTATGCTCTTAGTGTATTGGCAGGTGGGAGATCACGAGTTCATCAACTATGATGACAATGTCTATATAACCGATAACGCTCAGGTGCAGAAGGGATTAACAAGGAAAGGTATAATCTGGGCTTTCACTACCAACCACACAGGCAATTGGCACCCTCTAACCTGGATCTCACATATGTTGGACTGTGAGATCTATGGGCTGAATCCCAAGGGACACCACCTGACCAACGTGCTGTTTCACATGGCAAACGCGATTTTGCTGTTTGTGGTTCTGAGGTGGATGACTGGGGCCATCTGGCGGAGCGGTCTGGTCGCCGCCCTCTTTGCTCTTCATCCACTCCATGTTGAGTCTGTTGCCTGGGCGGCAGAGCGCAAGGATGTGCTGAGTATTTTTTTCTGGATGCTGACGATGATGGCTTACGTCTATTATGTCAAGCGTCCGGGGACGAGGAGATATTTGCTGGTCCTTGTCAACTTTTCCCTTGGCCTTATGGCCAAGCCCATGCTGGTGACCCTTCCCTTTGTTTTGCTCTTGCTAGACTACTGGCCTCTGAACCGTTTTCAACCACGGGCAACGACGGGTTCTGTTGTAGACCAACCGCTTGGATTTTGGGGTTCCGGAGATGACAAGTCGCCTATACTCAAAGCGGTCATGGAAAAAGTGCCTTTGTTTGTGATTTCACTGCTCTCATCTCTTGTCACTGTTATTGCTCAGCAAAAAGCAGGAGCCGTCTCTACCCTGGAGATAGTCCCATTCAAGTTAAGAATAGCAAATGGTCTCGTATCATTTGTAGCTTACATGGGAAAAATGATTTGGCCTCTGGATTTGGCGGTATTCTACCCACATCCGGGTAGCGAGCTGCAAATCTGGAAACCCGCGGCGGCTGGGTTGTTCTTGCTGATTGTATCCACTGTGGCTTTGCGGGTTGCACACCGCTGTCAATATGTACTTGTGGGGTGGCTGTGGTATCTGGGCACTCTTGTACCGGTCATTGGCCTTGTCCAGGTTGGAGAGCAAGCCATGGCCGATCGCTACACCTATGTACCACTCATAGGGCTGTTCATTGCTGTGGTCTGGGGTTTTGCTGATCTAGGGAAAGGATGGCGCTCGAGACGGTGGCTAATCTCCGTAACGGCAGCTGTGATGCTGCTAGCATTGATGGCAGGTAGCTGGCTGCAAGTCGGTTACTGGAAGGACAGTATTAAGCTTTTTCAACACACCCTCGATGTAACAAGCAACAACTATGTAGCCCACTACACCCTCGGCAATGCACTGGCACTGCAAGGAAACCTCACTGGGTCCGTTACCCATTACAACAAGGCGCTGCGCATTAATCCCAATTTTGCTGAAGCGCATAACAATCTTGGCAATGCACTGGCACTGCAAGGAAACCTGACTAGGGCCATTTCCCATTACAATAAGGCGCTGCACATCAACCCCGACCACGCAGAGGCACACCGCAACTTGGGAGTTGCTCTAGATCGCCAGGGGAGACACCAAGAGGCCCTTCAACATTATGCGGAAGCGTTGCGAATAAATCCCCATGATGCGCAGTCTCACAACAACCTCGGGGTTGCGCTGGCTGAGCAGGGCAGGCTCAAGGAGGCCGTTGTTCATTTTACCGAGGCCCTCAAGATAGACCCGAGTTTTAAGGAGGCGCAACGGAACCTGGAACTCAGTCAGGGACTCATAGAGAAATCCTCCACGGGATCGGAGGGTAAGGTGAGATAGTAAACGAGACATTGGAGTGACCCCTGACAGGGTCTGTGACACCTCTGCCTACAATGCTCCCACCGTCAGATTTGTAATGGCCGGGGCTTATATTTTTTGTTGCCAGCCTGGTCCGACTGCTGTAGTCTAATGCGAGCAACAAATATGTTGGGCAGGAAATATAAGGATCTGAGATATGGCCACCCCCCAGGAAAGACGGAGACACCCCAGAGCCAAAGCTAGATGGTCTGTAACCTTAGAGACCGCGCAGGGTGTGATAAACACCGAAACCCTGGATATTAGTCTCGAAGGTGCGTTTGTCCGCTGTTTAGATCCACTGAAGCCCGAAGAGCCTTTCAGAATGGTTATCAATATCCCCAACTCAGATCGCCGTCTTGCGGTTGATTCTGAAGTGGTCTGGGTAAATGTCCATGGGCCTGATCACTCTGTTACGCCCCGTGGAATGGGGGTCCAGTTCACCCAGCTTTCCGGCAATGACCGGCAATTTCTCAGTAGGATGATTGTAAATCGCGTCTAAGGAGCACACAAAGAAACGGTAAATCGTTAAAACCGTTGAAACCGTTCAAATCGTTAAAACCGTTGAAACCGTTCAAATCGTTAAAGCCGTAGAAATCATAGAAGACATGTATTGCAGGTTATAGGTCATGGGTCATAGGTTGCCACCCATAACCCATGACCAATCACCAATAACCTAACAACCCTTTCTCGCCTTTTTCGCCTTTCCCGCCTATCTCACATCCCAAATCCGCAATCAAGGTAGTATTTATTGGTATGGATTGTGCACGGACATCTGCAGCACAGACCCTGGGATGCACTTTCACTTTCACCCTGTTCTGTCCCTGCGATATCCGGGATCTATTATAAGAAAAGATGGCTTTAGGATGGATCTTCATAGGCGGATTCATTGCCCTCGTTCTGCTGCTGCTTGCCAAGGACGAGTACTACGACAGGCAAGAGCAGAAGAAACGTATGGAAATGCGAGCAGAAATAGCATGGCCTGTTGTCATAAACACAGGTCGCGACAGTTTTGAGGGCAGAACGGTAAATGTCAGTGCCAGCGGAGCGTTACTCTGTTTTACGCAACAGCTGTCATTGACGGAAATCGTCACTCTGACCATTAGACCCCCCGTAAGACCAGCTCTGGAGATTACCGCCGAGGTGGTCAGAACAAATATCCCCTGTGACAACGACGACAGCACTCGCCGGGGAGCAGCAGTTCGCTTCATCATAATCTCAGAGAAGGATCGAGAGTTTGTCTCCTTTAGCGTCTTCGACCACCTCCAGCAAAAAAAAACCATTTTAATGAGTGCAAAGAAAGTGATTTAAGGTTGTAGATTTAAGAAGGCATAGAGCATAGAGCATGGGGCATAGAGTAAGAAGCTAGAATCCATTCGTGCAGGCGTCCCCGCCTGCTAAAAAACGACCCCCAGACAAGCATCCAGAATCTAGTATCCAGTATCTACAATCCGCAATCTACAAACCTGCCAAACCTTCACAAAAGGCCAAAACATTTATTCCGAGGTCGGGAAGGTAATAGCCCCCTTCAAGCACAGCGAAACATCTACCCTGGCATAACCGGTGAGCAGCAGTCCTGATAGTGGTGCCAATAACCCGATAGTCTTCTGTGTCTAAGATACCACCCCAGTCCCGGACGTAGGTGTCAAAGCCAGCAGAAATACCCAGCAAATCAGTCTCACTAAAATTTTCCAATTCCTCCTCCAGAAACTCAAGAAAAGCTGCTCTTGTCTTGGCCTTGATATTGATGACGTTAACTGCTGGGTTATCTTTGAAAATGGCCTCAGTTCCATCTCCGTGATGGAGGTCTATGTCTATTACAACCGCACTGGCAATGGTGCCATTTGCCATCAGCCTGGTGATGGCTACAGCGATATTGTTAAAGAAACAATATCCCCAATAACGGTCGGGGCCAGCATGATGCCCGGGGGGGCGAACCAAACCGAAAGTCGAGATACCGCGCACAGCTTCATCAGAGGCCCTGATAGCTCCACCAGCAGCCAGTAGGGCAATTTCATAGGTCTCACGACTCTCCGACTCTACGCGCTCTGCCAGTGTTGAAGTGTGGACCCTGAGAATGTCTTCTCGCTTTGCAGGTTGGGCCTCTACTGTGGGGAAGCGGTTACTAAGCTTGGCATGGATGGTTTTCACCCGTGCGGGACTCTCAACGGTGGAGGTATAGTAGGAGGTGAGATAGTCCTGGTGATAAACCAGCAAAAGAGGTGACATTGTCAACTTGTCCGATCAGTTTACCATTGACAGTTTACCACATCGTGGCTATTCTCAGCCGACTCGAGTTGGCGTAAGATGACGTCGGCTTTTTTGCTTGCTGTTGTGAGGGGATTACGATCGTGCCACTACCTTACAAAACTGACCACTCAGGGATGGGTGAGAAAGCAAACGTTTTCGTTTTACACTGCGGCCTTGATCTCAAGAAACTACAGAGATGTTGCAAGAAGCTGGATCTCGCCGTCAACCTGATACCTTTTCGCCGTGAGGAGGTCTTTTCCTACTATGTGCGATTGGACAGGCCGCGGCCTGATTTGATAGTTATCCGCAGCCACTTTCATTCTCTGGTCAATTCCCTGAATCAACAGAAATGTATTCCGACCATAGTGGTTTCGACCCACCAAAAGCCCACCGACTGCTTGGTCCCCTTCATCCGTGCACATGAGGGCTATGAAGGTCCTCACGCTTTCAATGCCTATAGGATGCTGGCGCTGACCATGCGTCAGGAACTATCGTCCGGCCAAAACCTTGCTTCCTGAAAACGACTATTAACTCTGCTCCTTATTATAGTGGCCTGAAGAAACCTGAGTGAAGATTTACCACAGAGGCACATATCCAGTGAAATCCGAAATCCGAATATCGAAATTGGTCCTTCGGACTCCCCACCCTGCGGGCGGGTCCCCAGTTTCGAAACAAATTCAAATTACCAAAATCCAAATGACCGAAACACCATACAACTCCTTTCAATTAGTCACGTTTTGAAAATTTGAGAATTCTGATTTTGTATTTGTTTCGTGCTTCGGGTTTCGTATTTCGAGTTTGAGTGCGAAGCACTCTCCCGTGTCTCTGTGGTTAGTAAATAAAAGTGCATATCGAAATCTAGTATCCCCAGTGTACGGAGTTAAAGGCATGGGCGTTTCTGAAATATCCGGGCTAGATTTCTATCAAGTGCGTTCATAGAAGGCCATGCTGCCGAAGGTGACGAAAGAACCCTCGCCATCCACCTCAGTGGAGTCATAGCGCAGGAGTTCTCCCTCTACCGTGTTCCCCAGGGTTTTGAGCATGGTATAGAGAGGCGGAAGGCCGCAGATGCGGCGGCGATTGCCTTCACGCACCAGGATGTTAGCGAAGGTGTCAGCGTTCGCGGTTGCCATGGTTTCGAGCAGTTGACGGTCGGCTTCCTCGTGTTCCCGCACCGTTCCCGCGTGAGGCCGGAACGGATCGCCATAACGGGGACCGATATGGGCCAGATCTACACTGCTAACCAGACAAACTGGCTGTGGGTAAACGTCCAGAGTTTCTCGGAGCGAATCAACCATGGCGAAAATGTCAGTGCTTCGCTGCTCGAGTTCTTCCACCGCAAAAGAGCACAGGATGGGCACAATGCGGACATCCGGTAAAAGTAGACTCAAGAAAAGGGTCTGGAACTCAATGGTGTGTTCACGCCGGTGTGCGAACTCGTCCGCGAGAAGGTCCAAAGAACAGCGACTGGTCAATTCGTCAATGAAGTCGTTGTCCGCTGCAACCGAGCCCAGCGGAGTCTCGAAGCTTTTTCGGCTAAGAGCGAAGCAGTTTGCCAACGGTTCATGGCCGGTACCGAGGATAACGCAGGTGCTCACAGGGTTCGCTTCAACCAAGGCCTTGTAGGCATAAGCAAAGCTCGGACCGCCTGCGCGCAGGTCAATATGTGGAGCCATCAAAGCGGCCATGGTTCTTCTTTTCTGAGCCGGCCGAGGATCACCGGGGCCGCCGTTTTCTGGGTCAAAGAAGCTTTGTAGCTGGAGGCGGAGACCTTCAGGATCCGGTGCATAGCTGACTCCCGCGTGGAAAGGCAAGCGGGTAGTTTGGCTGTTAAACTCATCGATCAGTTGCCGCATGCGTGCACGGCTGGTTTCATTATCCAGAAAAAGATAATCATCCAGTGTCTTGACAAGCCCATCGAGTTGTTCACGAAATAGCATGTCACCAAACCTGCGCATATGGGCGGCCTGGATATCTACCACCGAATTGGATCCGTCCATAAGGGTAACCAGAAAGTAAGCCTGGGGGCTCAGGACCAAGGTCTCAGGATTCAATCCCTCAAGGTCCCGAAGCGCAACGTATAACTCCTGACCGTGTTTAATGGGGATGGCTTCCAGACGGTCCCGCAATCTAGGTAGTTCGCCACTCATAGGTTGGCCTCGTTATTGCTATAGCTTCCTGGCGATGCATTTGCCCAATTCCACCGCCCCACAATGTAGATCTGGCTGGATTCGTAGAGTGGTATACGGCTCAGTTGACCAGAAGCAGATTGTACAATTTGTGATTTGAGACGGGACTCCAGTATAGTGAAAAAGAGAAGCTCGAGCAACGATTTTCTGGACAATTAAAGTATTTGACTGTTACAATAAAATGTGTTATTTCAACATTATAAAGTACTTAGCCCAGGTTCTTCATGAGGCTCTCTTGCCATTGTGAACAATCCTTCTTTTCGGGCTTTTACTCACAACAAGATAATCAGGCCAGGGGAGACATTTCATCTGAAGTTTGATGAAATCTAGTTATGCGACACCATTCTGCTTTGATACTGATTGCTCTGCTTGCGTTGGCACCACTGTGGGGGTGCGCTCTTTCTGGACAAAAGGTGGCCACGCAAGAAGAGATTGCGGCCCAGCAAGCGAGAGCGAAACTTCACTTGAGCTCCCGCACTGACGCCTACTACCATTTTCTCCGATCACGTCGGCTTCTGTATGAAAATCGGGTAAAAGAAGCATTGAGTGAACTTGAGATAGCCGCGGAAGCAGACCCCGGGGCCGCCTATCTTTTTGTGGAGTTAGCCACCTTCTACCTGCGCCAGGGTCAGAATGCCAAGGCGGTCGAGGCGGCACAGAGAGCCAGAGATCTAGATCCTCAGTCAATCAAAACCAGAATGATGCTCGCTGGGCTGTACAGCAGTCTCAAACAGACGGACCGAGCTATTGCCGAATACCGGGCAGTGCTCGATCTGGATCCGAACCAACAAAAGGCCAGGCTCTGGCTGGCTTCCCTCTACGCTGGCCAGAGTAGATATGAGGAGGCCCGTGAGGTTCTGAATGTGCTCGTGAATCTGGATCCTGATAATCCTGTGGCAAGTTATTATCTTGCCCGGATGGAACTGGAGCTCAAGGATTACCATGAAGCAGAGAAATACTACAAAAAGGCTCTGGAAATCAGACCTGATCTCGAAATGGCGCTCATGGACCTGGCATATCTCTACGAACTGCAAAACCGCTATGATGATGCAGAGGTGACATACAAGAAGATTCTGGAGTTTGATCCAGAGAACAAGCAAGCTCGAACCAGGCTTGGCGATCTTTATCTGAGGCAGAATAACTACCGTGGGGCTCTGGCAGAGTTCCAAAAGATAATGGATCCGGAGGAGAAGGGGCTGGAGATGCGGAGTAAAGTCGGCCTCATCCACCTGGAGCTGGGAGAATATGACCAGGCCATAGAAGTCTTCAACACTCTTCTGGCGGGAGACCCCGAAAACCAACAGATTCGTTACTACTTGGGAATAGCTTATGAAGAGAAGGAGGATCTCGAG
>JBFFBS010000143.1:0-9244 GCA_041560295.1 Syntrophobacteria bacterium | reverse complement strand
GCGTAAACATCGGGTCGAACATCGATGAGATTGTCCCGAAAAAGGGCACCCCCTGCCAGAATCTGCTTCAGTTCCAAACCGGGCGGTAGTGTTTCATAGAAAATTCTCTTGATATCGGGGTGCTGATTCTGAAAAACAATCAACAACTCTTCCATTACCATAAATTGATTGCCTGCCATAAAAATCACCAGATCAGCGGATTCGGCATACTCCAGGTTGTGCAAGTCATCTCCACGGTCAGAAGGAATTACCGGGTAAGCACCATCTTTTTCTTTTGCTGCCATTTTCCTCTCTCCTTAACGTTCTCCGTAATCAGATCTTTCCTTCACCTCTCACAGAGCTCAAATTGCGCGCAGCGCAAAGAGCATAGCGCATAGCGTTAAGGAATATCGATGGTAAAGTCAGTTGTTTTCAATCTAAAGGACTCGCTCAGCGCTTGGCGCTCTGCGCCTTGCGACTTTCTCTGAGGACTGGAGCGAGCCCTGAGCCAGTCGAAGGGGGAGCGGGCGAGAAATCCATGATCCACAGTAGTCAGATGCAATTCTACCCCGCCATGAGATCGAGTTGTGCAGGAGTAAGATACCAACGAAGCCTACCTTCATGAGTGGGTAGCGCATCCACATCGATCCTGCCAATTCCCCCTCTTTCGAACTGAATGGTAGTCTTGGAACCTGAGGTCAGCAGGGATGAGGCAACCTCAGCGAGAGACGGGAGATGTCCCGCTATGAGAACTGACTGTCTGTCTTTAAACTGCTCAAGATAACGAACGGTTTCCTCAACAGGAGTCATGGCCTTTACCTTCTCCGTCTCCTCAATTCCATCCAGTGGGAAACCAACGGCCTCGGCAACAATTGCAGCAGTTTGCTGAGAGCGCTTTTTTGGACTCGCGATGATCACATCGAATGTGAGGCCCATTTTGTTGATGGCCTGCGCTGCCCTTGAAACCTGAGCCTCCCCTTCTGGACTCAACGACTCCTCGGGATCCTCATCTTTGGGGAGATTGGGCCCGTGCTGCATCAGATAGATTTCCATTACTCTCACCTCCTTGTAACTCGCATAGCGCAAAGCGCATAGAGCATAGCGTTCGGGAGCAAATCACAATTCGCTATGCGCCATGTGCACAACCAAAACAAAGTCATGGGTGCTCGTTATTAGTTATTCGGAAGAATCAGGTATCACTACCTTGAGTTACTATCCGGATTAGACTCTGCTACCGGGATACCTAATATCGTTTAACATATAACTTACCAGTAGGTCGGATCGTTCCCGCCACAGCGGGGTTGATCCGACGATAGAAAGGGCGATTCGTTTTCGTCGGGTGAACCCGCTCTCGCGGAACCACCCGACCTACATGCAATTGAGCCCAGCCTATCGATCAGCATGTATCCAGCGCTTCAAAAAAATCAGTATCCACTTCGGACGGCAGCTTTGCCAGCAAAACGCTGGATTCTGTCTTCGCCAGGACCTGAAGCGGCAAACTCCCTCGCACCCTGTGGTGCACATCGTGCCGCAGGCTCGCCCCCATTACTATCACAGACTCATCACCTGCTTCCTCAAGTATCAACTCCTCGGGCCGTTCTCCTTCAGGCAAAAACAAATCACCCTCTTTGCCGCAGCTGTCTAACCAGGCACGTGCTCGCTGCACGCATTCGTTGCCCGCTTCTGTTTCCTCATCAGTTGAATCTGGTTCTCGCACCCACATAAGATCCACCGGTCCACGAACCGCAGGGAGGAGTTGTTTGAGAAGTGGGAAGAGGCGGCGAGCTGAGGGTGAGCCGTCAGCGCAGACCAGAAAACGACTATTCAAATCACCGCTTCGCACCAGGAAGACAGAAGCATGCAGGTCACGGGCTAAGTTGTTCGCTCTGTCACCCGAAACAAACCGTCCCAGACCCTGTCGTCTGTGAGCACCAACAACCACCAAGTCTTGCTGGTGTTCGTCCACCTCGTAATTCAAAACCTCTATCAGGTGGCCGTACCGTTCATAGAAAGGCACACGACGCCCTGAGGGTGTTGCACCCAAAAATAGATAGCCATTTCGCACGGCTCGAATATTGATGCTAGTTTGTGGTGCAAGGAATCCTGTTTTGGTGAGAAATTCCATTGCCTGGGTGAGAATCTGAATTCCCGGTTGGAGTTCACTCCTCTGCGCCCAAGGGATATCCACACCCACTGGCGGCGGCTCTTCAGTTGCAGGTGTACCACTCCGGGCGGTAAGAAAGCAGATTTCAGCATCCACGCTCTGCGAGAGTTCAACTCCAATGCGCAGCACCTTCTCAACAGCATTCTTCTCATGCTTGTACGTTAGGATCTTCAATTCTTACCTCTTATCTCCGTAGTTTGTTTTTCCTTTTCCTTACTTTTGCACTTACGAGGCCTCACCCCTTCTCCCAAAACCTCCCAATTCCCCTGCTTGAGCTCGGGACATTCAACAAATACCACATACTCACAAGCAGCGCATATCGCCGGGCAGAAGGACTCGCGCATCGCCTGCCGAATGGCAGAACCGGTGGTGGTGCGGAAATGGGTTTCTCCAACCTCGCGCAGTAATCCAGAATTCTTGAATACCTGAAAGACCTTGGGTTTTACACCGGCGAAATAAAGACCTCCGTCCCTTTCGCGGATCTCGTCCAGAAGAACCTCCAGGGCGTGTATTCCACTGGCGTCCAGGATGTTGGCCTGATGTAATCGAATAAGAAGGTTGGCCATGCGAGGGTGGTTTCTTAATCGTCGCTCAAGGTCCTCCAACACGAAGGTTACTGAACCAAAGAATACGGCACCTTCCACCGTTACAATATCCATCTGGCAGCAAATTCTACCGCGAGCCGTGCCAACCATCCTTCCGGTCTTCAGGTCCGGCACACTGGAGTGCATACGTGGATGAGCTGTCTCCGCCAGGTGCAGACCTATGGACAGCAAAACTCCCACGTAAACAGCAAACTCCAGGTGTAAAAAGAGAGTCGAGAGAAAAGTTACCATCAAAACCGCACCATCGGATCTGGTTGCTCGTATGGCCCTTTTTATATTTTCTGTTTGTATCATTTGATAGGCCACCACCATGAGCACTCCAGCCAGGGCTGCCACCGGAAGTTTAGCCGCAAGGGGTGCGGCCAGTAGAACCAGCACGGCCACTGTAATTCCAGAGAAAACTCCGCTCATGGGCGTCTTGCCTCCTGAGCTGAAGTTTACTGCCGAGCGGGTGAAAGACCCGCTTCCCGCATAGCCGCTAAACAATGAAGCCGCTATATTGGACAGACCTTGACCGATGAACTCCTGGTTCACGTTTAGCCGCTGGTGGGTCTGGCCGGCAATGGACTTGGCAATAGAGACCGCCTCCATGAGTCCAAGTATAGCTATGGCGAGAGCTCCCGGCGCAAGATCTGCAATATCCACTTCAATCTCCAGGCCGTGGATGTTAGGAAAATGAAAAGGTGGCAGGCTTCGGGGGATGGCTCCAACCACAGCTACCCCTTGAGCATCCAATTTGAAGAGCGCTACTACCCCACCAATCACCACTAGAGCAATCAACTTTCCCGGCCATGACGGGCGCAGCTTTCGTAATGATATGATAACCGCTACAGTTCCAAGCCCTAGCGCCAAAGTAATAAGATGTGTTTCGTGTAGATGGTTGGCAATTTGCACCAGGGATTCAATAAATAAGCTGGTTCTCTCTAACTTTAAGCCGAGCAGGTTGGGAATCTGTTTGAAACCGATGAGAACGGCTGCACCTGCGGTAAATCCGAGGATTACTGAATGGGAAACAAAATTCAACAGGGAGCCCAATCGGGCCACTCCCATAGCAATCTGAATGACTCCCACCATCAAGGCGAGGAAAAAGGCGAGTTCCACATAATGACTACTTCCAGGCGGGGCCAATCTGACTAGGCTACTTAGCACCACCAGTGAGATTGCGGTAGTAGGACCGGTGATCAGTTGAGCCGAGCTTCCCCATAAGGAACCAATAATGGCCGGCACAATTGCGGCGTAGAGCCCGTACTGAACCGGGAGCCCGGCGATGAGGGCATAGGCCATGCATTGGGGCACCGCCACCACGGCCACAGTCAACCCGGCCAGAAGATCTGCTTTCACGTGACGCTGATTGTAGGTCCGAATCCAAGAAAGAAAAGGAATAAAGTCTGACATCTGAACGTGCATTGGATTCCCCATTGAAATAAGGAGGGTAACCCTCTCTACCGTACGACTAGTAAAGAATCCGGACCCAAATGACCCGGCTTTGGAATGCATAAGGGAGCGGCTCAAGGCTCAAGGCACAGGGCACAAGGCAAAATTCGCAATTCGCAATCCGCAATTCGAAATTACCTCCCTATGCTCTCTGCGCTCTGTTCTATGCGATCTGACTCGGCCTTAAGAACTAGGTTTTCGAACTTGAATACAGGGTTCTCAATAGTATCTGTTTTTTCAGCTGAAGGCACCCGCTAACAGAGAGACCACCTCTTTCTCACCCACATCTGACCAGCGCAGGTAAGCGGCTGCCACCGCAAAAGGGTAGCCACCCCTCATATTGGCGCAATAGAGGGCGTTCACTTCACCGGCGATCCTCCCCACCGAACGCTGGTGACCAGTGGGCACTGCCACAGTGATGCTATTCGTACCTGCCTTCTGCAGGGCTTCGACTGCCACCAGCATGGTAAATCCTGAGGCAAGGCCATCATCTACCAATATGATTTCAGAGGCAGAGAGGTCCAGCAAGGCTTGCTCACCGCGGAGATTCTTCACTCGGCGTGCAACCTTGGCCGAGGTTTTCCTGATTCCTTGCTGAATCTCTTCATCGCTAAGCCCAAGCCGCGCCACAAGATCGTTGTTGAGTCGCACGGTTCCATCGAAGGCCACGGCTCCGTAGCCAACCTCCGTATTCCACGGCAGAGTGATTTTGCTTACTACAGCAATGTCCAAGGGAAGATTGAGTTGCTCTGCGAGTACCTTGGCGACTGGTACTCCACCCGCCGGTACGGCCATAACTATGGCGTCACTATCGGAGTAAACTTCAAGCATGCCAGCAAGAATCTCTCCCGCGTGCTCACGGCTTTGGAAAACACCTACCTGATCTCGGAAGTCGGGCAAATCTAATACATTAGCGGCTAAGGAAGTGCGCATGCTAAATATCCTTCTTAAGCTTTTAGCAATCAGCTGTCAGCAGCCGGTAATTGTCTTTACCTACCTGTTTTAAATGATTAGACTAATCTATTTAGCAGCGCTTATACAAGGGGTGAACCTGAGACCGACTTGCACAAAAGAGCACCATGTTGTAGATTTCAGATTCAATCCCTAAATTTGCACTGAAGTTCTCGTTTTCTCAACCTTCAGTAAAAACCTTAAATCTGCATTCTGCAATCTTAAATCTGCAATCGCTAAACTTTCGATACTCAATAGAACATAAGGGCACGGACATGAATGCGACAAAGACTCCCATCCCCATTCTCGAAGGTCATGACTGTTTCGCCTGTGGTACCAATAATCCCATTGGCCTCAAATTAAATTTTTACCGTCAGGGCAATTCCATCTGCTCAGATGTTGTTCTAAGTAGAAATCATGTTGGCTGGCAAAACATGGCCCATGGTGGAATCATATCCACCCTTCTTGATGAAATTATGTCCTGGACCGTTATCTACTTCAAGAAGGTCTTTTCAGTGACCAGACAAATCCAGGTGCGATATCTGAGACCAGTGCCTGTTGAAGTACCCATCACTGTGAAAGGAACAATAACTTCAGACGGCACGTCGCGATCGTGCCAAGCTGAAGCCATACTGCTCGACTCCAAAGGAAAAACTCTGGCGAAAGGGGAAGGTGAATTTGTCATACTGAGTGAAGACAAACTTACAACTCTTCCGGAGGAATTCAAAGAGCAAATGATGGACCTTTTTGAAAAGTACGAGTAGGAATTTCACCTATGGACGAAGAACTGATTTTCTTTATGACCGGCGCTATTAAGATCGAGGGGCTCCTGCAAACGAAGCCTGGAGACAAGGGCGTAGTCATTACCCATCCCCACCCACTTTACGGTGGCAGCATGCACAACAATGTGGTGGAATCGCTCGTCCAAGCTTATCAGCAAGCAGGATATACCACGCTGAGGTTCAACTTCCGCGGCGTTGGTGGCAGCCAGGGAGAATACGACAATGGCCAGGGAGAGCAGGAGGACGTCAATGCAGCATTGCATTACCTGGGCGAGCAAGGAAAAAATGCAGTAGACCTGGCCGGCTATTCTTTCGGTGCCTGGGTGAATGCTCTCGCCCGGCCGGAGAAAGATACAGTCCAGCGGATGGTGATGGTTTCACCCCCGGTGGCGTTTCTCGACTTTGGTTCAGCACAATCCATCCCCCAACTGTGGCTGGTCATTGCCGGGAGCGGCGACGAGATTGCTCCGCCAGAACTCATCAAGACCATACTGCCTAACTGGAACTCAAGCGCGCGGCTGGAAATAATAGAGGGAGCCGACCATTTCTATGGCAGTTATACGGGAAGGTTGGAGTCTATATTGACGAACTATTTGGCAGGAGAACGAGACTGAGGTGAGCCTATTTGACCGTCTTTCTAATTCCTTCCTATCGTTGGCTAAATCCGCCAATATATGTAGTTTTGTTAATTTACGTTTTTCAAACATGAACCTTTAACAAAGGACAAATTCCATGAAACGGTTCATACTGGCCACTCTGACCGTTGTAATCATGGTAGCGTTGGTTTGTGTATCTGACACCATTCCCGCTCCAAAGGATCGAGACGTATCAGGTGACGCTCCCAGGATAACCATGGAGGAACTCAAATCCATGCTTGGGGATCCTAATCTCGTCATCATTGACAGTCTTGTTGGTGACCAGTGGAAAACCGTCGCCCAAAAACTGCCCGGCGCGGTTCATGAAGACCCGGACGATGTCGACTCCTGGGCTAATAAGTACCCAAAAGACAAAACCATTGTCACCTACTGCGCCTGACCCGGCGAATCCACCAGTGCCAGGGTGGCACGTCAACTGATCGCCAAAGGTTTTAAAGAGGTCTACGCCCTCAAGGGCGGTCTCAGGCGATGGATCAAGGCAAATTATCCGACAGACGTTAAACTCATTGTTAAGCGTGAGTGCGTCTCCTGTCACCTGGAGGTGACGCCCGGGATCGTATCAGATTGGCAGCTGAGCAAACACAGTAAGAACTTGGTAACTTGTTCCGTGTGCCACGGCGTCGAACACATGTCAGAGGATGACGTTGATCTGGCATGGCCCATTAAACCGAGTTGGTGCGGCAAATGTCACGAATCCCGGTGGAATCAATTCAAGGCCGGAAAGCACGCCCTCGCCTGGTCAGCGATGAAGGCGATGCCCACCGTGCACTGGCAGCCCATGGCCCTGGTGGAAGGGATGAAAGGCTGTGGCGGCTGTCATAAACTCGGCATCAAGAGTGACAAGGAAATTTTTAATTTGAAAGAGAAGGGGGCTGGCTTCGGTTACGCCTCCTGCGACGCATGCCATACCCGCCATACCTTCTCCGTCAAAGAGGCCAGACAGCCGCAAGCCTGTCAGACCTGCCATATGGGTTTTGACCACCCTCAGTGGGAGATGTACTCGTCATCTAAGCATGGCGTCAGGTTTTTGCTAAAGCAGCAGGGCCTCCTTCCCGACAATGCTGCTGCGCCTACCTGTCAGACCTGTCACATGCAAGACGGCGACCATGAAGTCAAAACCGCCTGGGGATTCACGGCTGTGCGACTACCGATGCCTGATGACAAGGTGTGGGCGGAAGCCCGCAAGCTGATCTTGCAGGCCTATGGCGTACTGGACCCGGATGGTAATCCTGGCCCGCGGTTCGACTTGGTCAAGACAGCGGATGTGATGCGTCTTACCCAGGCGGACTGGGAAAAAGAACGTGATAAGATGGTAAAGGCTTGCCGCCAGTGCCATACCGGCACATTTGCCAAGGGGGAGCTGAAGAAGGGCGACAAGATGATCAGGGAGGCTGATATCCTGTTGGCAGAGGCCATCCGCATTGTGGCCAATCTATACGCGGATGGCATACTCAAGAAACCGAAAAACTATGCTTATCCCTTTCCCGACCTCCTGACCTTTCACGATGTGCCCACAACCATTGAGCAAAGATTGTTCCATATGTTTATGGGGCATCGCATGAGGACCTTCCAGGGGACTTTCCATGCGAACCCAGACTACGCCTTTTGGTACGGCTGGAGTGAAATGCAACGAGATTTGACCGACATCAAGGATACGGATCAAGTATTGCGTTGGAGGGCGAAGGTAGAGAAAAAGCAGTAATCGAACCTTTAGATTACCTTAATTCACAGTTTACTGGAAATTAATCTGGCGCAAGATGCGGAAAGTGGCAGTAGGTGAGTCAAAATTGCTCGGCAAAAAAATCTGCCGTTTTTCTCCCGTAGGGTTGCCGGAAATGGGGTAGAATTGACCAGAATTAGACAGTCTGGACAGCAAAAACAAGGAATCTTGGAGCTGACAAAACCCCTTAATTACTTAACTTTATTCGCTCATCGTAGCTTATAGCCTGATGTGGGCATGCTGCTATGCAAATCCCGTCCAGATCGCACTTGGACTCATCGATGGTAGCCACCCCGTCCACAATGGAGATTGCATCCTCAGGACAAGCTGTCACACATTCACCCGAAGCTCGGCATTTTTCCCGATCAACCACTATTTTCATTTTACCGGCACCTATCCTTGAGTCTTGCTAAAGAGAGTCTTGCTGAAGACGAGCGCTTAATCCTAATCTAAACTTCTGATGGGGTCAAGACAGGTTGTTTAACTTGACAATATTTAAAACAGTTGTTCTTATTGTTAACAGTCAAAAGCAGTGCAAGACCTGCCCAGAACCACCAACAACGCCCAATTGTGCTTTTGGTAAAATCCAGGGAGGAGATATCTATGTTCTACACTTACAAGAAACTGCTCTATCTGTCACTGATCACTGTAATCTGTTCTTTCTTGATGATCTGTCCGGCTCAGGCCGCAGATAAGCCCCCGGCCGTAGGGGATTCTCTTCCACCAATCAAGCTCGCTGTGCCCGATGATCCTCAGGCTAAGAGCCATCTGGGGCTTTCCGGTAGTGGCCAGTTTACGGTTCCTCAGATTGAGGCGCAGGTAGTCATCATCGAGATCTTCAACATGTATTGACCGTTCTGCCAAAAAGAAGCGTTCCGGGTGAACGAATTATATCGCGCCATCCAGTCCAATAAAGACCTCAAAAACAAAATTAAATTAATCGGTATTGGCTC
>JBFFBS010000142.1:0-9256 GCA_041560295.1 Syntrophobacteria bacterium | reverse complement strand
ATTTCTGTCTCTAGCACGTCTACCCCTAAATCCACTGCCCGCTCAAAACTATGCATGGTGTTCTCTGGCCATAAGCCAGCCCCGCCGCGGTGAGCCATAACCAGAGGACGATGTTGGGTCTCTTCTGCAAAAGGTTTGGTGCCGGCTGATTGGGCGAATGTCGTCATAAGTTTAGTCCTAGAGAGCCTGACCTTTCACGATGGTTGAGGTTTCAGTGTTCAGCAGCTATTTTTCCTTTGTCTGACACCTGACACCTGACACCTGACACCTGACACCTGATTTCTTTCCTTATCCTAATATCTGGCGAAATCGTCTGTAGCGTTTATCCAGTGCTTGATTCGCCTGAGGCTTGAACACCCGGCCCCGGCCTGGCTTGGGCCAGCGAGAAGGAGAACCTGCGGCGAGCCAGGCAATACCCCGACAGGTGGCTTCAGTCTCAGCGGGACGGTAAACAGGGAGTTGGGTCAGGGAAGCCAACCTTTGACACAAGCCATCAAAACGTGCCAGCCCACCGCTGACCTGTATTCTGCTAACAGCCAGGCCGGCCTCTTCCATAGTTTCCAGATTAGTTTGCAACATGAACACTATACTCTCGGCTACAGCCACCGCCCATTGCCATGGTTCACCATTCCCCAGCAAGCTAGGGGATGGTCCTGCTTGCCACCAGGGCGACCCCAGACCGCCGATGGTGTTGATGAACAGGGGTGGTTCATCTTCTCGAGACAACCAAACAGCAAGATCAGTGGTGATATTAGGCAAATTCCACTTCCTTGCCGCCCAATCCAGCGCAGCTCCTGCACCGTTGACAGTCCCTTCGATTATATATTCCCCCCAATCCTTTGTACTGCTGGCCAGACCGCTCAACAGAGCAGGTTGGCGTATGATTTTTGCACCGGTAGGAATGAGAACAAAGGCGCCGGTGCCGATATTGACGATGGCAGTGTCCCGACGTGGACGCCCCAGGTTATAGATGGCTGCAGTTTGGTCGCCATTAACCGCCGTTATGGGTATATCAGCTGTGCGCAAGAAACCATAATTATGGCAGATAGGTCTACACAGGGGGAGTGTTTCCTGTGGGACGCCAAACAGATCCAAGAGCCAGGGATCCCAGTCGCGAGATTGTAAGTTCCACAGCTGAGTGCGGGAGGCATTGGCGTGATCCACCAAAAGGGGTTGATCCTGTAGCAAGTGAAACAATAAAAAGCTGGCCAGGGGCCCGAAGGCCAGCGAGCCTTCATGCATGGCTTGTTTTACCGCAGGCAGATGATCCAGATACCAACGCAATTTGCTGGCGCCATAGTGCGGGGAAAGTTGCAGACCGGTTTGCTCTTTTATTTTGTCAGCATGAGTGTTAAATCCACTCAACCACTCTGCAGCACGGCGGTCCTGCCAGCTCAACAAGGGGCCAAGTGGCTCGCCGGTGCGCATGTCCCATGCCACCACGCTAGATCGCTGTGTGGCCAGTCCGGCGCAAGACACACCCAAACGTCGCACCCGAGAGTTACCCAGTACGGTATGCACCACCTCATCTACAGAGGCCATTATCTCCTTTGCATCTTGTTCAACCAGCTCTAAACCGCGCCTCTGCAACGAGACATCGCAAGAAGCCGAGGTCAGAATCTTTCCATTTTCATTCAAGGCCAGAGCCCGGGTGGATAGGGTACCTTGGTCAATCACCAAAGTCAGGGCTTGGTTTGGTGTTGTGTTTTGTTTGCCCGCTGTCAACGGCTGCCCCTGTTTTCACTAGTTTAGATAGGTTCTGGCCCCGACATATCGATTCTTGAAATATTTTTTTGTAAGGCGTTCGGTCCGTATTCTTTTGCCCCTACTAGGAGCGTGAATAAACCTACCGTTGCCCACATAAATGCCGACATGGGAAACCCTTCTCCCTCCCGAAGTGGCAAAAAAAACCAGGTCGCCCTGGGACAGCTGACTTCGCCTGATAGGCATTCCAATCCGGTATTGTTCTTTTGATGACCGCGGCAAATTCAATCCATTCAATTGATAAACGACCATGGTCAGACCGCTGCAGTCAAACCCTTCTCGTCGGGAAGAACCGCCCCACCTGTAAGGGACACCAATAAATTTTTTTGCAGTTCCTACAATCTCATTTCTGAGATAGCTGCTGCCACCGCGCTTTCTCTGTTTTGCTATTGCATATTCTTTAGGGCTGACTAGGTAATATGCGTCTATTATTCCTGCAGCACGAACAGCCTCTGCTTTCTTGCGGGCGGCTTTCTTGGTTGGGAAATTACCAAAACGGACTTTGTAGAGTCCTGTCTTGTGAACAAAATAGTAGGCATCCAGTCCGCGCCGCTCGAGAGCTTTGCTAAGACGAACCGCATTGTCCAAGTTTGCAAAAGCTCCAACTTGAATGGAGTAGCCAAGCCTGGCTATCGTCTTCTGCGGGGAAACTGGCCCTGAATCGTAAGGGACCCGAGCTTCCCCTCCACAAGACACACATAAGATGGTGACCAGAAAGGCGAGAAAAGCACGTACCCGATGCAGTTTTATGAGGGTAAGGGCAAGGAGAAATCCCCCTTTATCCTTCTTTGCAAAAGGAAAAGATTTTGTGTGAATTTCAAATAGTTCCCCCCTTTGATAAAGGGGGGTTAGGGGGGATTTTGGAGCTGGGCTAGATATAGGCATCTACTTAGTCATAGATAACCTGGTCTTCTTCGCCAGGTCAGTTTCAATGGCTGTGCCGGTAAAGATGCTAAGTTGCTGTGGAGTATTGGAGTACTGGAGTATTGAAGTGTTGGGAAAAGAGGAAGCGAGACTTACAACTTGAATATGTCCTCATCATTGCTCCATTACTCCAGTGAACTCCCGCATTAAGGAAAGACCACTGAACCTCCCCTCTGGAGGTGGTTCGAAGCACTTTAGGCCCGAATTCTTTGATCCAGGGCTAGGACGGAGAAATGTCATCGTCAGCGGTCTCTTGTTCCATGGCAAGAAGGAATTCTTTCTCTAAAGCTTTCACTTCTTCCATCCTGCTCGGTTCAAGGTATGTTCTGTAGATGGTGTCATCTTGCTGTAGAGGTCTTTGGAGCAATCCTTGCTCAAGGAGTGATAAAGATTCGATGGATTTGTCACAGACAGGGTAGTTCCTGTCATCAAGGTGGATGTTCGAATCGAATGATGTTTGAGATATATTATTGATGTCCACCAGCTTGATATCTCCATCGTGAGTAAGAAGAAGGTTTCCAATGCCCGCAAGATCCGGGACGTGGCGAGCCTCCAGGATCATCTTCTTAATCTTACCTATGAAAGTTTCAGCCTTGTTACGGACCTGCTCAACCCATTGATCAGCAATAGACTCTGCCTCTTCAAATGTTTCAAAGCTGATTCGACGCAAAATAGAAATCAAGTGGCTGTCGTCCAATTGGTCCCAGGGATCCAGTATTGCACCTTGAATAAACTCCTGGAGGCCGCAAAGGATGAGTTCGCGTTTTCCATTCAATTGGTAATCCACAAGGAATTCATCGGATTTGGCAAAATTTTCCGGGCCCAAGTATGACTCAATGGTTTTAACTCTTTGTATTTCCTCCTCGGCTTCTTGCAGGTTCTTGAATCTCGTTCTGAATATCCTCAGCATTTTCAAAGGCTCTGCCCTGGGGTACCACTTAGCCCCATCGATGATCACCCCATTCTTCTCATTCTCCACATCCTCTTGGCTCAACACTTCTAGGATATGGGAGCGTAGTCCTTGGCGGTAATGCCTCCGGTAGATATAAACACCAGGTTCCCTGATGAAGTTCAGTTTCAAGACATCTTCTTGATTCAGGGAAAGTTTGTCTCTGACATCTTCTTGCATATTCAGAATCCCCCAACTTTGTCAATCATATGGAACGTTTGAGATCAGAGTATAGCACTAATGTACAGACCTAGCCTATCATTCTTTTCCAACCAACACGCGGCAAGAGACGGAGATGGTTTTACAGATTGAGGACTGTAGTTTTAAGATTGACTTCAGTTGCAGCTATGAAAATCTGCAATCTAATATCCACAATCAGAAATACAAAACTCGCCATCTCCAATTATCCCGCACTCAATTCCGTTCACACTTTTATCCCCAAATCTCCAAATTCTTTCATCACCAACCTGCCCCAACCTCGATTTGCTTTGGGATTTGCCGGGCTTGGATGGCTAATGTTCCCGATCCTCACCTTGAGCCCTGTAAGCGCGGCATGGGCTCGTTCTCCAGCAAATCGTCCCACTCCGACCACATAGCGTGGGCTGAACCACTGGATAGTCCGACGGAGAGCTTGATCACAGGCCTCAAGTAATGGTTTCCTCTCAGCAACCCGAAGGTTGTTTGGAGTCCTGTTGCGGCCGCTGGATTCAATGAAGAGCAGCGGGCAGTAGTTGATCACAAAAAAACGGGTAAAAAACTGCTCCGGTGTAGCAAATGTTTCTTGAGCCCAACCCCACAGTCGTTTGCCGCTCACTTCACTTTTTGGACATGCAAAACCCTGGACCAACCGTTTGGGATGTATTTCAGAGGGAGTGCCCACGGGAGCCTGAATGCGCAACCACTCCTTAACCGTTTTCACCTCACCAAAAGGGACGCCCGTTTGCGCCATTCCCCACGGCCCCGGATTCATTCCGAGGAGAATAATCTCTTTCGGGCGAGTTGAATAGAGTTCAAGATATCGATCATAGGATTTTCTGGCGTATTCCAGGGGATTGTAAACGTGGGTGACAGGGGGGCCGAAGCGCAAAGGCCGGAGCTCATCTAGCAAGGTATCAGTGATAGTGCACAGGTCCATAGACATGTTAGATTGAAGATTCACCACAGAGTTACATATCTAATGTAAATCCGAAATCCGAATATCGAAATCCGAAACAAATTCGAATTACCAAAATCAAAATGACCAAAACACCAGACAAGACTTTTGAGAAGCTATGTTTTGAACATTTGTGAATTCGGATTTCGGATTTGTTTCGTGCTTCGGGCTTCGTATTTCGCATTTGAGTGCTCAGCCCTCATGAAGCTTAAATATTCCCAATCTTCAATATTCTTCCCTCACTGCGTCGCGGACGCTGTGCGGTCCAGTCCAATAATTCTCCTCCCCTTTTATTGACGAAATACTCACCTATTTCCTCAAAGGGTGGTCTTCCTGGATCACCAATCAGCACCAGCCGCACGCCTGCACGTAGGGCTCGAAGAATCAGCCTCTTTATAGGTTGGGCCAGTTCATCCCAGAAGCAAATATCGGCGCCGAGCAGAACGTCCACCTCCTGGAGATGGTTGCTTCTGAGCCCGTCGTACCCTTTTTTAAAGGCGGAAATTTCTACTTGGTTAATCTCGGCGTGTAACTGCAGGTAAGGGAAAACTTCGGAATCGATGTCGACGCCAGTTACTCTGGCCCCGTATTTCTTGGCACAATATATTCCCAGCAATCCCCAACCGCATCCCACCTCCATGACGTTGGCACCCTCCGGAAATCCTCGCCGGTTCAGGTAATCCATCAATAGCCAGCTTGACTTCCAGAGCTTGTTGCCATGAACTGACGGAGAGTTAAGCCTCTTGAGTTTCCGTACCTCCGGATGGTGCGACAGAAGGAGCCGTACCCCGTAGGCTTTTCTATATGTCCTTCGAGATCTGCCCATTGTTTCCACGGGAAAGGTGGGGTTGAAGCCTAAGCGGGTGAGAAACTTTCCAAGGTTTGAAATGGTTATGGTTCTTGGAAGAGTGTGTCGAAAGGTGCGAGCAAGAATAGTAGGCTCCACCAATCCCCTCTGCGGGTCGATCAAAGCCACTTTCTCTGCACGGGCTTGTCTTTTTTATAGCTCTCTATTGTTGAGTAATATCTGCTTCTTGTAGAGCTCGATTTGTTTTTCCAAGTATGCGACCAACTGTGAATAATCCTCTATTTCAATGCTCCAAACCCCATACTTGGTGGCATCTATGACATCTTTATAATTGCTGAATCTCAGGATCTCATTTGGGAGTTGACCGTACTCATTTTGGGCTGACTTGACTTTTCGAAGCAATCTACTAAATATGTGCAGCATCTGCCTATCCCAGATGTAGAAGTCGTTTAAATTCGTCGGGACAAGGTCGGCTGGTAGGCTACTTGACTTTAGGGCTTCGTAAAAGAGAGCATATTTGGCTTGATGGTGAGGTGACAGCCTCATCTTATAGAGGAGACGAACGTCGTTTCTGGTCCTGACCGGGGCAAATTCTTTCTGGAATTTTCCGATCTCCATGGTAATTTCTTCAACGACGCGCCGATCTCTAGTGATGTAGGAAATATCTTCGGCAATTTTCGCAGTCTCTAAAGAAATCTTGTCGATTGATTTCTGTGTTTTTTCATCAAGATGGGAAAGGGCTTGGACAAGCTTTGCCTCGATCTTGGTAGGCGCCGCAGGCATCATAGTGGCAACATTCTTTACGTTCTTGACTGAGTAGAAGGAGATCACCGAAACACTGATGACAATGGAAAGCACCACAACCGCGAGGGATACTCCAAAAAGCCAGAGGCCCTGACTCTTCACTTGACGTTGGAGTTCCTGTTGGGGTTCCCTAAACAACTCTTTAATCAATGGAGCGTAATTAGAGCTCTCCCGTGCCTCAACTTGACCAAGTTTTTTTAGAGCTTCCGCGTGCTGCTCTTCCGCATTTCTGACCCTTTCTTCTGCCTTGGCGGATATTTCTTCCGCTTCCGCTTTTTGCTTCTCCAAGTCTTCTATCCGCTTCTTAAATGAATCTACATACTGGGTGATTGAAGAAGCGTGGTCTTTCATACCCTCCAGGGCTTCCTCTATTATTTTCTCATCTTTTTTTTCGGCCATGTTGTCTCCTTACACGGCTTTGGTTGATCAGGCCATTCTGTCTGTTTTCACCCTATGACCAAAACGGTCACCTCGTATGTATTTCCAAAATCGTTGCATCTTCGCTATGAGTGAATCTATTAAATCGCTGCACCACCCCTGAGGTAATGGTGTAGCCCGGATATTTCATGAATCACTTGCTGCGACCACGGATATGGCCGTCCTTCCCGGCGTCCTCGGTTGTCGGACCCTGCGACGTACCGTTTAGGTACGGAAACCAATCCCGCGGTACCGCGGGACGGTTGCCAGGTGGACCACCCATCTTCTTCGCGCTCGCTGCGCTCCGCTCAGTCCCGCAAGCGGGTTCCCAGTTTCGTGGTCTCGCGACAGCGGTTCATGAAATATCCGGGCTAGGGTCTCGGTATCTATTGTTCTAAGTGGGATGGTTTGTCTCCTCTCATGTCGTACCAGGTATGACAAGTCAAACAAAGAAACAGCTCAATGAACGGAGCGTGCGCTGCTGGCCAATTCATTGAAATAGATGGAGCCAAACTGAAATGTGTGTATTGGATAACACAGCACAAAGAAGGGGGCAAGAGAAAAAATAGGGTCACCTTGAAGACAGTTGGCATGGAGCATTGAGAAATGCAGCAGGCAGTAGATAGCCCCGCGACAAGCTCGGGACAGGTAGGGCATAGAGTAAGAAGTCAGGGGTCGGGGATCAGGGATCAGCCGCTTCGCCGAATCGCTTCGGTGCGCCAAGGAGGGAGGAGTGTCAAGTCCACCCACTTTCCTGACACCCCCCAAAACCCCCTCAGGATCACTCCCAAGGGGGCTAGATCTTTTCACGAAAAGAAATCTTTGACAGAAACCATATATTGTGCCAAATGAGAATGTGGTCAAGTGTGAATTGAGGGATGTAATCTCCACTTTCATACCCCTTCTTCAACAAAAGAACTTACAAAAAAAAAGCGGGCTATGAGCCCGCTTAACATACCTACTAGGGTTTTCCAAAATCCCTATTAATCAATTCGACTTAACCTCAATTCTCCTGGGCTTTGCCTTTTCCACTTTCGGCAATACCAGCCGCAATACCCCATCTTTCATAGATGCGCCAATTCTATCCTGATCAATGCGGTCAGAAAGAGTAAAGTGGCGATGGAACCTACCCGTTTCATACTCCCGAAGCAGGTATGTTTCATTTTTAGACCCTTGAGTCTCAACCTCTCCTGTAACCTTCAACTCGTCATTATGCAAATCAATGGTTACTCCATCACTGGGCACTCCGGGCATGTCAGCGAGCAGGGTAATCTCTCCCTCTGATTCACATATGTCCACTGCGGGAGTGAAAACTACCCCAGGCATGGTATGTTCTGCATCAGTCTGCAATTCCTGTTTTTCTCTAATCTGTAGCTCTTTTTCTGCCATGGTGTTCACCTCCTCCGCTAATCTATCAAGATCGGGTTATTTGGATTTCACCTCGACCTGGCGTGGTTTCACCTCGGCCGCTTTTGGTAAGGTTACGGTCAGCACTCCATTTTTGCATGCCGCAGCAACCCTCTCTGCATCTACGCGAGTGGGCAGAGATATGATACGCCTAAACGAGCCTGCTTCTCGTTCCCTGCGGTGGTAGGAGACTTTTTCACCTTCAGTGGCAATCTTCCTCTCACCCTTAATAATAAGGTTGTTTTCCTTGGTGGTAATTTCGATCTCTTCGGGGACTACTCCGGGCAATTCAGCCCGAACGTAGAGATTGTCCTCATCCTCAGAAACGTTGAGTGCTGGAAAGACCCCTGCAGTAGAGGCCCTCGTACTGGCATCCCAAATTCTGTCCATTTCCCTTCTGAGACGATGCATCTCAGCGAAGGGATCACGATGCCAGCCAAAAAAACCAGGTTTCCATCTAACAACTGCCATGGCTTATCCCTCCTTTCGAAACATTTAATTAATTGAAAAGTGCACTTCATTTACCTCATACCACCGACCACAAACAGGACAAAAATGTTTGATGCGAACAAAAAAATAAGCAGCTCTTTTGACCTTGTCAAGTGGTGGGTGAAACTGTTTTTATTTGACCTTCTTAATCATAGTTTTGGCACAGAGTTAAAGTCTCTCTAACAGCTCTGGATAAAAATCCGCAGTGTTTTTTCATTCTGGATTTGCGCCAAGAGGGGGACAAAAAAAATGACAATACAAAACCTGATAATCGGGCACTTTAGGGGGTGTCCAATGCAGCTTATTTGTTTGATGAGATCAAATAGTGGTGGCTTACAACAGAACAAAGACCAAGTATGCGTGATTACCTCGGGTCCGGGCTGTTCAACCCACAGTGTGCATTACATACTTTAATGCACACTCTTGCCCTTCCTGACCCGCCCCTCATGTAGTAATATCCTTCCTAGAGCAGAACTGTAAATTAAGGGCTGTAATGTGAATTCTAGGTTCTGACCTAGCCCGGATATTACATGAATCACTT
>JBFFBS010000141.1:0-9275 GCA_041560295.1 Syntrophobacteria bacterium | reverse complement strand
TTCACGGTAAAATCATCGATGGGATACGACCGTTCAGTCATCTCTTTCTCCCTTTCCGAGTGGATAATAGAGAATGTCTCTGTGGCCATGGGATGTGCAAAAAGGTGAAGCCATTATAGTACCGATTCAATCTTCGTGCCAATGGCGCAAGGCCAAAGAATTTCGAATTGCGAAATTGTGACTCGCCCTATTTTTACCTGCCTGCTGGAAACTGTCCCCTGCCAGCTGTATTTCTCTATGCTCTATGCTCTATGCCCTATGCCCTATGCTCAAACAAAAAAAGCGGGGATAACCCCGCCCATAAAAATCGTCTCCATGAATTATCCATGCTATACAGATGAACTAGGCATCTCCTTCAAGTCTTGCAAATATTCCTTGACCAGTCGTTCTTGATCACCGCTTTCAATCGCCTTTCGTATGCTCTCCGCTGCCATCCTCACCGCCTCATCAATTACTTCGAACCGGAGCTGGTCCTTGGCCTGCTGAGCACTATAAGCGGCCTCAAGTTTGGCCTTCTCCAGCATCTGCTCAGCCGTTTGTCTACCGTTTGCGATGATCTTATCGCGTTCCCTTTCGCCATGCTCGCCAATAACACCTTGAAGTTTTTCGATTTCTTGACCAAGCGCCTCAAGGCGATTCTCCACCTCTTGCAACTCCTGCTCAGCCTCCTGGCAGGACTGCTCGGTCCCCTGAAGCTGTTCGCGAATCACCCGGGCGGACTCCTGGAAAAAATTGCTGAGTGGCTTTTTCAACAGCCTTACCAGGAAATAGGCGAGGATCAAAAAGTTGAGGACGCGCCAGCTGTGCATCCAGATTTTCTTAAAAGTACTCGGTCCTTGTTCGGTTTCTGCGGCAAAGGCTGTCAGTGCCAGGCAGCCCACCACGGTGATCACGAGAACCCCAACCAAAAGGAAGCGCAATTTCTTGTTGCTCCGATATATGCTCATGACACCTTTCTTCCTAGTACCTTTTCTGCCAAAATCTGTGACAGTTCCACTGCCTGGTGGCGAAGCTCCAACCGCAATCGCTCTGTTTCTTTTGCTAGTGCTTGCTGGGCCGAAGCTACCAGCCCGGCCGCTTCCGCAGATACCGTCTGTAAATTCTCTTCCTCTTTCTTTTTGAGCTCTTTAGTCAACTGCTCTTCTCTCTCTTGAGCTTGAGCCCTCTCCTCGCTGAGTTGGCTCTCATACCTCTCCAATTTCTCCCGAGCACTCTCCTGCAATTTCTGAGTCCTCTCTTCCCAGGCGCTGATCTTCTCCTTGCGTTCAGTCATAACCTGACTAATGGGTTTGAAAAGCAGCCGATTCAAGATGAAAATGAGGATCAAAAACTGCAGAACCTGAATCACAATTGTAAGGTTGATTTCAATCATGGCACCATCCTGAAGAAGATAGTGACTAAAGTGAGCTAAAATGAACTAAAGTGCCTAAAATTTTAAAAAGCGAAATTCCTCATTAGTGAACTCAGGGGCTGCACCTCCAACTGGAAAGCGTAGAGGCCGTTGTGACTCACCGGGTAAGAATTCTTAACCTTAACGCGCAACACCTAACACTCAACCCTAAATCTGGTCAGACTACGAAGATCATCAACAGGGCCACAACGAGAGAGTAAATTCCTGTACTCTCGGCAACGGCCTGACCAACCAGCATGGTACGAATGACCACGGGTGAGGTCTCCGGGTTGCGGGCGATGGATTCACAGGCGGCACCAGCCACAATACCCTCGCCTATTCCCGGACCCATTGCCCCTAGCCCCATGCACAGCCCCGCAGCAAGAAATGCCGGAATATCAATAAAACTCGCTGCACTGAAATCCTGAAAAAGCAGGAGCAGGGCCACCACCAGCGCGTATATTCCGGTGGACTCGGCAACGGCCTGGCCAACCAGCATGGTGCGCAGCAGATCATTGGACGCACTCGGCTGCCGCCCCATACCTTCACTGGCTTTGCTGGCTACATAGCCCTCGCCCAGGCCCGGACCGAACGCTCCCAACCCCATGGAAAGTCCGGCCCCGACAAAGGCCGCGACCTTGACCCAATCAGTGACCTCCATGCAGATCTCCTAGTCTCTTACACCACAAAGATCAGCAACAGAGCCACCACCAGAGAATAGATCCCCGTGGATTCGGCGACCGCTTGGCCCACCAGCATGGTTCTGGTCAACAAGCCAGCCTCTCTTGGATTCCTGCCGATAGCTTCGCACGCTTTACCAGCGACGATTCCCTCACCCAATCCGGGGCCGAAGGCACCAATGCCCATGGCAATCCCGGCTCCCAGCATCGCCGCTGCCCTGACTAGGTCTGCTCCCGTAATTTCCATTCTCAAGTCCTCCTTTTGGTATGTACTTTCAGCATCACCTGATCTGCACGGAGATATAGACCAGGGTGAGCATTGTGAAGACAAAGGCCTGCACGGTGCCCACAAATAAACCGAAAAAGCCGTATAGGAAAGGCGGCAACACCAGGCCATACGCCAGGTGTGTAACCACAACAATAATGATACTGCCGCCCATAATGTTGCCAAACAAACGAAAGGAAATAGAAATAACCTTGGCCACTTCGCCCACGACGTTTAGGGGCATAAGGAAGAACATCGGCTCGAAATATTCCTTGATGTACTGTTTCAGACCTTTAACCTTAATGGCGGTCCCGTGAGCAATAAAAAAGCCCATGACACCAAGGCCCAAGGTCGTATTGATATCCTTGGTGGGCTCCTCCATACCGGGCAAGACTCCTACCCAATTGCATAAGAGCAAAAAGATGAACATTCCGCATATAAGTGGAAAGTAGCGCTCCTCATAAGCGTCTCCCAGAGCGTCCCGCACCAGCTCTCGAAACCACTGGACCAGAAGCTCTGCTAATTGCTGCCACGGGCCCGGAACTATACTTCGGCCTCGAGTAGCCACCAAGGCGAACGCCAATACCAACCCTATGACCACCCAGGTCATCACGAGTGTAGTGCTGTTTAGCACGAGCCGTGTATCGCCGAGGTGAAAAACCCAGTGACTAACTTTCCCGATGTTCTCCATAACTGCTCTTTAGTGATACGCGGTTCTAGATTGCCTTTTCCTCTGTCTTCGCTGATAGGTAACGATTACTTATAAGAAAATGGTAGTAGATTGCCGCTTTCACCGCAAAGATGCCCCCCACCGTGGCAGCCAAATTGATGGAAGGATGCTTGATGGCGATAACCAGTGGAATGCTAAGCAAAAAAATTCGACCAACAAGGCCGAAATAGTCTCTGGCCCTTTTCTGCCGGGTAAACCGACGCTCCAAGCGCAGCGCCATCAGCTTGAATTCCACCACGCTGAAAATGCTGCCCAACGCAATACCTTTGGCTGCTGATTTGAGATTTAAGGCCAGGAAAATACAGGCAGCTGCCAGGGATAACAGCAGAGCTTTCTTAATCAGAGCCTTCTTTAGCGTCGCGTAATCGCTCATGGTCAATGAACTGAACAACGTGTAAGCGCTGAGATCTCACGGCTTTTCTTCTTCAGATTCAGAGTCCTCTAATTCCCTGATCTGCCGATAGACGGTGTAACCACCGCCGCCGATGCCGAGAAGGATAAAGAGTGTTAGAAAAATGCCCCTGGTTCCCACCCACTTGTCGAGATAGTAGCCGATGGCAAAACCAAGGCCGATGGAACCGACCATGGTTAACCCTAATTGCGAAACCAGGGTGAGTTGCTCAAAAATCTTGCGGGTCTCTTTATTACCCAGCATGGATTGCAAAGGGTGCCTGTTTGAGCATTCTCGAAGGTTGTAAAAAGTTTCACTTACGGTAGCCAACCTAACATAGGGTAAATCAGTCTAAAAGTCCAGATTTTTTTTGGGAACCGAACGGTAATAATTTCTCCTTTGTTTTTAGCGAACGTGTGGAGAATAGAGGGCCCTCAATTTACCCTCTCCTGCTCCACGAGAAGTGGTAAGAGCAGTGCCAGAATCGAGTCAAGAACCTCTTTGCCGACCATTGCTCTCGCCCGGATGTTTCAGCAGGCACCACAAGACAGACCGGAGCAGGCGAGAACAGTCTGCGAAGACGGAATCCTGGAGCTTGGAGTATCGGATGGATCTTTTGTCTTACTGCCCGAGCTGGCAGGGAGAGCTCCTGGGAGGTTTTTCTTGACAGGGTAAGGAACTGTTTCTATAATCAAACGTTTACGAGTTTTTTAAATTATCAGAGGCCGTTGGGATTATGTTCGAAAATCTGACTGAAAAATTTGATCGTACTTTTAAACGATTAAAGGGTCAAGGGAAGCTTTCTGAAAAACACCTCAAAGAGGCACTTCGGGAAGTTCGACTTGCCCTGCTGGAAGCTGACGTGAACTACAAGGTGGCAAAACAATTTGTCACTGACCTTGCTGAGCAAGCCGCTGGCGAAGAGGTCAGGCAAAGCCTTACTCCGGGCCAGCAGGTAGTCAAAATTGTTCACGAGGCCCTGGCAGAGCTCATGGGTGGTGAGGCTGCACCCCTGGAACTCACCGGTCGTACCCCTTTGGTGTTCATGTTGGTCGGTCTTCAGGGCTCCGGAAAGACGACAACGGCAGGGAAACTCGCCCTCTACCTTAAAGACCTTAACCGCAAACCCTGTCTGGTGCCGGCTGACGTCTATCGCCCGGCGGCCATCGATCAGCTCCAAACTCTAGGAAAACAGCTCGGGGTCCCGGTGTTTCCTGCCACCACCGAGATGAACCCGGTGGACATTGCCGTTTCGGCTCTCGGTTATGCGGGACAGCAGGGCTGCGACATCCTCATTGTGGACACTGCCGGCCGTCTTCATATTGATACCGAACTGATGAGTGAACTGGAGCAGCTCAAATCGAAACTCAACCCTCGTGAGATACTCCTGGTGGCTGATGCCATGACCGGCCAGGATGCGGTTCAGGTGGCCGAAGCTTTTGACCAAGCACTGGAACTCACTGGAATCATTCTCAGCAAGATGGACGGTGACGCCCGCGGCGGCGCTGCTCTGTCCATGCGCACCGTAACCGGGAAGCCCATAAAGTATTGCGGCATCGGAGAAAAGCTCGACGCCCTGGAAGCCTTTCACCCAGAGCGCATGGCCTCTCGCATTCTGGGGATGGGGGACGTACTGTCTCTCATAGAAAAAGCTGAGAAAGCCTTCGATGCCGAGCAAGCAGAAAAGCTCCAGGAAAAACTCGTCAAGGACTCCTTTACCTTGGAGGATTTTCGTGACCAGCTCCAGCAAATTAAGAAGATGGGGTCTCTGGAACAGATCATGGGGATGCTGCCTGGTATGGGGAAGTTAAAGCAACTGCGCCACCTCCAACCCGATGATCGTGAACTGATACGCATCGAGGCCATCATCAACTCCATGACTGTCCAGGAGAGGCGTAATCATATGATCATCAATGCCAGCCGCCGCAAACGTATTGCCAAGGGCAGCGGGACTTCGGTGCAGGAAGTAAATAAACTTATAAAAAATTATGCTCAAATGAGAAAAATGTTGCACAAAATGACCAAGGGTGGTAAGGGCGGTATCCGTCTACCACGAGGGGGTATCCCTCTCCCCTTTTGAATCGGGAGGAAGAAGGCGGCATATCAACGCTATCGCCCAGTTTGAAGCTCCCTGCAGCAAGCTGCAGGGAATCTTCGAAATGTAAGGAAGTGATTCCATTTTATTGTAGTTCGCTCGCTAACCCCGCAGCAAGACTTGTCGACGAGCTCAAGTCGTGTCGCTACGGGGAATGCGCTCGCTGGAGCATTTTCACTGTAAAGGAGTAAGAAGAGAATATGGCTGCACGAATTAGACTGACCCGTAAAGGAACCAAGAAGAAACCATTTTACCGCATTGTCGTTGCGGATTCCGAAGCGCCGAGAGACGGTAAGTTCCTCGAAATTATTGGGACGTATAACCCTTTAACTGATCCAGCTGAGGTACAAATTGACCCTGAGCGGCTTCGGGTTTGGCTCGACCGAGGCGCCCGACCGAGTGACACGGTGCGGAGTTTGATTAAGCAGAAAGGGTTGCACGCTGGATCGGCCTAAGGCCAAGGTCTCCGTTTGCAGGGGGAAGTCTTCGGACTTCCAGAACAAGCGGAGCGGTCGCCGGGGGTTCTCCGTAAGCCAGTCTTGTGCAGGTGTGGGGAATGCCGCACGCCAGCAACCTGGCCAGAGCCAGACGCATCTTACTCCTTTGGCTTAGTGGAGGTCGCCATGTTGAAGGAACTGATAGAGATGATTGCTAAAGCGCTGGTGGACTACCCAGAACAAGTTGAGGTTTCAGAGTTAGAAGGAGAACAGACCTCTGTAATCGAATTGCGGGTGGCCAAGGAGGATCTCGGCAAAGTAATTGGCAAACAAGGGCGCACTGCTCGGTCGATGAGAACAATACTGAGTGCCGCATCCACCAAGATCCGCAAGCGGGCGGTGCTTGAAATTATCGAATAAGTGCAATGATCAGCGATCCACCGCTCCCCATCGGCAAAGTGCTCAAAGCCCACGGCTTGAAAGGACACCTGAAGGTTCTGCCTTACGGGGAAACTCTTTCGACTCTCGTTGCCGAGGAAGAAGTCACCGCCTGTCTGGAGGATGGCAGCGAGATTTCTCTAACCATTACAGAGATCCGCCCCCATCAAAAAACATTTCTTCTGCTCAGTCGTGAGATTAGCAGGGTGGAAGATGCGCACCGTTTAGTGGGTGCTAAACTCTGTGTACCCGAATCAAGGTTGCCTTCTCTGGACTCTGATGAGTTTTACTGGTATCAGCTCATAGGACTCGAAGTGGTGGACACCGACGGCACCAAACTTGGGATTTTAGAGGAGATCATTGAGACCGGGAGTAACGACGTCTATGTAGTACGCCGAGGAGGCGAGGAAATTCTTGTGCCAGCTACCCAAGAAGTTGTTCATGAAGTAGATCTCCAGAGGAGGCTGATTACTGTCGAACTTCCGGAGACACAATAAGTACGCAATTGAGCGTTAACGCTCAATTGAGGGTTATTCGTTATTCGTTATAGGTTATTAGGAAGAGCATTAATCTCTTTTTTGTTTTTTTTTGAAATAGACAGAGAGAGTTTTAATAATTTTTATTTTAATACAAATAACTAATAACAAATAACGGATAACCCCTAATTGAGTTAAGACTCAATTAGGGAAACAGCCCAATGATCATTGACATATTAACCATATTTCCTCAGATGGTGGCGGCGCCGTTGCGCGAGTCCATTATTGGCAAGGCCATAGCCAGAGAACTCATTGAGGTCCAGGTCACCAACATCCGCGATTTCGCCTTGGATAAGCATAATACCACTGATGATCGACCGTTTGGCGGCGGCAGCGGTATGGTGATGAAACCGGAACCCTTGGCTGCTGCCATCGCCAGCGTCCGGGCCGCTGATCCTTCTGCGAGGGTAATTCTCCTGAGTCCCCAGGGTAGGATGTTCAAACAGGAAATCGCTCTTGAGCTTAGCCGGCTGCCGCACATATGCTTGGTTTGCGGTCGATATGAGGGAGTTGACGAGAGGATACGCAACCACTACGTCGACGATGAAATTTCCATCGGCGACTACGTTCTCACAGGGGGCGAATTGCCTGCCCTCATCGTGCTCGACGCTGTGGCCAGGCTGGTACCGGGGGTACTTGGCAGTGATGAGTCCGTAGCGGAAGAGAGCTTCGTTGGCGGCTTGTTGGAGTACCCGCACTATACCAGGCCGGAAATTTTCGAGGGACACCGGACGCCAGAGATACTTCTCTCTGGAAACCACGCCGCTATACGTCGCTGGCGGCGCCAACAGTCCCTGTTGCGCACGCGGCAAAGGCGGCCGGATCTTTTGAAGGAGGAAGTACTGAGCAGCGAGGATAGGAAACTACTCGCCGAGGCTATCCAGAAAGGGGAAGATTGAGGAATTAAGAAATTAGGGAATTGAGGGATTTAGAGATTTAGAGATTAGGCACTTTAATTCCATAATTCCTAAATCCCTAAATTCGGAATCCATAATCGGAATCTCTATCATGAATATCCAGGTGGCGTTACTTCACTACCCCGTGTATAACCGTCAGCGCCAGGTCATCGTTTCCTCAGTGACGAATCTGGACATTCATGACATCGCCCGCGCTGCTCTGACCTACGGGGTGAGCCGCTTTTACCTGGTCACCCCCTTGGAAGACCAACTCCAGTTGGTACAAAGGCTTCTAGCCCATTGGCGACAAGGCTACGGGGCAGAACGCAATCCTGAAAGAAAGAAGGCACTGGAGTTGGTAATCCCAGCCGCTTCCCTGGCTGAAGTGGTGGACACTGTGAGAAAAGAATGTGGCCAAAGGCCCGAACTACTGATAACCGGAGCCTCTCTGACTGGCGCCACTTTAGGCTACTCGGAGGCCAGAGAACTAATCGGCCTAGGGAAGCCTCTCCTCATCTTATTTGGTACGGGATGGGGCCTGGCTGACGAAGTGGTGAAGATGGCAGACCATCGGTTGGCGCCTATTCAAGGTGGTTCCAGGTATAATCACCTGTCTGTACGCTCCGCAGCCACCGCTATTTTCGACCGGTTGTTAGGCTCGCATAACGGCAAAGAAACCTTTTGAGGAATACGGATGACAGTCGATACCTGCTACTTGACTATCAATATTTAATAGACATACTACATGAGCATGCTTATTTTTTGTGGCTGAGTGGATAAGGAGATACAATGGACACGTTGCAAGCAATGGATAGAGAACAGATGCGGGCCGATATTCCCCAATTTAAATCTGGTGATACGGTGAAGGTCCATGTGAGGATTAGAGAAGGAGACAAAGAACGGATCCAGGTCTTCCAGGGCGTGGTTATTCGCAAACGCAAGGGAAGGATAAATTCCACCTTTACCGTCCGCAAAATCTCTTATGGGATAGGAGTTGAAAGAATTTTTCCGCTCCATTCACCCATGATTGATAAAATTGAGGTGGTAAGCCGTGGTCGCGTTCGTCGCTCACGCCTTTACTATTTGCGCAAGTTACGAGGCAAGGCCGCCCGCATCCGCGAACTTCGCCCGCGGTCCTAATGGTAAGCCGTCAGCAGTAAACGGTAAGCAGTTGAGATGGATGTGCTCCTCCGCTTACTGCTCACTGTTCACCCTTTACCAGCCTGAAAGCTGAAAGCTCACGAACATGGCTGGCCAGCCGGTACAAACACCTTTGTTTCCTAAAGATTCCAGGGATCCCTGGCACTTCGAGCGCAGAGTATGGAACCGGAGTTTTCGCCGTATCGCCGGGGTGGACGAAGCGGGCCGGGGCCCGCTTGCTGGTCCGGTTGTGGCGGCGTCGGCGGTGTTACCCTAC
>JBFFBS010000140.1:0-9362 GCA_041560295.1 Syntrophobacteria bacterium | reverse complement strand
CTACCTTTGTCCCCATTTCAGCTTATCTCGGAGAATGGTGAAATAGTCCTCTTGGCGAGACTTAATCAGAAAGAGGGGTTGAGGGGCCTCCTCTACACGGACAATATCATCTGCTTGTAGTTCACATCCCACCTGCCCATCGCAGGTCAGAGTAACATCTGTTGCCTTGGCGCCCACCTTGATTTCAACGTGGGCGTCGCCCGGTAGAATAATGGAACGATTTGTCAAAGAAAACTCACAAATAGGCGTTAAGATGATAGTCTCGGCCGTTGGATAGACGATGGGGCCTCCGGCGGAAAGATTGTAAGCGGTCGATCCAGTTGCAGTTCCAACGATAAGTCCGTCAGCCCGGTAGGTTGTCAGAGGAAGACCGTCAATGGTTACTTCCAGGTCAACAATCCGTGCAAGAGCGGCCTTGTTGATCACCACATCGTTCAGAACAGTACTGTTGAGCAAGCATTCACCCTGCCTGAATAAGAGGGCCTGGAGGCGCATACGTCTTTCCACTTCAAACCGCTCAGCCAGAATATCTTCGAAGAAACGGTAGCAGTCCTCTCGGCTTACTTCGGTGAGAAAACCCATTCCGCCGATGTTTACCCCCAGAACCGGAATGGTTCGTTCTGTGAGAAGTCTGGCTACACTGAGCAAGGTGCCGTCACCCCCGAGAACCACCACCGCCATACTATCGGATGGTACTTGATGAATAAAATCTTCAAGGCTACTCTGCTCAGCATGGTGAGCAACATTTTCCAGCAGTAAAACCTGCGCACCTCGCCGCTCGAACCACTGTTTTACCTCCAGACCGAGCTTTGCCGCTAGATCCTCACCTTTCTTGCGTATGATAGTAATCTTGGCCATTAGACTCCTTCTCCATTCGCCCACCACCGTTTTAATTTCATCTCATCCAGACTGGGGATTGGTCCGATGGTTTTCTCAGCAGAAATCTTTCTAACCTGTATCATTCACGAATTATTTGCATTGGTGAATGATCACCTGCAAGAAAACAATTTGCTTTCTTGCAGGTTTCGACGCTGTGCTTCGCACCTTGTCCTTCGACAGGCTCAGGAAGCCGAAGGGCCCGAAGGGCGGATTGTTCATGAAGCCCAATAGGATTCATGAATAATCTGGGCTAACCTTATTCAGCCAGCCAACAGATTAATTTCACTTAATCCTTTAGCAAAATTGTGATGCCTGGGTCAACCTTTAGAGCCCGAGTAAAACTGTGGTTACCATCACGGGAATGAAAAATGTTATCACCTCTTTTTTACCAGCTGGTCACTGCGAAAAGAAGTTGTAAAATAATTAATTCTGGGCTATATGTACGGCTTGCCATACCAGGCTGTCACAACTTCTAACCCTTTTCACGCAGCATGATAACAGTGGACAGAGAAAAACAAACTTCATATTCCGTGCTTTCTGTAGACGACGACGAGGAAATGATTGGCTTGCTCCATGAAGTAGTAAGTCAGCTTGGGCATGCCAGTGTTACCGCGGTCGATGGAGTCGATGCTCTGGAGAAACTTGGAGAGAGTGAGTTTGATATCATCATAACAGATATCAGCATGCCTCGAATGGACGGAATTGAGCTGACGAAACGCGTAAAAACAGATTTCGAGGACATAGATGTAGTTGTGGTTACTGGATACCAGGAGGAATACAAATATACCGACGTCATCGAAATTGGCGCCAGTGATTTCATCTCCAAACCATTCAATATCAATGAATTAGAGGCAAAAATTAATCGCATCATCCGCGAACGTGAACTGAGGGCAGAACTCAAAAGGCTTTCAATCCGTGATGGACTCACTAGCCTATACAATCGGCGCTACTTTGATGAAAACCTTAAACGAGAAGCAATTCGTGCTTTTAGGCAGCGCTATGGTTTGTTCCTGCTTCTGGTCGATGTCGACAGTTTCAAAGAGTACAATGACCAGTTTGGTCATCAAAAAGGAGACGACCTGCTCAAAGAATTGGCCAGGTTAATGATGTTTTACAGTCGCGACAATGTTGACTCGGTATATCGATATGGGGGTGACGAGTTTGCCTTAATTATCCCGCATGCTAAACACGAACAGGCAATGTTGGTGGCAAAAAGGCTGCGAAACAAATTTAACACAAGTAACCTCGGGCCCGCCTCTCTTAGCATGGGCATGGCCCAGTTGGAGGGCGGACTGAAGACCCTGGAACAAGATCTTGAGACCCTGCTCCGGACCGCTGATCAGCACCTATATTTGGCCAAGAATAATGGGGGCGATCAAATTTGCACTGCAAACCAAGATTCCCACCTTGACAATCCACCCCTGAACACATCCAACTATCAGCAAGGTTAGCCCGGCGATTTAAGATCTCAGAGCCTCGCGGTCAGGAATGCTTGAAACTCAATCTGCAATCATAAATCATACATAGAAAGTTCTTGACAAAAAATTATTAACTCACTATAAAAGAACCCTTTATTAAACTTAATGTTTAGTAATTGTAAACTATGGAGACGGTTCTTAAAATAGGTGAGAAGATAAAAAGATTGCGCAAAGCCAACAATCTCACTCAGGAAGAGCTTGCCAACCGCGCCTATTTGACCAAGGGATTCATAAGTCAATTGGAGCGTGATCTGACCTCTCCTTCCATCGTTACTCTAAAGTCCATTTTAGATGTCCTGGGTGAGGAACTGGCTGACTTCTTCCGTGACGTCAAACACGAAAAAGTCCTATTCGACAAGAAGGCACGAGTCCTAAGCTCTACCTCCACAGAGCAAATGGAGGTTGAGTTGCTCGTACCGAGTGCCCAGAGCAGGCTCATGGATCCAGTGTTTGTGAGACTTGAGCCTGGGGCATCCACAGAAACTCATCTCGGTCACGAAGGCGAGGAGTTTGGCTTTCTGCTGCAAGGCAGGGTGACGCTCTGGGTTGATAAGGAAGCTTACCGGATGCGGAAAGGAGACTGTTTCTATTTTGCCTCGGATAAGGAACATCGGTTACACAACCCCGGCAAGACCACGGCAAAGCTCTTGTGGATTGTCTCCCCTCCCGTCTTTTAGTTGAACAAAATTCTCGAGAAAACGAACCGTCAGAGCTTAGCTCCACAATGTAGAAAGAGGACAGAAATAGCTTAACGGAATAAGGAGGTGGCTAAATTGAAAAGGCCTGAATACGGTTTTGGCACGCATCTGATGTTGGACGGCTATAACTGTGATCGCCAGCGACTGGAGGATATTTCTCTTATTTACAACTTCTTGAGCGAGTATCCCGCTCACATTAAAATGACCAAAATCATGCCCCCTTACGTGTTTCGATACGAGGCCAAGAATCCAGAGGATTGGGGGATTTCAGGCTTTGTCCTCATCGCGGAAAGTCATATTAGCATCCACACCTTTCCTGATAAAAACTACCTCAGTCTGGACATTTTTTCCTGCAAAGAATTTGACTCTGACCATGCCATTTCCTACGTAAACAATTTGTTTGGTGTACAAAAAAGTGAAGTGAAGCTTTTGGATCGGGGCGTTGAATTCCCTAAAGACATCAGACGGACGGCCCATATCGTCCAGGAAGAACGGAATCGTCTGGAGCACTGACGCTGGAGACACGTATTCTCACCTCATGAGCACAAAACAAAAATACGGACTGGAGTCTTGTGCAAATCTGGCCGCAGCGTCCACCTCCTTTGGAGGACGGGATGGGGCCTCCCTAGACCTAGAAAATGCACAAATCCTGATTATCCCCGTACCATACGATGCCACCACCACTTACATGCCCGGCACTCGTCAGGGACCTGATGCTATCTTGCGGGCTTCCCAGCAGCTTGAGCTTTTTGATGAAGAAACAGGTCAGGAGGTTTTTCGAGCAGGCATTGCCACGCTTGAAGAAATGGAGGTGGATGCGAGCAAGCCGAGCGCAATGGTAGATAAGGTCCGTTCTCTTGGCGAAAAAACACTTGACATTGGTCTGTTCCCGTTGATGCTCGGCGGAGAACATTTGCTCTCATTGGGTATGATCCAGGCGATGGCTGGCCGGGTTGATGACCTTTCAGTCCTGCAACTCGACGCGCATGCCGATCTACGTAAAACCTATCAAGGTGCAGAATACAGCAATGCCTGTGTCATGCGACTCGCCAGTCGTCATGCAGAATTGGTTCCTGTTGGGATCCGTTCCATGAGCTCTCAGGAACACCGCTGGGCTCAGGAACAAGCGCTGCCCATTTTTTTCGCAGCAGATATCCACAATCGGTCGAATTGGCAAGAAGACGTCGTTGCGCACCTGCGACCCCAGGTTTATATCACCATTGATCTGGATGTATTCGATCCTGCTATTATGCCAGCTGTAGGTACCCCAGAGCCCGGAGGTCTTTACTGGTATGAGGTCCTTGAGCTACTCCGGTTAGTGTGCCGCTCTAGAGAAGTCGTGGGAGCTGACATCATGGAACTCTGCCCCCAGCCTGGAAACATTGCCCCCGATTTCTTTGCTGCCAAACTAGCGTACAAACTTCTCTCCTATCGCTTTCAAAACAGGACTGATTCCCTTTGACAATATATTTGACAAAGGGAAAAAGAGACTTTAAGATGAACCTGGATATTTTGTGAATTGCTGTAGCGAGACCATGTCTCCCTTCACATAAGGAGATTCTGAGTCCCTTGGAAGAAGGACCCGAAACAGGCTTATGGCGAAAAATCGCCACCCTCCTCAAGTTACGACACCGCAAGAAGACATCACATCCTGAGCTTCAAAAAGAAATCCAGCAACTCATTGACGTCGGTGAGGAGGAAGGGCTCCTGAGCGAAGACGAAGGAGAGATGATGCAAAGCATTCTCTCCTTCCGTGACACTGTGGCCAGAGAGATTATGGTCCCTCGCACTGATGCGGTAATTGTCAGCGGTGATACTCCCATTGAAGAACTTCTCCAATTAGTCATCAACAAAGGCCACTCTCGCTTCCCTGTTTATACAGATAATATCGACGACATTATTGGAATTCTACATGTGAAGGATTTGCTTTCCTCTTGGGGTGAGAAGCATTTAGATCTACAGGACATAGTACGCACACCTTATTTTATCCCCGAAACTAAAAAGATCAGCCACCTCCTCACAGAACTTCGCGACAAGAAGTCCCATATGGCCATCGTCATTGACGAATATGGCGGTGTTGCAGGATTGGTTACCATCGAAGATATCATTGAGGAGATCATCGGCGAAATTCGCGACGAGTACGACGATGACGAAATCCTCATGGTAGCCACCGACGAAGGTGATCTCTTGGTAGACGCACGACTTGAAATCGAAAAACTGAGCGAACATTTCGACCTTCAAGTCCCGAAAGGAAATTTCGAATCGGTGGGAGGGTTCATCATCAGTTTGTTGGGTAGAGTCCCGCAACCTCACGAAACAATAATTCACACCCCTCTTGAAATGATGATCGAATCGGCAGATGCCAGGAAGATTCGTAAGGTTAGAATTAGAGTACAGCAACAAGACGCAAAAGCTGAAGACCCCCCAGCCAATGGATGACCCTTCTGAACTGAAAAGACCTGCTGTGCAAAAGGAGTTCTTTGTGGGAACAGAAAAACGCCAGTTTCCTAGAGTAGAGGTGACATGGCCCGTTACGATGTTAACTGCCCAGGGTCCAATTGACGGCGAGGTCAAGAATATCAGTCTCGGGGGCGCATTTGTACACTGCCAAGAACAACCCGAACCCAACGAAACATTTCGTATGATTATAAAGGTACCCCATTCCCGTCAGTTTTTGAGAGCCAGCGCCCGGGTTGCGAGGTCAAACATCTACAATCCAGAAGGTACCGATGAGCTTATAGGAATAGGTGTTCGTTTCGTCGAAATTTCAGACGATGACCAGCAGTACATTCGCGAGGTGGTCGCTGAGCAGCAATGATAATCACCACCATCCTCATTATCCCACTTTAATCTCCTGTCTATTTCAAGATTATGGTAGAATGCTCTCCGTTTGCAGAGCTATTCGGCGACATAACATATTGAAATCACTGATTACAATTTAGGATTTGTCCTACGGACTCCCACCCTTTGGGTGGGTTCCCAGTTTCGGATTGTGGCTTGCAGATATTAATGTAGGTTGGCCTCCGCCAATGGCCAAGCCACGAGAAAGTAGCCTCTGGAGCTAGAGTGAACACACGGCAGTTCTTCAATGCCAGTTTAAAGCACTACTTTATCGCAGCCTTTTCGGGCCTGCTCCTCACTTTCTGCTTTCCACCCATTGGCCACCCTCTGGTTGGTTGGGCGGCTCTTGTGCCCTTTCTCTTCCTGGCAACAACTAATACACCTAACGCTTGCTTCACACTTGGTTGGTTCGCCGGGGTATGCCATGGTCTGAGCCTGCTTTATTGGATCACCTATGTAGTAAACCACTACGGAAATCTTCCTCTCCCGGTCAGCCTGATGGTTTGTTTTTTACTGGTGGCCTATCTGGCTCTATTTCCAGGACTCTTCTGTGCAGGATTAAGCTGGCTGCGGCAGAGGGGTCTGCCGTGGCTGCCGCTGGCGCCCTTTCTCTGGGTTACCCTAGAACTGGGAAAGAGTCATTTACTGACTGGATTTCCGTGGGAAAACCTGGGGTATAGCCAGTACCGGTGGCTTTCGGTCATACAAATGGCCGACCTCGCCGGCGTCTATGGGATTTCATTTGTCCTGGTCTTCTCGAGTGCTTTACTCTTTCGGATGATCTTTGCTTCAAAGCATCAGAGAAACAGAGTGACTCGACTTATTTCCACCCTGCTGCTGGTCGGCCTGATCTCGGTAGTCTACGGCTATGGCCGGTGGCGATTGGCCACTTTTGAATCCCGCCGGGATCAATCGTTCAAAGTTGCCATGGTGCAGGGTAATGTGAGCCAAGATACCAAATGGGACCCGGCTTTCCAGCAAGCCACTCTGGGAAAATATGTGCGGCTCACCAACGAGATCGCCAAGCAGCAACCCGATCTGGTGGTTTGGCCTGAGACGGCCACACCATTCTATTTCCTGGCAGACCGGCAGAACACCAAGACTCTTATTCGAGAGGTACAAAAACTGAAGAAACCCCTGCTATTCGGCAGTCCTGCCTATCGCAGAAAAGGAACAGAATTGAGATTGTACAACCGTGCCTATCTTCTCGATGGCGACGGGATGGTTACCGGCTATTATGACAAAATCCATTTGGTACCCTTCGGCGAATATGTCCCGTGGAAAAAGGTTTTGTTTTTTGTGGATAAACTAGTTCAAGCTGCTGGCAATTTCGCTTCCGGCAAACAAGCGAGAGTGCTGGAAGTGTCTGCAGCGCGAGTGGGCGTTCTCATTTGTTATGAAGTCATCTTTCCCAAACTCAGTCGCGACCTGGCCAATGGTGGTGCCAATCTGTTGGTCAACATTACCAACGATGCCTGGTTTGGTCGTAGCAGTGCTCCTCACCAACATCTCTCCATGGCTGTACTGCGTGCAGTTGAGAATCGAATACCCATTGCCCGCTGCGCCAACACTGGAATCAGTGCTTTCATCGATGCTCGAGGCGGTATCCTTCAGAAGACCGGCTTGTACGAGAACGCGACCTTGTTGGCTACCCTCCAGTTAGGAAACGGCAAGACCATGTATACCCGCTATGGCGACTGGTTCGCCTGGTTATGTGTAGCCGTCTCTCTTTTGGGATTTGGTTTTTCACTCCTAGCGCGGCCTAAGGCCTGACGCGGAGACGCGGGGAATACAAAGCCCAATCGATATGGATCAGGCGTAAACACGAAACTGCAGATTTCTTAGCTCAGCTCAAGACTCTAAATCGTTACCTTCTTAATCGCCCTGTCGCCCTATCACCGAGTCGCCGTATCGGTTTGTTCAAGCATACAAGTGCGATCCCGTTGCTAATCAAGTGTGGCGGATTAGGCAAAAAAACCTCCGGCCTCTGTACAAAAGATGAAAATTATGGTTGACTTAAAAGTGAGCATACTACGAAAAGCAAAGGAGAGAAATTCATGACTTCTCCATCTAAATCACAGATCAAAGAACTGCTTGACCGGTTACAAGATCTGCGAGGTCATCTTTGACATCCCCCAAAAATCCCACCGCCTCAAACAAATTGAAACCATAATGTCCAAAGAAGGTTTCTGGGAAAACCCAGATAAACAGCCTCAGATTTTAAAAGAACGTGCAGCTCTCTCCGATATCCTAGAGCGATTCGAGCGGTTGAGCAACGAACTGGAAGATGTCACCATTCTTTTGGATATGGCCCTCGAAGAGGAGGACCTTCAAGAACTGGCCGAAATTTCCCAAAAACTCAAGGCCATCGATGCGGAGATATCAGCCCAAGAATTCCAACGAATGCTGGGCGGTGCTGATGATCCTCTCGGTGCAATTGTAAGTATAAACGCCGGCGCCGGTGGGACTGAAGCCCAGGACTGGACGGAGATGCTTTTGCGGATGTACTTGCGCTGGGCTGAGAAACGGGAGTTCAAGAATCAGATTATCGACATACAGCCCGGTGAGGAGGCGGGTATTAAGAGTGTCACTTTTACCTCCAGCGGCTCGCATGCTTACGGCTTACTTAAGGCCGAAAAGGGCATCCACCGCTTGGTGCGCATATCCCCTTTTGACACCAGCGGTCGGCGCCATACCTCTTTCGCGGCGGTGTTCGTCTACCCTCAAGTGGAAGATGAAATTGTAATCGAAATCAAACCCGCGGAGATCAAGGTTGACACCTACAGAGCCAGTGGGGCTGGTGGCCAACATGTCAACAAGACCGACTCAGCGGTCCGCATAACCCACATACCCACAGGGATAATTGTTCAGTGTCAGAATGAAAAATCGCAACACCGCAACAGAGAAATGGCTATGAAGGTGTTGCGCTCGCGTCTCTATGAGAGGGAACAGCAGCTCCAATCAGAGAAAATGCAGGAAATCCACGATTCCCTCGAAGATATCGCTTGGGGTAGTCAGATCCGCTCTTACGTGCTTCACCCTTATCGCCTGGTTAAGGACCATCGGACTCAGATGGAGAAAGGAAACGTTGATGCAGTCCTGGATGGCGATTTGGACGATCTTATAGAGGCCTATCTGATGCAAGAGGGCGGTGAGGGAAAGAGTGAGGAGTAAGCGGTAAGCGGTAAACGGTAAGCAAATAAACGGTAAAGCGTTGAAGTCGTCTATCATAGAGGTCAGAAGTCGGAGATCGGAGATCAGCTTTATCCCTGACTTCTGACGTCTGATCTCTGACCTCTGATTTCTTCCTGCTGCTCGCTGTCCTTATACCATTCTGAGCTTTAATACTTCCTCCCTGGCATTCACACGCAATACCTCCACTCGAAAATGATCTCCAGGGTTTAGGCCCCTTCCCTCCTCCAGAGGCATCCTGGCTTCCAACAGACACTCTGGTATTAATAAATTG
>JBFFBS010000139.1:0-9419 GCA_041560295.1 Syntrophobacteria bacterium | reverse complement strand
TGCTCCAGTTCTTCCTCCATTGAATTCATACTGGCGAAGTATCGACACGGGTCAACTACGATGATCTTCCGCCCCTGACTTACACATGCAGTGCAGCGTTGTCCATCAACAGCATCATTCAAGAGATCTCTACGTTCGCCGTCTTTGATGGTAAAGGGTGTAGGTGGAACATGAGCATAGCCGACTAATTCATAACCAGATCCGAGCTCATGCTTTTCACCATGTAGCAGCCGCAATATGCCCCTTTTTACCAACATCTTGAGGTGGGCGTTGCTCGCCTGCCAATCATCATTGCCAAGCATAGCATAGATGGTGGTTTGTGGAGCTCTGGAACGAAAATCCTGAATCTTGGGCTCTAAATAAGAAAATATGAAATTTTGTTGCTCTTGCAGGGAATATTTAAAGGGGCCGTGGATAGGCAGCATGTCGCCACCAATGATGATCGCTTGAGCTTTTTTTTGCTCAGCCAGCTCAAATAGTTCTTGATAGTGCTCCTTTTTTCCATGGAGATCGGAGGTGTAGATAACAAACATGTCCGCTTTCCAATGGCGAATTCCGGTGATTTAAAGTCTTTGCGGTATTTCTGGGTTTCAGGTATTCCGCCGGAGGTGGATCAGGTGTCAAAAAAAAACATAGAAGCTGAAACCTGAAACCTTTTTCCCAGTGTCTAGTTGTTTGCTGCCTGCTGCTAGCTGCCTCCTGCCAACTGTGCTTTACAGCTCCAGCATCCTTTCTACTGCTGCCAAAGCCCGCTGTCTCACCTCTTCCGGAATTTCAATATTGGGCTCCATCTCCTCCATGGACCAGAGCACCTTCTCCAGGGTGATGCACTTCATATTGGGGCACACCCCGCGTTTGGTTACAGGCACGTATTCCACCGCGGGATTTTCTTTCCGCAGTCGATGCAGAATACCGGTCTCCGTCCCCACAATCAGAGTACTGCCCTGGTAGGATTGTGCATAACGAATTATGCCGCCTGTGCTGAGAGCCTCATCCGCCGCATCGATTACATCCGGCCGGCACTCAGGGTGAACCAGCACCTTGGCCCCCGGGTATCGTGCTCTCTGTCTGTTCACATCATCAACCCCTATTTTCATATGAGTCGGGCAGTATCCGGGCCAGAGATGCATTTTTCTACCGGTCTTGCGCATGGCGTAATGCCCCAGATACTGGTCCGGGACGAAAAGAACAGGCCGCTCCTTGTCCATGGCCTGCACCACTTGCACCGCATTGGCAGAAGTGCAGCAGATGTCTGAGCCTGCCTTTACCGCAGCGCTGGAGTTAACATAGCAGACTACTTGGACCCCGGGACACTTAACCTTTTCCTGCTCCAATTGTTCGGCAGTAATCATATCAGCCATGGGACAGCCGGCCGCCTCATCGGGGAGCAGCACAGTCTTCTGCGGCGACAGGATCTTGGCGGTCTCGGCCATAAAATGGACCCCGCAAAAGACGATCACCTCGGCATCGGTTCCGGCTGCCCTGCGACTCAATTCAAGGGAATCTCCGGTATAATCAGCAATATCCTGAACTTCTGGACGTTGATAATTATGGGCAAGAATAATTGCGTTGAGTTTCTCTCTTAGCTTGGCGATCTGTTCCTGTAGACTTTTGCTCATTCCCACTCCAAATAGAGAACCTTTGCCCTGAGGGACTTTGAGATATTCACATGACGCTAAGCGCAGAGCGCAAAGCGTGGAGGTAAAAAGTAAACGGTGAACGGTAAACCGATCATGCGCTGGCTCCGCGACTGTTCACCGTTTACCATTTACCGTTCACTCTCTTTTTTTCGCTATGCGCCATGCGCTATGCTCTATGCGATGAGATGCGATTCTAATAGCAAAAGAGTCAAATAGTCAAATCGTTCATTGACCATTTCGCATCTGGCATTTCACATTGCGCATTTGTCATTGAAGATGCAAGGGTGGCAGTATAAAAGAAGCATTCAACTAGAATGAAAGATGATAAATGCGAAATGCCAGATGCAAAATGAAATATGTTTCTGTTCCTCAGCAGATACAGGCGAGAAAAAAAGGCCCCATCGGCCCAACTACACCAAAGCCGATGGGGTCAAGAGAAAAGGGAGGGAACATTATGGGAGCGATATGCTCATTTTTGTGTTTATGCAAACAAAGTGCCAACATAGCGCAGCAACAGGATTAATATTGACTGCTTGTTCCTGCATATCTGCCGTAAAAAAGCCCCTGTTGACCCGGTAGAAAAAAACCAATGGCTCCTGAGGAGACCTTCAGGTACTTTTATAAACCCAACCAGGAGCCTATTTAGCTCTGCTATAGTCTATTTCAGAGTTGCATTATGTTTGGAATGAATCAGTGGATGTTTAGCTTTGAGAGGAACAAAAAATCCTGAACCTGCACGATAACTGAGTTGCAGTTAAAAGCTCATATTGATGGATACCGCTTTCGTTGGTATTACACAGGTCTGTTCTCCGAAGGCTCCTCTAAATGAACTGCTGGCAACTATATCACAAAACGAAGTCTGTATAGGATTGCCCTCTTCGTCAAAACAAAAAATCGCCATCCTCGTGCCGCCTGGCGGCGGCGATTGCTTTATTTGGTAGAAAACACGTAAGAGTTTATTTCCACCGCTATCTGTATCTATCCTGTAATTTATTACTTTCAAATAAAGATTGCTGACTATGCCACCAAATTCTCGTCTCCGATGCCCGCTTACTATCTTGATCTTCTTCGCTATGATATCTTTGACCGCCTCAGGATTAACATAACCCACCAGTTCCGTGCATACATTTCTCCCTTCGATATCTTCTCTTTCAATCTCAATATTTTCCACATAACCGGAAACTATCGTTTCAACCAGGTCCTTCCGCAGTTGGAAATCGTCCACAACACTCGTGGAAGCTACAAAGGTTTTGTATCTTTCTATGGCCTCTCTCAAAGCCATAGCATATGAGATTTCTTTGGCGGCCAGCAAGGATTCACTATCTCCATATTGATAGCAGTAGTCGCCTCGAATCTTCACTCGCTCGGCAGAAGCCGCTGCTGGTAGCGTTATCACCACAAATACAAGCACCAGAAAGAATCTGTAGTGTTTTCTGGTCATTCTCCTCCATTCCCTCGGCTGGGCGAATGCTGGCTCTATCCTTCTTGATATTCTTTCATAATTTCGTAAAGGTACTGTAGGTCGCCTTCTGAGATTTCTGTGAATTCTATCCCAACCCCCAAACGTGTTCCACTCTCACTAGGGTCAAGAATAGTAGACCACATTACCTTGCCAGCAGCATTCATAGTTGGACGACCCGGAATTTTGATGACCATTCGAACACTACCCTCTATCTGTGGGAACTGGTCACAAGAGACAAACAACCCTTTGGGAGTGAAATTCTCTATTACCCCTTCGATTTCAGTTTCGGCGATCAGCAAAGTCACAGCCCATTTTGCTTGAGCCCTAGGATACTCTCTTCTTTCTTTTGGGTGAGACATATGTGAGATCCCCTTTCATTTCGTCGAGTAGCAAGGATTTTGAGAAAGGGGCAGGGCCTTACTGACCCTGCCGTTTCGCTGAAGCAATTGATTCATGATATATCAGGGCTAGGGCCTAACGAAGTCGTTTTAATTCCACCCTCCTATTCTGAGCCCGTCCTTCCTCGGTACCATTCGATGCCACCGGCTGTGTAAGGCCATATCCCTTGGCCGCAAGCCGACTGGGATCAACACCTTTGCTCACCAGGTAATCCTTCACCCTCTGGGCGCGCTTTTCAGACAACCACTGATTGTATTTTGCGGTCCCTTTGTTGTCCGTATGCCCCTGGACTTCAACCTCCATTGCGGGATTTTTCTCCAAAATAATAGCCACCTCATCTAGTAATGGATAGGCCTCAGCCCTTATGTAAGAGCTGTTGCTATCATATAAGGCCGTCGCCTCGAGACTCCAACACCCTGCCTCGTTTACCGTAGCTCCCCTGGGAGTATTGGGGCATTTGTCCAGATGGTCAACTACCCCGTCACCATCACTATCAAAAGGACAACCAGCGTTGTCTACAGCCACCCCCGGCGGGGTGCCAGGACACCGATCTAGATAATCAGGCACGCCATCACCGTCACTGTCCGGTGGGCAACCCCGTGCGTCCACGGTAATCCCTCTCGGCGTATTGGGACATTGATCCCTCTCGTCCACCACCCCATCGCCATCACTGTCCAAGAGAACTTCTACATCATAAAAAACGTCTTTGACAAAACGATCTAGTGCAACTTCATCAGAAGCTAATGCACCTCCCTCAACGGAGATGCCATCGCTTACTCTGCTGATTTCTTCAAGAACCGTTCTTCCTTCTTTCTTGTCCGCAAAAGAAACCGTGTGAAAATTTATTTCTCGCTGTTCAGCGCTCACTGACTCTCGTGCTTTCAATGCTTCTATATCCAAGTTCTCCTCACCATCGGAGAAAATGATAATCGCCGTCTTCCCTCGAACCATACCTTTCAGAACTTCGCCTAGATCTACAATCCCCCTTCCTAAGGGTGTCTGGTTTCCAAAAATTTTCCCCTTTTCTTGGAGGTTTTCAATAGCACCTCCAAATGAATTACGATTGTATTTTTCTGGCCCAATCAGGGTTTTACTCGGTGGAAATATCTGAATTGCACCCACATAGCCCAGTTCAGGAATACGTCTGTTCATACCAGACAGTATATCCTTGGCTTGTTTCGCTCTCGTTGGAGTCGCACCCTGGTTGGTCAGAAACATTGAGCCGGAATGATCTACGAGAATAATAAAGTTCTCGATCTTTGGTACCAGCCTCTCTTCTGCCAGGGCAACCCCAGCCACCGATATCACTACAATCAGAATCAAGCTAATAAAGCTTACTATTCTCGTGCTATTCATGATAAACCCTTTCCATCTCTCTCAGGTTACTGTGTCAGGTTTCTTCTAGCCACACAAAGCAGTTTAGACCCAACTGATCATTGGGTTGTCGAAACCCGCTAGCCCGGATATTTCATGAATTGCTGTCGCGAGACCGTGGAGAGGGCTGCGCCACTGGGCAACCGCAGGGGGTTGGACCCGAGGCGTACCTGAACGGTACGTCGCAGGGTCCGACACCTGAGGACGCCCGGAAGGACGGTCATATCCGCGGTCCCAGCAGGTAATTCATGAAATACCCGGGCTAAATGCAGCACAAGTTAAAAGCAAGGCTGCAGATTAATTACAAAAACGATACGACCAGAATGAGAATTTGTCAATCTTCAAAATGAGATGTTTCTTTAACCGGAGTGAAAAGCGGGGATTGGTACAGAAGTATGACGTTCCTTCTATGACAAAAGGGGGACCCTTGCCTGCTAACAAAGTATCACCTATCCGGGTTCGCCCTCCCCCTCCATGGTACGGGATTCTTCGGCACGGAGTTCCTTGCGAAGCACCTTTCCCACCATGCTCTTGGGAAGTTCCTGACGAAATTCAACCAGGCGGGGAACCTTATAGGCTGCTAGTTTCTCCTTGCAGTGAGCTATAACTTCTTCTTCGGTAAGGGTTTCTTCAGGTTTTACCACAACGAATACCTTCACAGTCTCACCTCGGTAAGCATCTGGAACACCAATGCTCACTGCGTCGGCAATCTTGGGGTGTTCGTAGAGCACTTCATCAATTTCCCGCGGGTAGACATTATAGCCCCCGGCAATGATCATGTCTTTCTTGCGATCCACGATGAAAACGTAGCCGTCCGCATCCATATAGGCTATGTCCCCAGTATACAGCCAGCCATCCCTGAGGGTTTCCGCGGTTTCTTCCTCCCTATTCCAATAGCCTTTCATGACCTGAGGCCCCTTCACCACCAGTTCTCCGGGTTCGCCCACAGGCAACTCCCTGGTGCCGCTCTCCAGGTCCATGATCCTGGCGTCTGTTGAGGATAAGGCAATACCAACGCTTCCCGGCTTTCGTTTGCCTTGAATAGGGTTGGCGTGGGTCACGGGTGATGCCTCGGTAAGACCATAGGCCTCCAAGATAATACCGCCGGTAATCTCCTCAAATTGATCCATGATTTCTATCGGCAGGGGAGCCGAACCGCTGAAACAGTAGTTGATCGAGGAGATATCGCATCTGGCTATCTCAGGGTTGTTGACCATGGCCGCAAAGATCGTTGGGACCAGGACCGCAATGGTTGGTCTGGTCTTCACGGTGGTCTTGAGAAGGTTATTGATCTCGAAGCGAGGCAGCAAGATCATCGAAGCGGACATACAAACGGAAAAATTCATGAGCACGGTCATGCCCAGCACATGAAAGAATGGGGCCACACAGAGAAGTCGTTCCTGGCCGCGTTTGAACGGGCAATAGGCAATGAGCTGAATCACATTGGCCATGAGGTTGCGATGGGTGAGCATGGCACCCTTGGCTATGCCCGTGGTTCCCCCGGTATACTGAAGCAGGGCCAGGTCATCCATAGCCACCTCTGGTCGGGGCGGGTTTCCAGGGCTGTTCCTCACCAAGCTCTTAAACGAATGGACAGACTCTCCATAAGGCACTCTCAGATTCAGCTTCTGTTTTCTCGCTTTCAGAGGATAGAGCACGTTTAGTGGAAAAGGAAGGTAATCCCTGATGCTGGTGATGATGAGCTGTTCCACGGGTGTCTCTTTCCAGATGTTCTCGATCCGCGGCATGAAGTGATCCAAGCCCACCAGCACCTTTACCCCAGCATCACCAAACTGATGGGCCATCTCCCTCTCCACGTACATGGGATTGGTCATTACCACCACGGCGCCAATGCTGAGGGCGGCATAGTAGGCGATAATAATTTGCGGACAATTGGGCAGCATAATGGCTATCCGGTCACCGGGCTCGACACCCATAGCACTTAGGGAGGAGGCAAATCGCTTTACCTGCTCGGCCAATTGCCGGTAAGTAAGACGGGCTCCCATGAAATCAGTAGCAACGACCTGAGGAAACTCTAGAGCCGTTTTTTCCAGTTGAATAAAAAGAGGCTCCTCAGGTGGTTCGATTTCGAAAGGAACACCCTCATCATAGAAATGGTGCCAGATTCTCTCAGCCATCATTCTCCTCGTTGCCAAACCCGCCATTTGAAGCTCCCTGCAGTCCCGCCAAGGCGGGACAGGGAATCTTCGAAATGTAAGGAAGTGATTCCATTTTATTGTAGTTCGCTCGCGAACCCCGCAGCAAGACTTGTCGACGAGCTCAAGTCGTGTCGCTACGGGGAATGCGCTCGCTGTAGCATTTTCAACATGGGCCGGCCTCAAGATAGTGCAGTTGGAACTCAAACCAAGCTATCTCAGATCGATCTTATCCTGGAAGCATTTGAAGCTCTAGAACTTGATTCTCTGAACCCGAGTTCATGAAATATCCGGTTTAATGGTCATCAGTAGGTGGAGGAGTGATATTCTTGCTAGAGAAACGAATCGCGCTTTCTTCTTTCTCGTTTTCCTCGTGCTGCTCTTCCGCTCCCCAGAATATGCCTTTGGCTTTGAGATGGTCTTGAATGATGGTCACAAGATAATTGCTGAGGGTGCGGGTATCCTCTGCTGCTAACTTCTGGAGGATTTCCTTTATTCTGGAGTCGATTTTGAATGAAACCACTGCTTTGCTCATAGACTAGGGAGTATAGCGATTTTTCAAGGTATTGCAACAAAAAACCTTGAAATATTCTGTAATGCTTAAGAATAAATGGTAGACGCTTTAATACTGTTTTCCCGACGCTGAGTTGTGAAGTGGAGGTCGGAAGATGAGAGAACTTCCAGCAATCGGCTTGCAGGTTAGTAAAGTGAAGGGTGGAGTGGAGCTTCAGATATACCGAGGCTATTCTAACAGTTCCCTGCAAAGCTGGTAACACTGGTCGAGATCTTGGTTGCATGCGGAGGCAGGCGATGTGCACTCATCGTGTATTGTCTGACATTTAATAGCGCAGTCTCTCCCTTCGTCTGTGGAGAACTCAGGCTTGTCGGGCAGAGGATAATCAGGCGCGTGGGCGCAGCCAATTGCAGCGAAGGTAAAGAGAACCAGCAAGAATTTCTTCATGGATAACTCCCTAAAAACAACCATTACCAACCCAGTTCAGCAGCTTACTTCAAAGTGCAGGAACTATGCCATGAGTCTCAATTGGTTTGGCGGAGATGGACGGCGCACCACAGAGGGGAGCGGAGCAGATATCCTATCGATATAGTGCTGGCTAGAGATAGATTCGATTCGCCGCCAAGAATTGCAAACACCTGAACTGAAAGATGTACCTACTCAGGCGATATCAGAAAGCAGTATCCTCCCACTGGAAAATCCAAAACATGCATCGATTTCGTCCAGCAATCTCGGATACAGTAATTTTTCGGCCTTTTTCAGTTTGTAAGGCAGGCGTGGGTTTACGTATCCACCATCGATGGCCATCTGGCGCAGACGGTCGATAAGCTCGCGCGCTTTGACCGTCTGGGTACAGGCTTTACTACAGCGACCGCAACCGATACAAAGCCAGATGGATGGCGAACGCAGGAGTTCCTCTGTAAGGCCCAGGTTCACCATGCGGATCGTAGCCTGGGGATCAAAAACCGACCGTTCATGAAATACCGGACAGCAGTTGGTGCATTCGCTGCACGTCAGGCAAAGCGTTATATTGGAATCGGCCGCCTGGCGGAAATACACTGTCCCGCTGGAAGATGCCTTGGGAGTTATCTTAGTTCCCGGCAGTTTCACCGGAGTATCCAGCCAACCATACCACTGTTCATCGGTAACGGTGTCCAGTTCCCCCTGGATGCAGCGGACCGTGGCGTGCCAACGGACGCGCTGGAAACGGCCAAAAAGCTTCTCGTAGTCCTGCAGTGTCTCCCATTTGACGATTTGACGACGCACAGATTCTTCCCGAATAAATCGGATCACTTCCGCAGGCTTCACGCCGTTTGGACAGACGTCGAGACAACGCTGACACGTCAGACAGTACCAAATTTCTGGTATGGAGAGTAATTCATCGAAAAATCCCATATTCGCCATTCTTACAATCTTCCGGGGGGAAAGGCGGTTGCTGGCGAGGTTCACGGGGCATTCGTTGTCACAAGTGCCGCAAGTCCAGCAAAGGTTGCTGGCGGACCGGGTAGCGGTTTCAATAACTTTACGTAGCTCACTGTTGGGTGTCATAGTATCCATAGCATTTACCCTCAACCTTTTTTGGCTGACTTGGTTCTTGGTTATTCAGTAGTGAGAGCAACTCCCATTCGAAAGGAGTTACTCTATAAGGGCGGGCTGACCACTAATTTTAATCCTAAAAAATCTAAGGTCAATAGGAAAATATATTATTTTACTAGATTTTCTAAAAATCCCTAGCCCGGATGTTTCATCAAAGCCCGCATATTTGGCCGTTACCACAGGAGAACTAGGAGAAATGGGGCAGGAGACACTCGTGAGGGAGAGGATATTGTTATGAGATGCAGTTGGGTAGCGATGTTGTTTTGGCGTCGAGTGCT
>JBFFBS010000138.1:0-9463 GCA_041560295.1 Syntrophobacteria bacterium | reverse complement strand
TTTCCTGGCACTACTCTTGCATTTTCCTAGTGACCGAGCTGAGTTTTCAGATCTTCTTTGACCTTGTTGCCGCAGACCAACCTCGGCGCAACATTGGTCGGAGGATAGCATCGAAGCAGTTGAAGGAGGTCTAGCCGCAATGAAACTCATCTGCATGCATTGCAAAAAGACATTAAGGATTGTTCACCAAGATGAATTGTCCACGCTCCTCTACAGCGATGCCGGAGTCTATTATTTTTGCAGCAAGAAGTGCAAGAATCAGTGGGCTTTTCCCATTGCTCCAAAAAAGGATCTGGACAAGCTTCAGCAGACCTCGGCGTAGACGTGCAAGGCAAGCATGAGTCTCAGCCTTCGGTTTGTAGTCGTCCGTTGCGTCTTTTCATTGCAATAGCCAATTCTCACTCTTTTCTCACTCCCACAATTACCGAAAATGGTGGTTTTTTTGATTGACAGGGAACCGCTAGTTTGTGATAGAGTCGTCTCCGAGTGAGGTTTCTTTCGCCTCGCTCGGTGTCCCTTGCCCCCATCAGCCATCCGCGCCCGGTTCGGTTGCTGGGGGCATTTTCTTGGTCTCCATCCCTTATCATTTCTGCTAACCGGGACATTTCACCACGTTACGATGAGGCGCGAGTGCAAGCGTAGATACGATCATACTCGTACGGTTAGGTTTTGAGCAATTGTGTTGAAATGTCGCAACCATGTCCTCGCCTCTTCGAGCCCTTGTTCCGCCCGCGCCCGATATTCTTCATAGGTGGTTTGCAGCATTTCGTAGCAGATGTTCTGGACCCTCCACACATCCACTTGAAAAGGCAGTCGACTCACCAGCGTCGTTGTGGCCTCCAGTTTTTGCAGCATGCCAAAATCGCCGGGATCAGCAGCGAGTCGTTTGGCCAACCGCTCGAGAGCTTTTCTGAAACTGTACTCCAGGGATGTGAAGTCCAGGGAAACATCCTCCAGTTGAGCCTCTTCTAGAAGATACTCGATTCGGTTCAGATCAAGATTGTCATCTTGAAAACTTCGATGGAGATCTGCATTCAAAACCAACTCTGCAGCCACGTAAAAGGCCTTGGGCGGTGGGCTGCCCGTATCTTTGAGAAACTGCAACAGAGGGGCATGATCTTCGTAAAGCTGACGGTAGGCAGCCTCAGTTTCCTCCAGCGTCGTTTTTAACATGAGCTTTAGTATTCTTCTTTGCTCATCGGGAAAGAGAGACTTGAGAGAATATACAAATTCACCGAAATTTCTGTCCAAAACTCGAAGTGTCTCGGTGAAATCAGCTGAGGCAAAAGCATCGGACACATCTTTGACCATTAGATCATAGGAATGCTGATCTGGAAATTCGCGTACGCCAGCGCTGAGGTTGTGGTCACCCAAATGGAGAACGGCAAAACCGAATGCGGCGGACTCCAGGGTGATATCCGAAGTAACCCTGGTTTTCCCCAAAACTAAGCTGGCTCTTCCAGCCTCGTGGATTTGTCGATCCTTGTTTTCAGCAGTGTAACAGTATACCTTCGCCTGCTCAGGATAATCATTGAACAGCGTTCCCACTCCGTAGTGAGCACCAACCTTGGCCAGGTCGAACCTTGAGAGTTGTACCAACCGTTCATAAAGTTGCTGGCCATCACCTTTTTTGGCCAGATTACTCTTAGCCCGCCCCAGTATTTCAAGAAAGTCAGACTCCAGGCTATGGCCAAAGAGCTCTTGGGCGAGTTGCAGGCAGCGGGCTGCGTAGCTCATCACCTGAACCGTCTCAATTCCTGCCAGATCGTCAAAATACCAGCCGCAGCTGGTATACATGAGCATGGCATGGCGCTGCAGCTCCAGGAGCTTGAGGACCGTGACCGTATCCGTATCAGAAAGCGACCGTCGGGCATGCTTTGTCAGGAACTCATCTATGACTGCCGACGAACGATCTAAAACCACTGCAATGTAGTCATTCCTCGCTGACCCGGGATCATGTAAAAGCTCATTTGCCTTGTTTTCGAAGTCAGCGGCAACCGCATCACGTAGCCAATCTAAAGATTCTCGTAAAGAAACCCTCCAGGCTTGATTCCACTCCGGGTGCCAACCAGTATGACAACCACAGTCGCTGCGCCATCGCTCGACCCCGTGAGAACAACTCCAGGAAGAGTTTTCAAATATTTCAACTTCGTGAGTGGGAGGATGTAGCGCAAGGTATTCACCATAATTAGTGAGACGGGCCAACTCTTTGGTCTCAATGTAATTCAGGACAAAGGCGAGGGCCATGTCTCCGAAACGATGGTGGTGGCCGTACGTCTCACCGTCCGTGGCAATGTGAATCAGCTGCGGCCAGTCACGATCGTCTGAAAAACTATCTAGTAGTCTTCTGGCAAACGCCTCTCCATCCTTCAATACTCTTTCGAAGGCCACGGCACGAGACATCGGCCCGTCATAAAAGAATATGGCAATAGTTCTCCCTGAAGGCAGTCGAAGTGTGTAGGCCATGGTGGGGTCGATTCTTTCTCTACCCACATCCACCCATTCCCCTCCATGCATCTGTTTCACTCTCAGAGCTTGCCTCGGAGCAAGAATGGTAAATCGAATGCCCAACTCAGCTAGTATTTCCAAGCTTTCCAGATCAACAGCGGTCTCAGGAAGCCACATGCCTTCTGGTTCGCGGCCAAAGCGATACTGAAAATCTCTTATGCCCCATAAAACCTGGGTGTATTTGTCCCTCCTGTTTGCCAGCGGTAGAATCATATGATTGTATGCCTGAGCCAAGGCTGAACCGTGTCCGGAATATCTCTGCTGGCTCTGACGATCAGCCTCCACGATTGCTCCATACACTTCTGGGTCATTGACCTCTAACCAACTCAACAAGGTTGGGCCAAAATTAAAGCTGATTCTGGCGTAGTTGTTCACGATCTTCTCTATCCGCCCCTCTTGGTCTAGAATGCGGGAGGTCGAGTTGGGCGCGTAGCACTCTGCCGTAATTCTCTCGTTCCAGTCGTGATACGGGTGGGCCTCATCCTGCTGCTCAATTACCTCGAGCCAGGGGTTTTCCCGTGGCGGCTGATAAAAGTGGCCGTGGATGCAGATATAACGTTCCATATTATCTTTGTCCGTTTTCAGTGGTCCGTTGTCCGTTGTCAAATTTTAAATAGTAAGCGGTAAGCAGTGCGCAGTACGCAGCTAACGACAAATCTTTATCCCACTTCCCACATCTCACATCTCACATCCCAAATCTTAAATCTTCAATCTCAACTCTCCCCCTCACTCTTAAAAAAGACTGCCCCCAGAGGTGGCAGGGTGAGTTTCAAAGAGTATGGCCGGCCGTGTATTTCAATGGGAACGGCTTCAATCCCACCGAAATTGCCATGACCGCTACCACCGTATTCTTCAGCATCACTATTGAGGATTTCTTGCCAAAGTCCCCCTCTGGGTGCCCCAACTTGGTAGTTATACCGGGGCGTCGGGGTGAAGTTTAAAACGACGAGTATGATTTCATTCGTGGATCTACTTTTGCGAAAGAGGCTGAGGGTGCTTTGCTGAGTATCATTACAGTCGATCCATTCAAAGCCTGCCGGATCGAAGTCGAGTTCATAGAGAGCCTTCTCAGTGCGGTACGTCCGATTCAATTCTTTCACCCATCGCTGCAATCCTGCATGCGATGGAAATTCAAGCAGATGCCAATCCAAGCTCTCTTCGTGATACCACTCTCGCCACTGGCCGAACTCACCCCCCATAAACAGGAGCTTTTTAGCTGGTTGAGCGTACATGTGTCCAAACAGAAGTCGTAGGTTAGCAAATTTCTGCCAATCGTCTCCCGGCATCTTCCCCAAGAGCGAGCTTTTTCCATGCACCACCTCATCGTGCGACAGCGGCAAAACGAAATTTTCATTGAAGGCATACAAGAGTCTAAAGGTCAGCTGGTTATGGTGATATTTCCGGTAGATGGGATTCTTGGACATGAAGACCAAGGTGTCGTGCATCCAGCCCATGTCCCACTTCATACCGAAGCCGAGACCGCCCACATAGGTAGGCCTGGAAACCATGGGCCAGGAAGTTGATTCCTCTGCTATGGTCTGAACATCAGGGTAGGTGTCGTAAATCTCTTCATTGAGACGGCGTAGAAAAGAGATAGCACCAAGGTTCTCGCGGCCACCATATACGTTTGGAATCCACTCGCCTTCTTCGCGGGAGTAGTCGAGATAGAGCATGGAAGCAACTGCGTCAACGCGTAAGCCGTCAGCGTGGTAGGTTTCCAGCCAAAAGAGAGCGCTGCTTATAAGAAAGCTGCGTACCTCGGACCGTCCATAGTTGAAAATAAAACTTTTCCAATCGGGGTGAAACCCTATTTGGGGATCAGAATGTTCATACAAATGGGTGCCGTCAAAATAGCCGATTCCATGCTCGTCGGTTGGGAAATGCGATGGCACCCAATCCAGAATTACACCAATATCGTGCTGGTGCAAGCAATCTATCAAATACATAAAATCCTGGGGGGTTCCGTGCCTACTGGTGGGCGCGAAGTATCCTCTCGTCTGGTAGCCCCAGGAGCCATAAAAAGGATGCTCCATAACCGGAAGAAACTGCACATGGGTATACTCCATCTGCTGGACATATTCTGCCAATTTGGCGGCGAGTTCTCTATAGGTGAGCCAGCGGTTGCCCTGGTCGGCCACGCGCATCCACGAGCCCAAGTGGACCTCGTAGATGGATATGGGAGCGTCTGACGAGTTGTGGCTGCCCCGCTTGGCCATCCATGCCTGATCATTCCAGGTGTACTCCAGGTCCCAGACGATGGAGACCGTCTCTGGGGGCGTGTCATTGTAGATAGCGAACGGATCGGCTTTGTCCACCCGGTAGTCGTTGTAACGAGAGACAATATGATACTTGTATCGTGCACCTTTAACTGCCTCAGGTATAACCCCTTCCCAGATCCCAGAGCGGTCCCTGGGCTTCAGCGGATGGTTCGTCTTGTTCCAGTCGTTGAAGTCGCCGATAACGGTCACCTGTTCTGCATCTGGTGCCCAGACTGCAAAGTATGTCCCCTGCCCTTCTCTTGCAGATAACAGGTGGGATCCGAGCTTTTCGTACAAGCGGAAATGACTCCCTTCGTTGAAGAGGAAAATGTCCTGTTCACTAAGCAGGGTGACCTCTTCAATAGACTTAGTCATGGTTCATTCTCCTGGTGTTTGCCCATCATCTAGCAAAGGGGAACGAGACAATTATCATACCAGATTGGCGAACAGATTTTTAAAACACCGGCAATCGTCATGCCAGACACAGCTCAGTGATTACACCACGGTTATTGAAATGCCTAAAGTTTGGTTAGGGGTAATGGGTTATTGGTTATTGGGCATTAGCCATTGCACATTTATCATCGAACATTGAAAAACACCTTTGAATACAACTTCAACATCTTATCTCCAATGAAGAAATGAGAAATACCAAGTAAAAAATCCGAAATTCGCAATCCGAAATCCGCAATCTACACTCTGCCCGGTGCTTGGTGCCTACTCATACAGTGTGGGCATTTCCCACCCTTTACATGTTCTACCCTGCACCGACCCGTAGTTTCTCCGCAAACAGGGGCGGAAGTCCAGCTTTAATGATGGCTGAAGCAACTTTTTCCACATCGTAGTCAAGCCGTATGAATCGGCTTTTGACTTCAGTATTATCCACATCAATAAGAACAAATCCGGTCTGGGGGTTGTCGTCTTTGGGTTTGCCCACACTACCGGCATTGATGAATACCGTACCGTCAAGTTCCCGCCTGAACGGTTTGTGGGTATGTCCGAAAATCAGTAGGTCGGCATCAGCCTTCTTTGTCATCCGACGGTAGAATTTATCACTTCTCTCTTCATACCAGTAGAGATTGTTGGCCACAGGTGTGGCATGGAATATGTGAATTCTTTTTCCTGCTGCATCGAGCCGTATGGAGAACGGTAACTCTTTCATGTATTTCTTGTTTTGAGAACTGGTATGAGCCTTGGTCCACTCAAAGGAGACATGGGACAACTCCGCTTGCACGGGATCGTCGTATTTACAGCCGCAATTCTCAGTTTCATGCGCCACATTGAAGTCATAGTTCCCCTGAACACCCTCTATCCTGTGCTCGATCATGAACTCGGTGACCTCATTTACAAAAGGCGCGTAGCCTCCCAGATCGGCCAGATGAAAAATCCTGTCCGGTTCATGACGCCTTGCTTCCTGGTAGCAGCGCTCCAGGGCCACTATGTTTGCATGAACATCACCGAAAACAATCAACCTCACAGCAATACATCTCCATCAGTTGCAACTACTTACAATCTCCAATCCGTTGGCCGCTGATGTGATTTACCATTTTCATGTTTGAATAGTCCATTGACATCTCGACCGTACCTTCAAAGCGGTTTCCTTTGTAAGTTATTTTGCCGTTAGCTATCGCATCACCGCCGTGGCCGTGGCACTTCATGACCCAGGTCACGGTATCTCCGACCACCTTGCTTTGAGTGATTTGGCACTCCTCCTGTTGCTGAGAACCCTGAGGAACAAAATCCTTTTTTGTCAAACACTGGGTGTATGTCACCGGCGGCATGCTCGTGGTCATTCCCTGCATCTCCATTCTCGTGGTAATCTCCCAGGTACCCTCCTGCATATTCGGCGAGGAGTCAGCATAAGAAATTGAAACAGCCGACACTAGAATCAGTGAAATCGTAAGTAGTTTTTGTAACATCAGCGTTCCTCCAATCCTTAAGGTAGATTGCTCACCGTGGATGCTCTAAGCTCCATGCCTGCTGCTTTTCTTAAATCCGCAACCCGAAACTGGGAACCCGCCCGAGGGGTGGGAGTCCAAAGGACAAATCCTAAGCAACAAATCTTAGGGTTTCAGGTGTCGGGTGTCAGGTGTCAGGAAAAAAACGCAAAAGCTGAAACCTGAAACCTGACTTCTAAATCTTTACTCCCTTTTCCTACTGCTTTCCTACTGCTTTTTTCTAAATTCGAAATTCGAAATTCGAAATTCGCAATTCGCAATCTACCCCTTCCCCTTCGCCTCTAACAACCACTGGCGCAACTGACTCTCTCGCGGCAAGCGGCCGACACTCTTCACTTCACCATTTATCATCAACGCCGGCGTCGCCACCATACCATAAGCTGCAATTTTGTTTAGATCTTTAATGTGTTCCACATCACCAGCAATTCCCTCAGCCGTCATTATCCTATAAACCATGTGCTCCAGCTTATCACAGTTTGGGCAGCCAGGACCCAGGACCCTGACCTCCAGGGTTTGTTGTTCTTCGACCTCAACTGGCTCACCCATATATTTCTTATACTCTCGCAAAAACGCCAGCCTGTAATCCATTTGAGCACGTGGCGGAATGTAGTTCTTTGATTGCAGATGTTCAAACAGATACTCGGCCACCTCATCATCCGAAGAGAGGTTCTCCTGGACCGCCTCCTCCAACACAGCCTTCAAGCCCACGATTCCTACGGAGAATTGGCCAACTTTGATTTTAACTACTTCGTTTTGCTCCGCCACAGTAAATCCCTTTGCTTCGTTTAACCGGTTGAGTCAGTTTAGCCGTTTGTATTTAGCTATCAGCTTTCAGCCGTCAGCTTTCAGCCAAAAAATCCAAAATCCGAATCCCATATCTCACATCCCACATCTCATATCCGCAATCCGACCCCTGCCCGCTGTACTTTGCCTGCTGACATTACGCTATGCGCTCTGCGCTTTGCGCTTAGCGCCTTCTGATCACGGACTGCTGACAGCGAGTTCTATTCGCTAAGAATCTTCTTAATCTGGTTTTTTGTCGCCACCTTGCCCGCAAGCTTGACCTCACCATCCACCACCAGGCCAGGAGTGATGAATACCCCGTAACCGGCAATCTCATTCACATCAGTGACCTTGCTCACTTCAGCCTCGAGGCCCAGTTCTTTTACCGCCTCCCGGGTGTTCTTCTCCAAAGTGTGGCATTTTGGACAACCAGGACCCAATACTTTGATATTCATAATGTAAGCTCCCGTATTATAGCCGTCAGTTCTCAGGTTTGAGGTTTCAGGTGTCGGGTGTCAGGTTTCAGGTGTCAGGTTTCAGGTGTCGGGGAAAAGAAACATTAATTGAAACCTGCCCTTAGATCCTTACTCCCTTTTCCTACTGCCCTTTCTAAATCCGCAATTCGCAATTCGAAATTCGAAATTTTCCCCTATGCTCTATGCCCTATGCTTGGCAGCTCAACCCTGACCGTTATCAGGCAAAGTATGCGCCGAATAGCAGGCCACTGATACTCGACATTATCACCACCAGACAGACGAAAATAAGGGTTTTCTTGGTGCCAATCACGCTCCGAATTACTAACATGTTGGGCAAGCTCAAGGCCGGTCCGGCAAGAAGCAGGGCCAGCGCTGGGCCCTTGCCCATGCCGGCACCCAGAAGACCCTGTAGAATTGGCACCTCGGTTAGCGTTGCGAAGTACATGAAAGCACCAACCACCGAGGCGAAGAGGTTTGCTCCCAAGGAATTGCCTCCTACCAGGCCGCTTACCCAGCTAGCCGGGATTAGCCCCTCTTGTCCTGGCCTTCCCAGCAACAACCCTGCAACCAGTACGCCCGCGAAAAGGAGCGGCAGTATCTGTTTGGCAAGATCCCAGCTTGAGAGAAACCATTCTTCTGTCTCACCTCTGGTCGTAGTAGTCAGGAGTGTCAACCCTACGATCCCCGCAGAAAAAGCGATAAGTGGCTCATGCGGAAATACCAAGGCCAGGACAAGCACAACCGTTCCGCTAAGGGCCACTTTTGCTGCTTTCACCCGAAACCACAGAATAAGGATTGCACCGAGAATTGCGGCAAACAACCCTGTGACAAACCATTTAACACTATAGACAGCATTCCACAGCCCCACCTCTACTGCAGGCTTTCCCCAGGTGGCGAACACCAGAATTCCTACCATGGTTGCAAAATAGATAATGTTCTGCCAGAGGGACCGCTCCACCTCAGGGGCAGGCAGGTGAACAGCTGCCTCCAGTTTCGCCTGCTCTTCTTTTAAAAAAAAGAGATGCATGAGTAGGCCGATGACGATGCTGAAGAGTATTGCCCCTACCGCCCGAGCAGTACCAAGGGCAACTCCTAGTATTCTTGCTGTTAGTACTATGGCCAAGACATTGATGGCAGGTCCAGAATAAAGGAAGGCGGTGGCCGGCCCCAAACCCGCACCCCGTTGATATATGCCGGCAAACAGGGGCAGAATAGTGCACGAGCAGACAGCCAGAATGGTACCGGAGACCGAGGCCACGCCATAGGCAAGAACCTTTTTCGCAGCAGGGCCCAGATATTTCATTACCGCTGCTTGCGACACAAAGCAGGCAATACCACCGGCAATGAAAAAGGCCGGCACCAGACATAAGAGAACGTGTTCTTGCGCATACCATTTGACCAGGGCCAGGGACTCAATGACCGCACCGGCAAACCGGCTATTATCGATGGGAAGCCAGAAGAAGATGAGGAAAAGGCCAATGAT
>JBFFBS010000137.1:0-9505 GCA_041560295.1 Syntrophobacteria bacterium | reverse complement strand
TCAACTTTGGTGGAGCTGATCGGGATCGAACCGACGACCTCTTGAATGCCATTCAAGCGCTCTCCCAACTGAGCTACAGCCCCAACCGCTGTAACCTCCCATTATATATCAAGATGTCGGAGCAGTGTCAATGTGATTCTTGTTGACCTGAGGCCCTGAAATTTGCTACTAAAAAGGGTGCATTATATTCTTCCCAGAGTGATGGTCGAAAACCATGTAAATTAGCCCGGATGCCGTGAGACATCCGGGCTAGAGCCCACATCGGACCAATGCGAAAACATAACGTTTTTCTCGTTGACGACCACACCATTTTTGCAGAATCTCTGAAACTGCTTCTCGAAGCGAGACCAGAATTCTGTGTCATTGGCAGTACTGATAGCTGCCTCTCAGCCATTGACCGAGCTAAGGAGTGCCGACCCGATATCATCCTCATGGATCTTTCCATGCCCGATATGAGTGGTATTGAGGCGACGCGCCGGATCCTCGAGGAGTTGCCAGATACAAAAGTGGTGGCTCTGACCATGCACAAGGACGAGGGGTTTGTTGCCCAATTTTTCGCAGCGGGTGGCTCTGGTTATCTGGTGAAAGATATGGACGCCCAGTGTCTTTTTGGGGCTCTGCAGGCTGTCTGCAAGGGAGAGCGTTTCCTAAGCCCATCTATATCAGCTGAACATATCAATGGCTGCATCGAGAGCGATGAAAAAGAAGATCGGGTCAAACTATCGCCCCGTGAAAGAGAGGTGCTCAAACTTATCGCACAAGGGAAGAGTAGGAAGGAGATTGGCAAGACACTCAACATAAGCGTTCGCACTCTGGACACACACCGTACCAATATTCTCCTAAAGCTAGGGTGCAAGAGCACGGCCGAGTTGGTGCATTACGCAGTTCGTAGGAATCTTGTTGAACTCATCTAACTAGTTTCCATCCATAAATGGCCCTTTGCCGCAATCTCTACGTCAATCTTCGGGATTTCTTGTGCACCGTACGTAAAGTACGCCTACGCGTAATCCCTTGAGTTCCTTGACCTTGAGGCAAATTGCTCATTCATGAATCGGAAACTCCGGTTAGCGCCTTCCGGAGTTTCCGGATGGACACTAACTATTCACTGTAAGCCTACCGAAAGAATTCCAAACCACCACTGTTTTTACACCAAGAATGCCACAAAGAGCACAAAGACAATAAAGCAGAGCGCGTGGCAATAATTCGTTAATTTAAGGTTTATGGGATATAGGTTATGGGTAATAGGTAGGATACATCCAATAACCCATTACCTATGACCTATTACCTTCCTGTCAAAAGAGCGCAATAACGAGGGCTACAGTCCCCACCGCGAAACAGTAGGGGGCGAAATAAAAAAGTTTTCCCCTTTCCACCAGGGACCGTAGTACGGTTAAAGCTACCCAACCCACCGCAAAAGCGGAGAAAAAGCCCACCGCCACAATATGCCATTCTGGATAATTACCATTGAGGTGGAATATTTCCAGGGCGAGGGCCCCCAAGATGGCAGGAATGGAGAGGAGAAAGGAAAAGCGGAATGCCGTTTCAGGCCTGAGGCCGAGTAGCAAACCGGTGACGATGGTCACCCCCGAGCGTGACACTCCAGGGCTGATGGCGGCTCCCTGAGCCAAACCGATCATCAAAGCGTCCAGTACATTGGGGCTGTCCAGATGCTTGCGGTGTTGGCGGGACCAGCGACTCAACACCAGGAAGAACCCGGTTATCCATAGGCAGAGACCTACTATGGCAGGTGAGGTAAAGAATCGCTGGAAGACATCGCGCAAGAGCAACCCGACCACGGCAGTGGGCAGGGAACCCACCAGGATCATGACCGCAATTCTTACGCCGCTACCTGAATCAGTAGGAGCGGGGGCAAGTGGGACTGATGGAGTGCGGCTGAAAAGCCTGAGGCAGTCGGTAAACATCAAAAGGAGGTCGGCACGAAAGACCACGAACACTGCCATGAGGGTAGCGACATGCACTGCCACGTCGAAAAACAGTTGTGGTTCTTGCAGACCGAATAGATGCTGGGTTAGCGCCAGATGGCCTGAGCTGCTGACCGGAAGAAATTCAGTGATGCCTTGCAGAACGCCGAGAAACAAAGCCTGCAGGATGTTCATAGGCTACTGCTTTCGTACTGCGGAATCCAAACCGTGGACGTAAGGCGACATGGCACAACCCTCCAGCAACGCTCACGATCCAGCTGCAAGGCTAGGGATTGGAAATGTGAGGGCAGGGAATATATTCCTCCACAAGTGTTTTCACAATCGGGCGGTCTAAGGAGCGAGGTTTTCGTTAATAATCTTCCGCTCCGAGAGGACGGGAAAAAGTGTACTTGGCAGGTTCCACCACCAATTTCTTTGCTGCCTCGCCAGTATTGCCCCCTAATGCACTGAAAGGTAGAGAAACGACGAAGAAAGCAGTTCCAACTACAGTTGCCACAAGGCCGAGAGGTCTGAGCAGGACCAAGTCAAACATCATAGACGCTGCATTCCTGTCTTCTCCGACAATGTACTGGTACTGCTTCTCTTGGGCCAGGGCGGGAGATGCCGCCCAGGTGAACAGCAGAACAGCTGCCAACAGAAAAAAGATGAGTGATTGTCTCCTCAAAGTACACATGCGGATACCCTCCTTGCGAAGAAACGGATCTGGGGTTAAACACCTCCCGCTGCTGCTTGGGTGATGACAGCGAACTAATTCATAAGTTGGCAATATACCACAAATACACCCGAATATGCTATGCAAATGTTGTACCTCTGTATTCGGCAATAATCCCCCGTGTTTTCTCTGGACTTTTGCCAAACGGACCGCTAAACTTTCTGAGTGTGGCAGACCTTGGCCTGTGTAGCTCTTAGCTATTGATCCTGACAATTAAAAGACCTGAGAGGAGATTTGTCATGAGCACGACCCCACAAAATTGCCCCGGATACGAATCTTTTAAAGATCTCAAATCATTTGTCTGCAAATGTAACGGCTGCGGAGCAGAGAAGGAGATATTCTCTGACGAGTTCAATAAGACTCACACATGTGCTAAATGCGGCGCCACTATTGATTTTAACACCTGTTCTTACGAGGCAGGGGGGGCAGACGACACGCCCCGTTAAGAGTGCAATCGCTTTATCAGTAAAGGAGGTTTCAGGTTTCAGTGTTCAGGTTTCAGTCTTTTTTGTTCTTCTTTCCTGACACCTGATCCGCATCCGGCGGAACACCTGAAACCCTGAATTCGGGTCCTTTGGACCCGTTTTTTTTATCTTATTCGTTTGACCTAGTTTTGGCTCCGGGTACTCTAATGGCAGATTTGCGAATGGTTTGCAGGGTGCCGGCAACCAACCGCTCTGTGTCATAGCCGGCATGGAAGGTATTGATGTCCACCGCATCAACCCGGCCAATGGCGTAAGTGACCCACTGCACAGCGAGGACAAAATCGAGAAATTGCTGCACGGATTCGTTGGCGACTGGCAAGTTAACCACCTCAAAGCTGTTGTCAGAATTGCCGGTCTGGTGGGCACGGTAGAAAGATTCAGGCTGGATCCAGATTACCCGGGCGTCAAAGAGTTCGATGAGAACCGGGACTATTTCTGCTGCTCGGGCGGCAGAGTCCTGGTCCGCAATAAGGAAAACAATGGTGTCACCGGTGCGGGTGATGAAATAATGGGTGTGACAGTATTCCTCAATGCCGGTAAAGTGAGCCAACCGGTTAAACTCGTACATTTTATAAGAACCAAGGCGGGCTAAGATTTTCAACCAGCCGCTACCTACAAAGAACGTCTGGCCGCTCTGGGCCCAGAGCCCCGCTTTGTTGACGAGGGGATCATAGAAAGAGGCTGACAGCAAACGGCGGGTGTGGGCTAGAAGAGTTTCCCAGTCCAATTTGATTTCAGCCGCTCGGATGAGAGTGAGAAGGACTGCCCAAAATGTTTTGGTCTGGGCGACATCGTGGTGATAACCGACATATTGTTTTGCATGTTCATCATTATAGTTGGTCTGGCTGAGGTCCGCTGCAGGCGAACCGTAAATGGGCCAGACCACCGAGGCCAGCTGTGCCAAGGGACTCTGCAGATTATCAGTAACTGCCACCACCGGCGCGCCCTCGCCCAGAGCACGTTTTGCTCCCTCCAATACCCGTGCGGTTCGGCCGGAGACACTGATGCCGATAAAGAGATCTCCTGGTTTCAAGTATTGGGCGGTTTGGCTGGCTTCCAGAGAGGGCAGCCCTGAGACCTGGCCACGCTTTTCCAACAGCCAGTGGCCAAATAAGGCAGCGCAATGAGAATCCCCCGAGCCACTGATGATAATTCTTCCTTCGGCCGCAGGCCAGTCAGGCACCGAGAGTGTACGGTGCAAGGTAGCGATTCTTTCCTGCTCAAGAATTTCTTGAAAGATATATTCACCACTTAGCATTGAAGGATCTACCTCCTGAAAAAGATTTTCTTTAAACTATCCATGGACAGAGCCAGCTGTCAAGGAGCAGCCGTATTTTCCCGAAAGTGGTTTGATCTTTCTTAACCATGTGCTACAACCTGACCTTCGTGCGACCTCCAAGGGGTAAGGCATAAGGCGCAAGGCGTAAGGAGAAAATAAGTTTTCTGTTGTTGTTTTTGCCGTGTGCCCTATGCCTCAAGCCTTGAGCCGCTCCCTTATGCAGCCCAAAGCCGGGTCCTTTGAGCCCGGATTTCTTACTCAGTAGGTAGTGAACGTACCATGCAAACTCGGCGAACTCTCCTGAAAAGCGGTTTCTTGGCTGGTGCCCGCAAGGGGTGGAGCGGTTTTGTCTGGATGATGAAGATTCTGGTTCCCATATCCTTGTTGACCGCTGTGCTGGCTTGGAGCGGCTGGATAGAAAAAGGTAATTTCCTCATTCAACCGATCATGAGCTGGCTCAGCTTGCCGGCTGTGGCCGCTCTTCCTCTGCTGATCGGAACACTTACCGGGATTTATGGTGCAATTGCCGCCATGGTAGTTCTGCCTTTTACCAAGGGGCAGATGACCCTCATTGCCATCTTCCTTCTCATTGCCCACAATCTGATTCAGGAAGGGGTCATCCAAGGGAAATCAGGACTCCATCCCTTGAAAGCTACTCTCTTTCGCTTGATAGCCGCTAGCTTGACGGTTATGGTTGCAGCTCGCTTCTTGGATGTTACCCCAACAGCCGGGCTCGTTGCCAAAACTTCTGTTTCTGTGTCGCCGTCTTTTGGCGGTATGCTGGGGAAGTGGCTCCTGGCCATGTCCCAGCTTTGCGTGAAGATATTTGTGATTATTATGACCTTGTTGATTCTCTTGGAAGTATTAAAGAGCCTTGGCTGGATAAACCAAATCGTCAAATTGAGCCGGCCTTTACTAAAATGTTTGGGACTGAGTGAAAAAGCAGGGATTCTCTGGATGACCGCGGCCATTTTCGGCTTAGCGTACGGTGCGGCTGTGATCGTTGAGGAGGCCAAAGAGGGGCACTTGGCAAGGGAAGAACTGGAGGGACTCCATCTTTCCATCGGCATTAATCACGCTCTGGTTGAAGATCCTGCTTTGTTCTTGGCCTTGGGGCTAAGCGCTTTCTGGCTCTGGGTTCCACGCTTGATTACTGCCATGCTTGCTGTTCGGCTTCTGACCTTATGGCAACACACTGCCAAGAAATTGCAGCCATCGAATATCTCAAATCCCTAAAGTCGTTAAATAGTAAACGGTAAGCAGTGAGCAGTAAGCGGTTAACAGTATTCGACATCGCATATCTCACATCCCACATCTCACATCCGACATCCCCAATCTACAATCAAAGAATCCAGTAGTCAGTAGCCAGTAGTTAGGGTACACGGCAAAGGGTACAGGGTTCAAGGTACAAGGCATCATGCCTTTCTTGTTTATTTCCCTGACACCTGACACCCGACACCTGAAACCTTTTATTCATCAATCTACAATCTTCCCTCTGCCCCCTGATTACTGCCTCGCCTTTTCGGCATGCGGATTGCAATCCTCCCCGCCAGTTCCAGACCTCTATATTGGCTGTAATATGAGACGCGAGAACATGGTTCCATCAGCCAATTCTCTTATGAAAGGAATTTAGTCTGTTGAATTCAGTGGTTATAAGATCTCTGTTCACCCTGGTCGTACCGGGCGGGCTCGTCTTTTTCGCGACGGTGATCCTGCTGCAGTTTAGTTCGTTGAAACAATCTGTGTCATCACTCGTGCACATTTATCCAAGTCTGGTGGCGGCTGCCGGGATATTCCTCGGCTGGCGGTTCAATCGCAGCCGCCTGGTATTCGCTATTCTTATTTTGGCTCTTGCCGATAGAGCGTTGCTGATCTTTTCCAGTGGGAGCTCTGGCTCAGCAGGGATGGGGCTTGCAGTTTACAACGCCATTGCCTTCCTGCTGCCGTTGAATCTTGTGGCCCTATCTTTTGCCCAAGAACGGGGAATCGTTAATGTACACGGCCTTGTCCGTTTGGGTATCATTTTTTTTCAAGTAATACTTGTATACGTCATATGCTTCTTTCCGCAGCTAGGTGTAGCCGGTTATCTCGACTACCAACCTGGAAGCAGTAACGTCCTCTCCCGTTTGCCTCTGGCTCTGCCTGCCATAGTGGCCTTCGGTGTAGCTTTCTTTCTCCTGGCTATTCGCTTTATTCGACACGAGACCGTCATAGAGAATGGTTTTTTCTGGGCCCTGCTATCAGTGTTCTTTGCTCTGGTTGTGGGAAAGATCGGGGCCGTTTCCACCATCTACTTCGCCACCGCAGGTCTGGTACTCGTGGTCTCTGTGATTGAGACCTCCCACAGCATGGCATTTCGGGATGAGCTAACTGGGATTCCTGGGAGGCGAGCTTTGGACGAGGCCCTTCTCAAGCTGACGGGCAACTACAGCGTGGCAATGCTTGATATCGATTTTTTCAAGAAGTTCAATGACCGATATGGGCACGATGTTGGTGACCAGGTTCTCCGCTTGATATCGTCGAGGTTCGCCCAGGTCTCTGGCGGGGGTAAGCCCTACCGTTACGGTGGTGAGGAGTTCACTGTTGTCTTCCCAGGAAAGAGCGTTAACGAAACTATGCCCCATCTTGAGAGATTGAGAAAAGAAGTGGCAAAGACCCGATTTATTGTGCGCGGTGGTGATCGACGCCGCAAGAAGCCGGAGAACCCGAAAAGGGTGGGGGGACCTCGAAAAAGAGTCAAGATCACCATAAGCATCGGGGTAGCCGAACGGAACGAACGATATGGGAGTCCGGCCCAGGTGATCCAGGCGGCGGACAAAGCTCTCTACCGCGCCAAGAAAAAGGGGCGCAATCGGACCAGTTCAATCTGAGATCAACAACCTTAAATCCAAAATCAAAGAATCCAAAATTAAAGAATCCAGGAGTCAGGAGACAGGAGTAGAGGTACAGGGTTCAAGGTTCAGGGTACAAGGCATCATGCCTTTCTTATTTTTCTTCCCTGACACCTGAAACCTTTCATTCATCAATCTAAAATCTACAATCTTAAATCACTTCAGCGGTCGTCTTTCCCTCCACCCTTTTGAGCTTCCTCCTCTTGGGTTATGGCAAGTGCCGCAGCGGCAGCTGCCTCCCGCCTTTTCTGGTCGGAGGCGGTTGAGGGCTTGTCCTTGCTTTCGCTCTTTTCTTTAGACTCGGCTGACTCGGTCTCCGGCGGCAGATATACGGTAACGTTGCGATGGGCGAACTCGATGCCTGCCTCACGGAAAGCCTCTTGAACCCGCTGGTAGACTACGCGGCGGACTATGAACTGCTGGCCGGGAATTGTCTTGAATTTGATCCGCATTATCATGGCGGAATCATCCATTTCTCTCACACCCTGGGACTTTATCTTGCCGAGCAAGCCTGCTGAGAGGTTTTCGTCATTTTGAATCTCTTTATTTATCTTTTTAATTATCTTCCTCACTTTATCGACATCGGTGTCGTAACGAACCCGAATATTCAGCTTCATGATGTGATAGTCGCGGCTATAGTTTGTCACTGAGCCCATGTCCCCAAAAGGTATAGTGTGAACCGGGCCGCGGTGATGGCGAAGCCTCATTGAGCGTATAGATATCTGTTCCACGGTACCCCTCTGTCCCGCGGTTTCCACATAGTCGCCGACGCGAAAGGCGTCATCAATGAGGAAGAAAACCCCAGAGATGATGTCTTTGACCAGAGTCTGAGCGCCGAAACCGATGGCCAGGCCAACAATACCTGCGCCGGCTATCATGGGCCCTATGTCCACACCCAATTCCGACAATACAACCATCGTTACTATTACCACCAGGACAGCAAGGACGAACTTTCTCAGGAGTATGAGCAGGGTTCCCTTCCGGGTGCCGCCGGCGCCTCCCTCTTCCATTTCTTCGTCGTCATCGGGAAATTCCTCCCGGAGTTTTCTGTCAATTAAGGTCTTGGAATACTCCCAGACGATCAAGCCGAGCAGAAAAATCATAATCACGCTGAGCACGGTTGAAGAGAAGACCCGGGTAACTGAAACGTCAATGCCCCACAGCCTGAGAACCAGGAAAAACATGGCCGTCACTAGGACGATACGGAACAACCGTTTGACAAAGGGCACATAGGTGTGCACAACCGGTTTCTCGTCGGCATCAAGTGTGGATTCGTCGAGTGAGTCCGGCTCAGCATCCCCGCTTAAATCTATGGTCTTAGGTAATTCACCGGAGGCGACCTTGAGCAAACGCTGCCCCCATTGATCAATTCCAAGGAAGAGGGGAATAACGAAAAGGCTGGAAACGAGTTTGAGAATCGTGACTGTCCCTGCAATCAGGGCATCGATTTGCCAGAAGCAGCCGACAAAAATCACGTAAAGAATGGCAAAAATATGCCAGCTTTTGGCAAACCCAGCCCGCAGGGGAGAGTGGTCACAAGTTCCGTCAGCAGCCTCCTGGCAGATTGCCTGGGCCACTTTATCTCGGCTCTGCCAGATCATGACGATGAGTAATAAGAAAACGCTGAGACCCGCTGCACTGTACAGCAATAGTTGGAGATCTTCGCTGATCGCCATACTTTCGATAACCTTGCTTGCTCCTACAACAACCGCTGGTAAGGCTATGATACGGACAAACCAGCGGTAGAGGAATTGGGCATCCTCATCAGCCATGGGCACCAACCGGAGAGAGGATCTTGCTGGGGCGAGGGTAAATCTGGCGAAAAAGACCAGAACCCGGACATAGTAGCTAACGATCAAGTAGGTGAGAACAAAAACGTAGGCGGCAGTTCCCCTGTCGTATAAAATGACAAAAAGCACGAAGGTGATCAGTATGTAAAACCCAACTCCTAGACCGTCGAGGAGCAATCGGCACAAGACATTGCCTAATTTTTGTAGTGCTCCCCTGGGCACCGCGGTAAGCAGTTGTTCGTGAATGTCATGTGCCAAGCGTATGAGTAGCCATTCGGCAAAAAGACCGGCTCCTATCACCGCCAGCAACCCAACAAGAGTCAGAAACAAGGCTCCGGTCCCCATGCCATCGGTCAACAGACCTATCAGAGCGCGGGGTTGGGACAATACGGCAGCCGAGCCCCT
>JBFFBS010000136.1:0-9594 GCA_041560295.1 Syntrophobacteria bacterium | reverse complement strand
CCTGCATGGTCTCCAGCATATTATCCGGCCACCCAGGATACCTGTCTCTTTCCATCTCAAATATGATGATCTCTTTTTCCAGCATACGGATTTCCACAATGGCCTGCGCCACGTTCGCCTGATGGATATAATCTGCGGTCAACGGCACCGCAATGGCAGTCAGGGTCGCCACTATAAGAAGGCCAATCATTAGCTCTACCAGGGTAAAGCCCTGAGAAGATCCTTCTTGTTCCTTCTCAGATGATGCGGTCGCGTCGAGGTGTGTCTGCAGCACAGGTAAACATAAAGACACAAAATTTTTTCCACATTTGCCCATACGTTTCCACTGGGTGCCGCGGTTTTAAAGTGTGTTCTAGCCTCGCCCCTCGAACTCCAGCGTCTCAGGGCAGCGGTTCTAATTCAACCCTGACCGGTGGCGGCGCAACATGGGAGTTACAAGATCTGATCCACACCTATCACCGGCAGCGCCAACGGAGCAGTCAACCGGCTACGGCAAAGAATTGCCTTTGAGAACTTTTCCTCTCTTCGCCTAACCTGCATTACTCATGAAAGCGAAGTTAGTTCATATATAATCCGGGCTAATTACCCTTGAATTCTTAACTTCTCCGTCTCAAGAGGCTAAAACAGCAAGAAACATACCATCCTAACTTGCGCCTGTCCACCCCTGGTAGGCTTGTGGGCTAAGGAAGAAATGTCACTAAAAACCATTGAAATTTTAGACTGTTACTTTCAATTGAAGATCCCTGCAGCAAAACCTGTCGACGAGCTCAGGTCGAGTCGCTGCAGGGAATCTTCGAAATGTAAGGAAGTGATTCCATTTTATTGTAGTTCGCTCGCTAACCCCGTCCGCCTCCGGCGGACTACGGAACATGCGCTCGCTGGAGCATTTTTACCACCCCAACATTCCAAACACCAAACCGGGGGCCCGCCCAGAGGGTGGGGACTCCGAAGGAGAAATCTCGGGGTTTTAGGTTTCAGTGTTCAGGTTTCAGTTTTTTTGTTTTTCTTCCCTGACACCTGCTTGCCACGCCATAGCTCAACAGAGCGTAGGCGGGACACCAGACACCTGACACCTCTCTATTACCACTTTTTTCCTTGCCACTTTTTCCGCCTTCTTGTAGCCTGAAAATAGCCCATATTCTGCTTACCGGCGTGATCTTGTCATCTCAATTCTCCAATTGCTCCGTAAAGGCTAACCCTATTGGGCAAAAGTGAAGCTCAGCAGAATTGATTCGATGTCCTTATCAAAAAAAATCGGCATGGAAGACAAAGACAAAGCAAAAGATGAACTCATTGATGAGCTCGTCATCTTACGCAAAAGGATCACCGAACTGGAAGCTCTTGAAGCTAAACGTGAGGAGATAGAGCAAACCCTGCGCGAGAGAGAAGAGAGATATCGCGCCATAGTGAAAGCCTTTGACGGAATCGTTTACATATGCTCCGAAGATTTCCATATTGAATTTATGAACGAGGAGTGCATCAAACGAACCGGGTACGATGCCACCGGAGAATTGTGTTACCAAGTTCTTCATGATCGTGATTCAATTTGCCCCTGGTGCGTCAACGAGCGGGTGTTGAAAGGAGAAACCGTACGATGGGAAGTGCTGAGTCCCAGAGACGACCGTTGGTATTATATTGTAAATACACCGATCTACAACACTGATGGCACTGTCTCCAAACAAGCCATGATTCTGGATATCACCGATCGAAAAGAGATGGAGAAGGCCCTGGAACTAAGCGCTGAAAAAATCAAACGATTTGCTTATTCCGTATCACACGATCTCAAGAGTCCTGCCGCTGCTATTTATGGCCTGACCAAACGTCTTCACGAACGGTATGGCGACAGCCTCGATGATAAAGGCAGGAGGTACTGTGGTCAGATATTAAAAGCTTCCCTGCATGTGGGAGCGCTGATTGAGAAGATCAACGCCTACATCGAGGCCAAGGAAGCGCCACTAAAGGCTGAAGAAATCGATCTCAGAGAGGTTCTTCAAATCATTAAAGACGAGTTTTCCCCGCGGTTGACCATTCGGCAAATCACCTGGTTGGAGCCTGAAACCATACCTGAAATCAAAGCTGATAAGTTGTCCATGCTCAGGGTATTTCGGAATTTTGTGGACAACGCTTTGAAATACGGTGGAGAATATCTCAGTGAAATCAGCATTGGCTATCAGGGCAACGACGATTTCCACATCTTTTCTGTGAGCGACAACGGTGCAGGCATCCGGGGGGGAGATTATGAAGGTCTTTTCGCTGCGTTTCGCAGGGATGACACCTCCAAGGTGGTAGAGGGCGCTGGACTTGGATTAGCCATAGTGAGCGAGATAGCGGAACGCCACAAAGGCCGAGTTTGGGCGGAGCCTGGGAAAGACCAGGGAGCAACATTTTTTATTTCGGTGTCAAGGGATCTCTGAACATTTCTTTCCCACATGTATCCGCCAACGACAGAGTCTTTCCTGTTAAATCCATCTCGCTGTAATAGGCAAAGAGCATAGAGCAAAGGGCATAGAGTGAAAGATTTTTGATTTTCCCTATGCACCATGCGATCTCACCTGGCCCGAAGGCCAGGTTATCGCTGTTTAATACATCCCAGGAGGTCAACAATGGGTGAGCGCAAGAGACTGTTCTTGCTGGTTCTCATCATGACAACCGTTTCTTTGGTGGTTGCCGGAATCACCATCTACGTCTTGTATGGCACCGCCTTTGAGCAACAACGGGAAAGACTGGTGGAGGCTGCTCAGAGTCAGGCTCGTCTGATTGAAGCCATCGCGCGCTTTAATGCTGCTCGCGCAAGAACCAATCCAGAATCCTATCCTGGTGGTCCAGCAGTGGCCACCTTGAGCCAGATCATTGATGCCCACGGGCATTACAAGGGGTTCGGTGAGACCGGAGAATTCACCCTTGCCCGTCGTGCGGGGGACACTATTTTCTTTCTGCTCAGGCACCGCCATTTTGATCTCGATCAACCAAAATCTGTTCCTCTGGATTCAGAGCTGGCAGAGCCCATGAGAAGGGCACTGTCAGGTTTATCCGGCACCGTGGTAGGACTGGACTACCGCGGTGAGACAGTACTGGCAGCACACGAGCCGGTGGCAGAACTGGGCTCTGGCATAGTGGCCAAAATTGATCTGGCTGAGATTCGGGCTCCGTTTATTAGGGCGGGCCTTATAGCCATTTGTGCTGCGCTTTTGGTGGTCTTCGTGGGTGCAGTTGTTTTCCTTCGGGTCAGCAATCCCCTTATGATACGTTTGGAGGAGCGCACTGCTGAACTCTCGAGGATGAACCAACAACTCGGGCTACAAATACAGGAGCGCAAGGAGGCGGAAGAAGCCCTGCAAAAGGCCCACTCCGAGCTTGAGCAACGGGTGCAGGAGCGGACTGCCGAACTCTTGCAAGCAAACGAACAGCTCCAGCAGGAAATAGAAGAGCGCAAGCGAGCGGAGGAGGCAATCGGGCAGACTGAAGAGAAGTATAGGCTCCTAGTACAGAATATCCCTAGCGTTGTCTATAAAGGATACCCGGACTGGTCTGTGGAGTTGTTTGATAAAAAAATCGAGTCATTAATTGGTTATAGTGTTGATGATTTTCATTCCCAGAGGCTGAAATGGAGTGACTTGATTTTTGAGGAAGATTTCGAGGCTGTGAGGGAAGGCTTTATCGAGGCCCTAAAAACAGACAAGTCGTATGTTAGAGAATATAAGATTAGAACTGAGGCCGGGAATATTCTTTGGATACAAGACAGAGGGCATATTATTTGTGATGACAATGGCGAGATTGAATATGTGAGCGGAGTCTTTTTTGATATCACAGAGCACAAGCGGGCGGAGGAGGAACAAGCTCTGTTGAGGCGTCGTCTCGAGGCGTTGTGGGAAATAGCCCGTATGACTGACGCCAGCCACCAGAAATTGTGTGACCGCGTTCTGACCGAAATTCTAGATCTGACGCAAAGCCGCTACGCTTTCTACGGTTTCATCAACGAGGATGAGAGTATGATGACACTCCATTCCTGGTCAGAGGAAGCTTTGGAGTCATGCCAAGTTATCGACAAGCCTCTTCACTTTCCCATCATGGAGGCAGGGATCTGGGCCGAAGCAGTCCGCGAGAGGAGGATTTTAATCATCAATGATTATAAGGAAGACCATTCCAAAAAGAAGGGGTTACCTGAGGGTCACGTTCCGCTCTCCAGGCTACTGGTGGTTCCCGTTTTCAGTTACGACCGAATTGTTGCATTGGCAGCCGTTGCTAACAAACCCACTGACTATAAGGAAGGAGATGCCAGGCAGATCGATGCCTTTACCACCAACGTGCAAGTGATAATGGAGAGTCAGCAGTCAAAGGAAGCACTGACGAAATCAGAGGAGGAACTTCGGATTCTCTCTTCCCAGCTTCTAACAGCCCAGGAACAGGAAAGAGGACGGATCGCCAGGGAACTGCACGATGGCATTGGCCAATCTTTGAGTGCTATCAAGTTCAAAATTGAAGAGGCCCTCGGACAACTGAGCAACGACGTAGCTGAGTCAAGTGTCAAATCATTGACCAGTCTTATTCCGATAATTCAGAGTACTGTCGAAGAGGTTCGCAGAATAACCATGGCCCTGCGGCCATCCACCCTGGATGACCTGGGCATCTTGGCAACAATCGGTTGGTTTTGCCGTGAGTTTCAAGAAACCTATGCAACCGTCAAAATCGAAAAAGAAATCGGCCTAGAAGAAGCTGACATTCCTGAATCCTTGAACACTGTTATCTACAGAGTTTTGCAGGAAGCCCTGAACAACGTGGCAAAACACAGCGGCGCAAACAGTGTCACTATCTTTTTGACGAGGAGAGACGATAGCATAGAGTTGACTATTAAGGATAATGGTCGCGGCTTCAATCTTAAGGAGGCGTTCGATATCGATGTCTCCAAGAGAGGCTTCGGGCTCGGGAGTATGAAGGAGCGAATAGAACTCTCCGGAGGGTCTTTTGCCCTCGAGTCAATCAGGGGAGAAGGAACAACTATCAAGGCATCTTGGCAAGACTAAGAAGATTTAAGATTGTAGATTGCAGATTTGAAAAAGGCGTAAACGTTTTCAAATTAGCAATCCGAAATCCGAAATGTGATCACCTTGTTACCAATCCCCTTTCCATGGCATAAGCTGTCAAGGCCACGGCACTGTGGAGATCCAATTTCTTCATGAGGTTAGCCCGATGCTTTTCTACCGTCTTCACACTGATGTACAGGTAGTCGGCGATCTCTTTGTTTTTATGGCCCTCGGCAATAAGTTTTAGAATTTCTCGCTCCCGTTTGGTGAGTGTGTCCCACGGGGAACTCGACGTAAAGCTCTTTCTGCCTTCGAGATATCCTTCTATTACCATTTGCGAAACAGAGGGACTCAGATAACGTTTTCCCCCGAGAACGCTCTTTATAGCCATTATCAGTTCTTCAGACGAAGCATCTTTCAAAATATATCCATCAGCCCCAGCCTGCAGAACCTCGAGAATGAATTCTTCCGCCTTGTGAACCGTCAGGGCCAAAACCTTGGTCTCTGGAGCGCGTTTTTTGATCTCTCTGATGGCCTCAACTCCATTCATTTTCGGCATGGAGAGGTCCGTCAGGATAAGATCAGGCCCGAGTTCCTCCACCCGCCTAATGGCTTGTCTGCCATCTTCTGCCTCCCCTACCACTTCGAGGTCAGATTCAGCAGAGAGCAGAGCCCGCAGCCCCTCTCTGAGAATAGTATGATCCTCGGCAATAACGACCCTATGTCTTGCTTTCACCTGCTTCTCCTGAGCATAGAGTTGGCGCTCTGCCCCAGAATACAATTTGAGAAGAAAACTGTAAAGCAATTGCCGTCATGAGCAGCTCAGCTGCAAACCCATCGGACTGAAAAATACCGTGTAATATTTCCATATCTACTGTATCCACCCTATTTCTACTCATTGAGTGCTTGTTGTAGAGTGGATCTACCTATCTTCTATTACCGAATATCACGCCGGTTGTGGGGTAAAACCAGATGTTCAAGACATTGCTTGTTGAGGACAACGCTCCTTTTCGTCAGTCTCTGAGGGAGATGCTGTGCGAGCGATTTCCTGAAATGGTTGTCGAGGAGGCTGAGGACGGAGAAAAAGCACTGCAGAAAGTAGAGGGTTCGCTACCTCATCTCGTTTTTATGGACATAAAATTGCCAGGGGCAAACGGCCTCGAGATAACCAGAAAGATAAAGGAACGCTATTCCACCATACAAGTAATAATCCTGACAAGTTATGATTTTCCGGAGTACCGAGAGGCTGCAGTCCAGTATGGAGCCGATCACTTCCTTTCGAAAGAGTCCTCGAGTCGAGAGGACATTTTGGCATTAGTCGATCGTATCTATTCTGACGGCTGAACTGTTGGTGGAATACAGTATTTTTCCCCTGAATTTACTCAGTTCACCTGATTTACTTCTCAGGCAACTTCTGTAGCCTGGGAGATATTTTGCCGTCTCCATTTTTCAATACAGGTTAATTCGGTCCTTTTTTCTATTCACTTTTTATCGAGGAGTTTGATCATGTCAGTCTCTCTCAATCATTTGGACTCGGGGCTTATTATTCAAGATCTGCATCCGGACTATGTTTGGGACAATGGGACATCTGGTTCTGGCCAGGAGTGTGGTGCAATTGACATTGAGCAACAATTGGCTCAAGTGGAAGAGAAACAAGATCATTCAGGAGAGATAGATCCCCTGGATGCCAGCGCGACCTTGGACCCTGAGGAAAACAACTTTTTTCAGACCAATCTCATCAATTGCTACCTTCAAGATGTCTCTCGATTTCGCCTGCTCAGCCAGGAACGTGAGATTGAGTTGGCGCGAACCATCAAAGAAGGTCAAGAAGAAGTGGTCAACGTGGCGGTCACCTACTGCGTTGCAGAAAAACACTTCGGCGACTTCCGCAAGAAAATTCTCAAATGGCAGAGCGAGGTGGAATCTTATCCCGGACTGCGCGAAAAAATGGTGGAGCAGATTGTATCGACCTTAGAACGTGGCGCCGGCGGCAATGGCTCAGCTGCAATATGCCAGAGACTTCTCGCTGAGGTTCGGGCCGTAGTGGCCAGAATCGACACGGCCCAGGATGAAATGGTCAAGGCAAACCTTCGGTTGGTGATCAGTATTGCCAAGCGGTACCGTGGTCGAGGTCTGAGTTTTTTGGACCTCATCCAAGAGGGCAATATGGGACTGATCAGGGCAGTCTCCCGATACGATTACACCAAGGGTAACCGTTTCAGCACGTATGCTACCTGGTGGGTAAGGCAGGGTATTATCCGAGCCCTTTATGAAAAGACCAACACGATCAGACTGCCTGTTCATGTCATCGAGATGAAAAGCTCCTTCTACAAAATTGTGTCCGAGCTTGCCGAAGAGCTTGACCGCGAACCCAGTCCTGCGGAGATTGCCGAGCGCAGCGGATTATCGTTTGACAAAGTCACAATGCTCGCCCAGTTGTCCACACGGCCAGCCTCTCTGGAAGCAACGGTTGGCAACAGAGAGCAACAGCTAGGAGATTTTATAGAAGATAAAAGAACTGTGTCACCTTTGGAAGGGATCAGCCAACAGGAGTTGGTTGAGGTCACCCGTGAGGTCCTGGCCTCTCTGTCTCCTCGCGAGGAGGGAGTGTTAAAGTCTCGTTTTGGTATAGATGGCAGGCCGACGCAGACACTCAAGACCATTGGGGGGCACTATGGAGTATCAAAGGAACGTATCCGACAGATCGAGAAAAGGGCCATCCAAAAACTGCGACACGCCCAGCGCTCAGATCAGCTTAAGTGCTTTCTTGAATAACTATCCTCGAGGTAAGCTCGTGCCGGGAGAACACATTGATTTCCCGCAGGATCAATTCTTGTTTGATTTTTACTGATGGTAAATGCCCCCATAAGCTGGCCATGGAAGGGGCCTATATAATTTCGCACCTTATGGACCCCGATGAACTCGATCGAGCACGGAGCAAATGTTTCAGATGCAAACGGTACATAACAATTCGATACTACCCTAATGGTTTGGAAATAAACGACCTGAAGGCAGGCATAGTGAACGGCTGCATGAAATGCCATTGACCAAAAAAGGACAATGACTGGGACTGCACTGGATCGATAAAGTAAGCACGTAATTCAGGTAATTGCACCTCCACCGGCGAAACCCCTCTTTGATAAGCATAAGAGGGGTTTTATTTTTTATTGGAATATAGAATCTGGGCAAAATGACCCGAGTGTGGACTACGCCCTGAGGGGAATTAAAGACCGTCGGATCTGGTCTCTTCGGTAGCGCTCAGCATTCAACTATCAGCGATTACGTCGTCGAGAATATGAACAGCAGAACCGCGGTACAAGGAACTGCAGAATATCGAAGTGAACAACATTGTCTTACTTTTTTTAAAAAAACTTCTGCTGTTCGAAATTCCTTGTTCGATATTCGACATTCAAAATATAGGAAAATTCTAATCCCCCACCAAGCTGAGCAGAAAGCTCTTTACAATATAACCTCAAGCAAAGCCATTGAACTCTGACCCCCGCAAGGCGGGATCGTGGACTGGCCATGGGGACCAGGTTTGCTGGTTTGAATCTATAATACTACAACAAAAAGTGCCCCACCCTTGCGGCTCCTGCAAGGGTGGGGCAAATCCAGGGAGGTTTCAATAGGATAAGGTCAATACGGGGACTATTTAAACCCTACCCTATTAATAGTATAACCTGGAAATACGAGAGAGTAAACAGGTACAGAGGTAAATAGTCTTAACTGTAAAGATGGCGTGATGTTTGGAGGAGTGAAGTGTTGAAGGAATAGTAATTTCTAATCTCAGGGTTTCAGGTGTCGGGTGTCCCGCCTACGCTCTGTTGAGCTATGGCGTGGCAAGCAGGTGTCAGGGAAAAAACAAAAAACTGAAACCTGAAACCTTAGTCTTTGTGATTTGGGATTCTTTACTTCTCTTCAACTGACAAATGTGAAAAGATACAGGCGAAACTGGGAGCCCGCTTGAGGGACTGAGCGGCTTGTCTCGTCGAAGCTTCAGCGAAGACGGAAGCGCAGCGAGCGCGAAGAAACTGGGAACCCGCTTGCGGGACTGAGCGGAGCGCAGCGAGCGCGAAGAAATGATGTAGCGCTCTGGTTTTTGCGCTGTGCAAACAAAAGAGAGAGGAGGAATAGCCTTGGCTTGGACAATTGATGACGCTGTCTCACACAAAGTTTTGAGGGATATCAAAATCTTCGTTCGCGAGGTGTCCTTCCGTCTGGGTGACTTGACACCTAAGATTCGCACAAGATTGTTCAGGTATCCCGGAGACAAAGAGATCTATTTTGAGCAAAGTCACTTTCTTCAAACCCCTGACCAGACAAGTCCAGTTGTACCTCCCTTGAAATCTGATAATAGCGAAGCGTATGCTCTGAGCCATGCTGTTGAAACCCTCATTCTTTCGTACGAGGCCGCGGTTGCTTCAGGACACGTACCTTCTGAAGAGTGGCTGATTCCTAACCCGGATTATTGACTGGGAAGAATAAATAAAGAAGCTAGGCGCTAGTGATGGAGTGGTGGACTAAGATAGACTTATAAAATCCCTAACACCAAGCACCGAATCTCAGGGTTCTT
>JBFFBS010000135.1:0-9615 GCA_041560295.1 Syntrophobacteria bacterium | reverse complement strand
TGAAAAGCACGTGACCGTAAAGACCGCCCGCTGCTTTGACTGCCACCAGCCCATCAAGCACACCAAGGCCGATTTCAGCAAGCCCCTGAGCGAACAGGATGGATTCTTACGCGAAGCCTGCTCGGCCTGTCATCCCGAGCCTCACCGTCTCCAGCAGCTTTTGGCCACCGGCCCGAAGCGTGAAGGTGTTCTGGCCTCACCTGATCCGATGCACAAGGCGCGGACCAACTGCCTGGGCTGTCACGTGGAGATGAAGTACACCAAGAAAGGTCAGCGGGTCATGATGGCCTCGGGCAAGACCTGTGTGCGCTGCCACACCAAGGACCACGACAAAATGCTCAAGGACTGGAAGACTGAATTGGCCAAGGAGATCGAGGACGCCAAGGAATTGCAAAAAGAGGCTGAGGCGGCTTTGGCCAAGCACAAGGCCACGCTGACGCCTGAGAAACTGGCCGAGTACAAGCAGATGCTCAAGCAAGGCCGGGAGGATTTTCGCATCGTCCTCTTTGGCAACGGGGTACACAACAAGAAGTACTCCATGATGCTTTTGGATGCGGCTTTGACAAACTTCGAGGACGTCATCGATGAGCTCGAAGAAGGTGGATAGGGAACCACAGCAGGAAACCAAAAAAGAGGAGGGAATAAAGTGTTTAGTGCACCTTTGCAGGAAATAAAAAACAGAGGAGGTAAATATGAGTGAGAAAGCAACTATCTCGAGACGTGACTTGCTCAAAACAGCCGGAGCGGTTACAGCCGGAGTCACTGCCGGGAGCCTGATCCCTGCCATTGAGGCGGCCGCTGCCAGGGGGGAGGTCCCGCGGTGGGTAATGATCATGGATCTCCGCAGGTGTACCGGCTGCAGGGCATGTACCATTGCCTGCAAGGCGGAGTACGATGTGCCGCTGGGTGTATGGCAAACCGTGGTCAGTGAGGAGGTCGTAGGCACCTTTCCGAATACGGAAAAGCCATTCATGTCCCGGCGCTGTAATCACTGCGAGGGGAACAAAGAGGATGGGATTCCGCCCTGTGTCAAGATCTGTCCGGAATATCCCAAGGAGCGGCAAAGATTTGTCACCCCTGACGGCAAGAAGCACCGCTACCGCGACGGTGCCACCTACAAGCGGCCCGACGGGCTCATCCTGCTCATGAACGAGTATTGCACCGGATGTGGCAAGTGCATCGAGGAGTGTCCCTACGGTGCCCGCGCCTTCAACCCGAGGCTGATATCCGGGAAAGACTCAACCAAGAACGGTATTTCCAAATGCTCCTCATGCCAGCATCGAATCGACCAAGGAGTCGAGCCGGCCTGCTCGAACATTTGTCCCAACCTCTCCAGGATATTCGGCGATGCAAACGATCCGGAAAGCGAGGTCGCAAAGCTGATCAAGGAATTCAACCTTGAGACCAACCGAAAAAAAACGACGTTGCTGCCGGGTGAGAATACCGTGCCGATGATTTACTACATCGATCCGAAAAATGTATTGCAGAAGACCAAGATGGCAAAAGAGAACTTAAAAGGGAAATCATACCGCAACAAGGTAGGGTAAATACCAGAGAATCAAGACATTAACGCAAAGATAGGGGGAAAATATGCAAACGTTAACTCGCCGTGACCTCATGAAGTTAGGTGTAGCCAGCGGTGCTCTCCTGGCAACTGGGGGGGCCTTGAAAAGGAAAGCCTTGGCTGGTTCTCCGAAGCTGGCAGCGGGTGGGAAGGATTTCTCTCCTGAGACCGGGCAGGAGAGGCAGATGATCCCTTCCGCTTGCTGGAACTGTGTCACCAGAGATAGCATGATCGGCTTTGTCGAAGATGGCAGGCTGGTGAAATTGGAAGGACACCCTGATTCGATCAGAGGAAAGGGCAAGATCTGCTCCAAGGGTGCCGCCGGAATCAACCAACTCTACGATCCCGACCGGATTCTTTATCCCATGAAACGCGCAGGTAAGCGCGGTGATGGAAAATGGAAGAGAATCTCCTGGGATGAAGCCCTCACCGATCTTGCCACCCGGTTGAAGAAGCTCCGTGACGAGGGTCACCCGGAAAAGTTCATGTTCCACTACGGCCGGATGAAAGCCTCGTCCAGCAAGATCATCAAGAGCGTCTTTTTGCCTGCCTACGGCACCAAGACCATCGGCAACCACACCTCCATCTGTGAGGGGGGCAAGTGGACTGCCCAGGAACTCACCTGGGGCAAGCACTATGACAACTGGGACTTCGACAACACCAAGTTTGTTTTAAACTTTGGAAGCGGCTGCTTGGAGTCCCACACCAACCACATTCCCGTTGCCCAAAGACTGACCAGCGCCATGGTCGATCGGGGAGTGAAGCTGTACACCTTTGACGTCAGACTGTCCCACACCGCGGCCAGTTCCACTGAGTGGCTGCCAATCAAGCCGGGCACTGACGGTGCCGTTGCCCTGGCCATGTGCAAGGTTATCATGGACGCGGGGCTCTATGACAAAGAATTCTTCACGTTCATCAGGGCGACCAAGGATCGCAAAGCCGGCACGAATCAGAAGGTGGCTGAGTTGAAGAAACACCTGGCCAACTACACACCTGAGTGGGCGGAAAAGATAAGTGGTGTCCCCGCAGCCAAGATCAAGTCTCTGGCTCTCGAGTTCGCCAAAGCCAAACCTGCCTGTGTCATCAGCTACCGGGGCGCGGTGGCCCATTACAACGGTATTGACACCGAGCGGGCGGTCCAGATGCTGGCGGCCATCACCGGCAACATCGACAATCCCGGCGGCCGCTGCCGGGGCGTGGGAGCAAAATGGAAGTATCCCAAGGGCCCCAAGAAGAAGCCCAAAGCCAAGGCCTTGAAGATCGCCAAGGGCTTTCCGGGCGCCAGTGTCTATCCGACCCACGGAGCCAATCACCAGGTTCTTAAGATGATAAAGGACGGCAAGGCCGGCAGGCCGGAGGTGTACATGTGGTATTGCTACACCCCGGTCTACGCCAATGGGGAGTGTCAGGAAAATATCGACATCCTGAAAGATGAAAGCCTGATCCCCTTCTCCGTCTGCGTCAATGCATATTACGACGAATCAGCGGCCCTGGCCGACCTCATCTTACCCAATCCAAGCTATCTCGAGTGGTGGGATTGGGAAGACATGGTGTCGCCGACTCAGGTTCCCGAGTACTACATCCGGCAGCCTTTTGTAAAACCCCTCGGCGAGAGCCGAGACTTTAAGGACGTGGTCTGCGATTTGGCCAACAGGATGGGTTTCCCGCTGGGTTTCAATTCGGCCGAGGAATTCGTCAAGATGTCGTGCGAGGAGACCCCCGCCATCAAGGCAGCTGGGGGCTTCGAGTACATGAAAAAGCACGGCGTCTACCACGATCCCAAGGCCAAGCCCAAGTACTACATGTACAAGAAAGAGGTCAAAGCTGACGAACTCAAGAAAGAGGGAGTTATCTTTGACGAGGCGAGCGGGGTCTACTGGAACTGGAAAAAGTCCAAGGCCACAAGCGAGGCCGAGGCCAAAGAGAAAGGTTACCTCAAGACCAAAGACGCTTACAAGGGCTATGTGGGTCAGGAGATAGGCGGCAAGGTTTATGCGGGGTTCAAGCCGGACAAGCTCAACAAGTCGGGATACTTCGAGCTTTATTCCGAGCTGTTGGAGATAAAAAACATCCCGCCCCTGCCGACCTACGAACCCATTCCCGAACATGAGAAGATGGGGTCGGGTGACCTTGTTCTGACCACCTACAAAGTCCCGGTACACATCCACTCCCGATCTGCCAACTGCAAGTGGCTGACCGAGGTCTACAACGACAACCCGGCCTTGATAAACACCAAGACTGCCAGTGGACTGGGGATCAAAGACGGGGACAAGATCAAGGTCAAGTCCGCAGTCGGTGAGATTACCACCACGGCGAACGTCACCGAGGCGGTTGTCCCGGGAATCATCGCCATCTCACATCACCTCGGGCACTGGGAGTACGGCCGCTACGCCTCAGGCAAGAAGGCTCCGCTGGCCGGAGATGATGACCCGGGCCTGAAAGAGATCTGGTGGAAGACCTACGGTGTTCATCCAAACTGGATTATCCCCAACAGTCCCGATCCGATTGCTGGGCAGCAGCGCTGGATGGACACGGTGGTCAAGGTCAGCAAGGCCTAAGGAGACCTCTGAGTGGGCAACACGGAAAAAGCGCAGAGGATGGCCGTGGCCAGGCAGAGAAGTAACATCTACGGCCTCCTGGCCTCGGTCTATCGTCAAGAGATTACAGCAGACCTACTTAACCAGGTCAAAGACCCCCAGTTTCTGGGGGTCTTGGCCGACCTGGGAATAGATTTTACCAGCGAGTTCCTGCAAAAACCTGACGAGGAGCTCTTGCAGGATTTGGCAGTGGAGTACGCCGGACTATTCTTGGGCCCCGGCGGGCACATCTCCCCCCACGAGTCCGTCCATCATTCAGGAGGGGGCAGCGGGGGCGGCCTGCTTTGGGGGGAGTCTACTGCTGAGGTCAAGAAATTTATCGAATCTACAGGACTTAACTACGATCCTGACTACAGCGGGCTTCCTGACCACATCTCTGTGGAACTCGAGTTCATGCAGCAGCTCACGCTCAGAGAGGAACAGGCCTGGAGAGAGAAAGATGAGGACGGCGCCCTGAATTGCTTGAAGACCGAAAAGAAATTTATCGAAGAACACCTTGTCGCCTGGATTCCTGCTTTTTGCGACAAGGTAATGAGGGCGGCAGAGTTGCCCTTCTATAGGGAAATGGCTGCATTGACCAAGAATTTTATCGAGTTTGAGCACAGAGAAATAGGCATGCTTGAACCTCATTCAGGATGAGGGCTTTCTGCAGAAAGGGGATAGGAAAGCCTGATAAGCTGTTCTGCCGGAGGCGTCGGGTGTGAGGTGTCGGTTTTCAGGTGTCAGGAAAAAGAAACATCAAAACTGAAACCTGAAACCTCCTCTACCGGTAAAGCCATACAACTCTGAGCTGGCCCTTATGATTCGGCTTTCGCTGTTGCTCAGAGGGGTGCGGGATACCCCAGAAGGAGGTTCATCGGAGAATACGATCGTCTAACTGAAAATTCTTGCAGTGATGAGGAATCACTGGAGTAACCGAGTCCTAGCTCTTGTTCGGCCAGCCTTCTACTCGTGGAGGATTAGTGAGCGATAATCCACTATGCTGCGCAATCCTGCGCACCCCTGTTCCACGCAGCCCTGGTTACAGCAGTCACTTACTGACAAATCAATACATCCCGGTAAAAATAATACTTTCATTTTCAATACCTTATGACTTTCCAGCGAATGGCTGTATTTTCGTCTCCAGTTCTTACAATATGGCATATCACTTGCTCAACTAGGTAGGGTTTTATCGTCACTTTGGCTCCGCAACGAATGTGCTACCCCCTCGTCCCAGTTTCCTTTCGGGATCACGGCTCCGAAAGCTGGAACAAAAGCGGAGAAAAGCGACGTAACCAACCGGGGAGGAACAAACATGAAAACCAGCACACTGACAAAAGTCATTCTTGCGGTACTCTTTGCCGCCGGGCTTGCCAGCTGCGGTCGCGGTGCCGACACTGACGCCGAGGAGATACTGTCCAAGCCGAAGGCTTACGTCGGCTCCAACCAGTGCAAGATGTGCCACCTCGAGCATTACGACTCCTGGAGGGGGACCCTCCACAGCCGCACCATCCAGGACGTGAGCCAGAATCTGGACGCCCTTGCTGCCACGATCAGTCCCGAGATCATAAAGGCTGATTTGAAAAAGCTCGAAGAAGACTTGAAGGTGCCACTGGATGAAATCTACATCCCTAAAATCGAGGAGATAAAGTACACCATCGGCGTCCAGTGGAAACAAAGTTTCCTCATCCAAAAAGACGGGACTCTCACCGTCGCCCCCATCGAGTATGACATCTGGAACGACATCTGGTTACCTCGCCACGAGAAAGACTGGGAAAATCACTCCTGGATCAACGATTGCGCCGGCTGTCACGTAACAGGCGTCGACCTGGAGAAAAGCACCTTTGTTGAAGGTCGTGTCGGCTGCGAGGCTTGCCACGGACCCGGCTCCCATCACGTTGTATTGCCTAAGACAGCTGTATTCGACAAACGGTTGACCATCATAAATCCCGCAACACTCCCGGCAGGCCTCAGAACCCAGATCTGCGGTTCTTGTCACAGTGAGGGCGTCTCAACCAAGGTGAAGGGTGCCGCCTGGCCGGTGGGCTACCTCCCTGGTCGAGCCTTGGGTCCATATTTTACCTCACCTTACCCCACCAATATGGATCTAACCATTGCATTCGGCAACGGGTTGGCCCAAGGGCACCACCAGGAATACAACGCCTGGAAGCTTTCCACCCACGCCAAGCAAGGTGTCACCTGCACTTCCTGTCATTTCGTCCATCAGCTGGGCGTAGCCCCGACACAATTCCAGACAATGGCCTCAGGTTCCGAGCAGTGTCTGAGATGTCACCGGGTGATAAACACAAACCTGGCTCATTCCATTCATTCGTTTTCCAACTGTGTCGGTTGCCACATGCCCAGGATTATCCAGAGCACCGAGTCCGGGGTCACTCACAGTCATGCTTTCATTGCCTTGCTGCCAAAAGATACTTTGAGCAATGCCAGCGTACCGAACTCGTGTCAGAAGTGTCACAAGCACAAGAATGATGACCTGGCAACATTGCAGCAAGTCTTTGACGGTTTGAGAAAGAAGACCCTGTTGGGGGTACATCGTACTCGTTAATAAAGGTTATCAATTTGATTCAAAGCTGAGGAGTAACTTCATTTAATCCGAAATCCGAAATCGGTCCTTCGGATTCCCCATCTGGAGATGGGCCTCAGGTTCAGATATCAAAAGGTCGAAAGGCGAAGCATCTAACAACGTGCACTGTACACAGTCACGCAACTTGATCATGCGTTCACTAATCAAGGTTAATCAGATAACGAGGCCTCTGACGGCGCCTTTGTGGGGCACGATCGTCCTCCTGATAGCGCTGGCAGGGCTCATGGCCTTCCTTCCCGAATCCGTTTGGGCACAGGGGGAGGAGGTAGCCTCGGCCATCCGCCGCTACAAACAGTATGAGGTCAGCACCGGTTTTTACGAGGAATACGAGGTCAAGCCGCGCCGCATGACACCTCTGGTGGAGATACCTGGGGTGAGGCGGGGCCTTTTCCCTTACAGCCCGTCAGCTGCCAAGGTACGGGTACGAACCAGGCTCGCTGACTCCCATTGGGCAATCAGATTCTACGATAGCAGGCGTTGCGAGTATTGCCACCTCGAACAGACCAAAGACATTCACACTGTCCGAGCCCGGTTGACCTGCCGACAGTGCCACGGTGGTGAGCCTATCGCCAGTATCGATCACTACTATTCCCCTATGAATCCCCTGCGCCGGCACGCTTATGTCTGCTCAAAATGTCATGAGGGGTCCAGTGCATCATTTGCCTCCTACGTGGTGCACACTCCGAACCCGGCAAAATTGGCCACCCGGAAGGCTTTTCCTGTGCTCTTCTATGTGTTCTGGGCCATGGTGGCTCTGACGGTGGGGACCTTTCTGTTCGCCCTGCCCCACGCGGCTCTGTGGGGTGTCCGGGAACTATTCATTAGAGAGGAGAAGGCTGAAGATGAGAGCTAAGACTAGAATCAAACGGTTCACTCCTCTGCCGCGGTTGTTCCACTTGCTGCTGATAGTCTCGTTCCTGATCCAGGGCGCCACCGGCCTCGCCCGCTTGTACATTGAGACCTCCTGGGGTCAGAGGCTGGCCTGGGTGTTCGGCGGCTACGAGGCCTGCCGGACCATACACATATATGTTGGCATTGTTCTGCTCTGCCTCTTTGCGGCCCACATCCTTTATGTACTATCAAAGATAACCTGGAAAAATTTCCCGCGCTGTCTTTTTACGCCCGACTCCATCCTGCTCCTGCCCAAAGATATCAAGGACCTTTTCCACCATATCCGCTGGTTTTTCGGTAAGGCCGAGGCCCCACGGTTCGATCGCTGGGGCTATTGGGAAAAATTCGATTACTGGGCCGTTTTTTGGGGGATACCCGTCCTGGGCATAACCGGCTTGCTCTTGGCCTACCCTCTGGCAGCCAGCCGCATCATACCTGGTTGGGGGCTGAACGTGGCCCTTTGGGTCCACCGGATAGAGGCCATCCTGGCCATGGTCCACGTGTTTACCATACACTTTTTCATCGCTCACTTGCGGCGACATAATTTCCCTATGGATAGGACAATATTCGAAGGCAGCGCTGATTTCGAGGCCATGCGCCATGAAAAGCCCGCCTGGGTTGCTCGGCTGGAAGAAGCAGGGCAATTGGAGAGTGCACTGGTTCCCGAGGTCTCCGCCCGCCAGCGGGCTCTCATTTACCTGATAGGCATGACCGCCGTTGCTGTCGGCGTCTTTTTACTGATCGGTGGGCTGGTCAACAGCCCATACATAACCTGGTAAGTTCAACTATTGGCGAGAGTGGCGAGAGCATCTCGTTATTTTATTCTGCGAAAATTCAGGTTGTTGAAATACTGACGGGCTGGGAGAACCGGAGGCAAAGAATGCTTCGAATATCCCCCCTAATATAAATGAAAGAAGAGGTACAACTGCATGCGTATTGACAGAATGATTTGCTGGTTACTCGTTTTGGCTGCGTTGGCTCTGGTTTTTCCCGGTTTTGCGAGGGCAGCGGACCAAGAGCCGCTGCTCCAGAACGATCTTCCCCAACCCGATGCCCCCGAACCCCAGTTTTTCTGCGGTTACTGCCACATTTTGACGTACCCGAGCGTTGTACAAAAGGGCTACGACACCTGGACAAATGACAAACACAACGCAAGCGGTTGTGTAGAATGCCATTACCTGCCCAGGAAGGACGGCAAGCCTAGGCAGATTGCAATTGGAGACAGTGAGGCTCTGAGTAAACACATTCCCAAAAAGCCGCCTGAGCGTTTCACCTACATCCCCCTCGGCGGCGGCACGGTTCAGACCAGGCCTAGGATTGTCGATGCCAGTTGCATGACCGCCAACTGCCACGGCAAACCGGATGACAAGTTCAAGACCAAGAAGATCAAGTTCACCGAAAAGGTGGCCTACGTGCACCAGCCGCACCTGGAGAAAAAAAACCAGATCGAGGGCATGAAGATCAACTGCACCAGCTGTCACCAGCACGAGAGTGAGAAGAAGCATTTTGAAGTGAACAGGGAATCATGCCATCTTTGCCACTTTACCAACGTCAAGTTCAACGAGGGTCGAGGCAAGTGCAGTCTCTGTCATGAACTGCCGAAAAAGCCTATTCAGACCTCGGGTGATAAGCCCATCACCCACGAGATGCTCTCCAAGGCCAAGGTCTCCTGTGGTGGCTGCCACTTTGATCTCATCCAGGCCTCGGGCGGGGCCACCTATGAGGCTTTCATTGACAAGGGTGAGCTCAAAACCGCCCTGGTTCTGGGCGCCGGTCGCACCAAGAAAGAGAACTGTCTCGCCTGCCACGACCGACCCAAGGAGCTCAAGGAGGCGGAGAACAAGAAGCTGATGCATGAAAAGCACGTGACCGTAAAGACCGCCCGCTGCTTTGACTGCCACCAGCCCATCAAGCACACCAAGGCCGATTTCAGCAAGCCCCTGAGCGAACAGGATGGATTCTTACGCGAAGCCTGCTCG
>JBFFBS010000134.1:0-9637 GCA_041560295.1 Syntrophobacteria bacterium | reverse complement strand
TATGTTTCTTTTCCTGACACCTGAAACCCTCAAATTTCATCATTGAGGTAGTGACTAAGATCATTCACTTGCCAGCTCTCTCCCTGGCCAACTCTTCCGGACTCATGGTCCAGAAAGGAGTTCCATCCTTTGTTAATCGCACTTTATATTCATAATAGTCGCCCTTTTTCAGCTTGGACGCCATAAATACTTCCTTGCCGTCAATCTCCGCCCAGACGCCCTTCACTTTCACCCTTTCACCTTTTCTGAGTGAGATGCTGTTGGGGTTAACAAACGGGCTGGGGCCGAGGTGAACGGTGATAACGTCATCGCTCTCTCCATCTTTGACGAGCAGTGCTACCCCGGGAGACATGCCTTTTAGCGGGGTGATTTTCTTGAAACCCACGACACTACCCTTGAAACTGTCCCACTCATCAAGGTTATAAAGCTTGTTGTAGGCGCTGTCTTTTCCCCACCCTACGATGGCTCCCTTTTCTTCAGCAAAACCAGCGCTCAAGCCAAAAATATACATTCCTAAAAGCAACATAAGACCAAGTACCGCGCTCTTCTTGTAGCCCTTCATGGCAACCTCCCTCCCTGCCGCCACATTCCATGTGTGAGTGGGGTAGTATCGGTAGTTCCTGCCTCTACTCAATTTTACCAAGCTCTGGTCTACCCACCAGAAGTAGCAATGGGTTAGTTTATCATTTTTTGCGCCGCTGGTCAGCAGTGGAGTATCGGGGTTTCAGGTGTCAGGTTTCAGGTGTCAGGGAAAAAACAGAGAAGCTGATACTTTAAAAAGCAAATGTAGATGAGAAAATCCAGAGGTAGCTCAGGTAAGGTCGGTAGGACAGAGTAGTGGAGTAGGGCATCAACCCATAGTAGGTTGATCAGCTAATTTTTGTTTCAACTCAAGCTCCAACGTATCCAGATAGTCACAAGCCTCTTGGCCCACTTCGTAGTGGTCAAGTTTTCGAGCAATAATCCTGCGGTCCTCTTTGGAGATTTTCACAAAACGAACACCCATCCCCCGGGGTGTGATTTTATCATCGGGGCCGTGAATATTAGACCAGACAACTTCAGCTTTGACATTGAGGGATTTCTCTGGAACATCCACCACCATATCAAATACTTCATTCAGATTGAGCGGATTTCGACAGTGGATAAAAGCCCCTTCAGGGCTAATATCTCTTGTTTCTCCGTGCAATATGCCGCCCCCAACTTGCGCAGAAACCGGCCACTTGAGTACTGGCCTTGGACATATGCTATGTTGTCGTTTAAACATTGTCTGCCTCCCCCTGCGAGATTGCTGTCACCTTCATATGCGCGGGTTTTAGACAATCCCACCGAGGAAATGTGCAGGATTTATGCCATAGGGTCTTCAGGGATGGGAAAAGGAGTAAGCAGACAGGGATAGGACAGCAATAATTATTTAAGATATTAATATTTTACAGCGATCTTAAGGCAAAATCCAGCAGCCTTAAGAGTCTGTAAAACACCGCACGTGGTGCCATTTATGATACATTTTTCTGATATCGGTGCAGAACTGCTTGAAATTTTTCATAGTCCACTTTTCCCGCCCTGCTCGTGGACAACTCACGATAAAGAAGAGGAACTACAAGAATTTCGGCTACATTCCCATGAATGATCTAGGGAAAAAGTGCTCAATTTGGTAATTTTACTTTTCTTCTTTTTCCACATCTGATAATTTTATTGATCCGAGTTTCACTTCCTGTTGAGATGCGATTAACAACACGAGAGGCTAATCAATGAAAGCTGGCGGTCATTCATTTCACATACCAGTGATGGGAACAGGATTCACCATTGATACCCCACTGCGGGTGGCGAAGTATGGTATCTCTTCGGTTATACCATTAGTGGACGACGTCCTGGTCGAACAGGTGAGAAAGTTCCACTGTGAGAAGCACGGTGAGCCGTACGAAGAAATCAGCAGCCGTGAGCAAGATGCCAGGGCTCTCCGCATCACGGCCTACCTGAATCTCGTAGACCGGCTGGTACGGCCGCAGGTCGCGAAGTTACAAGCCTCGCCTTTTGAGGACGGCAGTGAGATTACACGCTATTTTGAAATGCTCCCTGAGACGCCGCTCAAGCGAGCCTACAACGAAATGCTTGCAACCACTGATCCGGAGGCGAAGGCCCGGATGCAGGAAGATCTGCGCCAGCATGCTGTCCCAGGCAGCATCGACATCAACATTATGACCAAGCTCGACCGCGACATCTACTGGGATGGCAAGAAGCTCCCTGCCGAGTTCGCTGATGCCATGGCCGCTCTCCGCGGTTTTGCTAACAGCACTCTGAACTCGTCAGTGGTCTTTTCGGCGGGCATAAATCAGCGGCTCTATACGTACGCTGCCACATTCGACGACTTTTTTCCCGACGACAACGGTGAACTCAAGAAGAAAATCATCTTGAAAGTGAGCGATTACCGCTCTGCCTCAATACAGGGCAGATTTCTGGCCAAGCGGGGGCTGTGGGTGTCCGAGTATCGCATCGAATCCGGCCTCAACTGCGGTGGGCACGCCTTCGCCACCGACGGCTATTTGTTGGGTCCTGTTCTGGAAGAGTTCAAAGAGAAGAGGCAGGAACTCACTGAGACACTTCATGCAACATACGCCAAGGCCCTCGCAGACCGCGGCTGGTCGGTGAACAATGAGCCCCACGAAGTGATGATAACCGTGCAAGGCGGCATTGTAACGGCTGTTGAGAACGAGTTTTTGTTGCGATATTACCTGGTCGATAGAACCGGCTGGGGGACGCCTTTCCTGCTGGTACCTGAAGTGACCAATGTTGACAACGCCCACCTGGAGAAACTTCTTGCCGCCACGGATGGAGATGTCTACTTGAGCGACGCCTCACCTTTAGGGATCCCTTACTGGAACCTGCGCACTTCCGCCAGTGAGGAGACCCGTCGCCAACATATCCGTGAGGGCAAACCAGGCAGCCCCTGTGTGAAGGGAGCCGCGAAGTTGAACACTGAATTTACCGACATCCCGATCTGTCCCTCCTCTCGTTTGTACGTTAAGCGCAAGCTCGAACACCTCCCAGAGGAAGGGCTGTCAGACGAGCAACTTGCCGCAGCCAAAGATAGCGTGCTCAGCAAGTCCTGTATCTGCCATGACTTGGGCGGAGCTACGACCCTGAAGTACGACATCGATCCGGCGGCCACCCCCTCCATCTGCTGCGGTCCCAGCATTTTGGATTTCACCAAAATCGCCACCTTGGAGGAGATGGTGGCACACATTTACGGACGACTATCGCTCCTTGCCAACAATGAACGTTCGCACATGTTCATCAATGAACTGATGCTCTACATAGACCATCTCCGTGAAGAGACCAAGAAGTTCAGTTTAAAACTCTCCTTCCGCACACCGGCGTACTTCAGCAAGTTCAAGCAAAACCTTCTTGAAGGGATCGAATACTATCATCGCTTGGCTGGGCAGTTTATTGAGGACCAGAGAGCTCAATTCCTGGAAGATCTCAAAGACCTGAAGGATGAGGTCGAGCGCCTTGCTCTCCCTGACGTCGGCTGACGCACGCGTACATTTCTCGGACTCTGACGCCTTTTACCCACGCTGCGCAAGCGGTTGCGCTGCGCCTCGGCGTAGGTTTGTAGCATGAGGGTAACAATGGGAGGATCGAGTCATGGGTAGGATCGAGGTTAAGCAGAAAGACACTGAAACCTTTGAGGTCACCGTCAGGGAGACCACCACTACAACTCACCCAGCCAGGATTATTATCAGAAATTGACGGGGGGCAGGATCAGTCCCGAGACGCTGATTGAAAAATCATTTGAGTTCTTGCTCGAACGGGAGAGTAATACGATGATCTTGGCTCGTTTCGATTTGCCGATTATTGGTGATTACTTTCCCGAGTACGAAAAGAGCATTGTTCAGACATTTTGAATGTCTGATCCTCACTCCATGTTGCCGTTAGGTAAAGCTAGAAATAATATCTAAGGCCGACACCTCCTTCGAGATCAAAATCATAGCTGAGCGCCACGTCCCATATTGGTACAACTTCAATAAAGAGATCAACAGGCGCGAATGCAAATTCATAAGACACGCCCACGGGAAATCGAATCCCGAATTTATCCTCGTCGTTCTCTTGAAGCTTTAGTCTTCCGCCAATGCCTACGTAGACTGGCGCTTCGCCTTGATCAATTGGAATCAGCGAACGGAAGTGATATAGGTAGTCTGCCCAAATATACCAGTCGTCGTTGTCTCTATCGAAGCGATAGAGGACAGCAGCGTCAATTGCATGCGTCTCATCCAGAAAATACTTAGCGGTAACACCTGTAAGATACCTAGGGTTGGGACCTGTCATGCCAAACATCGCTCCCACTCCAAATGGTCCTCTTTCTGCCAGTGTGTCCTGTGCTAGTGCAGTCCCAGAGATTAAGGCGAATGTCGCGACGATAGTAACAAAAAGTCTGGTCATGGATCCTCTCCTTATCTTTTTTTTACCAGCAAACATAGCGTGTATGTCTCAAATGAACTTGTCATCATCTTTAATTTTAGGCTTCAGAAAGTCTTCCAGATCACTCAATTGGGCTACTCTTTGCTTCTCTCCCACCCCCTTTCCCTCAAAAGAATGAGCTTCTGCTAGCGGACAAGTGCAGAACAAAAGATCATCTCTAGTGGGAAAACAAATGAAGGTTTCGATACGTTTTCTCCATAGTACAAATGAGAAGCTTATCAAAAGATTACCAAAAGATTACGATTTAGTAAGGATTGCTCTGGAGGAGACAATGTTAGATGGGATATTGGTTTCTTTTAAGGTCGGACCAAGCTTCAACAAGCTTGGTGGAGGATATTTTCCCTACGTATCGGAATGAACCCCTTTGGGGTGAAAAGGCACTAACTTCGTGTCCCTAGATTCTAATTGAAAAACTTCCGCCTCCAATAGGCCGCCGAGTTCTACTAACAAATTTCCGTATGCTACCCTTCCTTTCACCGTTCCCGTCCGAGCAATTGTTAGGAGGCCGGAGCAGGCTAGTTCACCCTCAAAATACCCAGCGATGATGACATTTTCAGCTTCAATAGTGCCGACAGCTTTGCCATCTTTGTAGATTTCCAAGATGTTAGAGCTTATGCTTCCAGTGAAAGACCCCAGGATCATCACTTTTCCTGGCATTTTCAGCTTGCCTTCAATTTCAGATTTCTCTGAAATGACTGTAATATCTTTATCTTTTGTCTTAGTTCGCACTTTTCAAAACATCCCTTTGGTGGATTCCCTCTTCGACTCTTCCTCTCTCCAGTCTAAGCCCTAGCCTAGGGGGTTCGCTGATTACCTGAGTATAACCATGTTGTTTCGAAGTGGCTAGTTGTCTTTCAAGGTTAATTCTTCCACTATCAGCCGCAGCCGTTTTTCAATCTGATTGATGATCTCCATTCTAGACTTTATATCTTCTAGTTGGATGATATCTTCTGGTTTCATGGCACAGCTTTCTAGCAGTTCAACCACTTGTTCATCTGACATGGGTTCCCCCTGGTGTCTCGGCAAGAGACCACCAACAATGGACAAATCTGTGCAACTGATTAGAAACGAGTTATACGGCTAGGTCTGAGCGGTTGTGAAAGTTTGTCACTCAAGAAGCGAATGAGAGTAGGAACGTGAACTGGTTTAAGATTACAACAACAAAGTGGGCTGTGTCAAATGAGGCCAAGGGTTGTCACCACAGCGACAACTCTATGAACTCAACAAGAAAGCGGGGCCGAAGTCTCGCTTCAGAGGACGAGCGCCACCAACAACAACCACCAGGCAATACCCAGGAAAATCATTACGGTCATATCTTTTGGAGTAGGCGAAGGTATCATCAATCCATCCTCTTAGTGCTCAGGTCAGGGCCGAAGGTAGTAAACAACCAATATTGGACAAACTTATGCAACTTATTGGAATTATATTACTTCTTTTGGTGGGTCTGAGCGGTTCTGGGGAAGTTTTAGGCAAGAAGCGTGCCTAGGACAACAGGCACTGCTATGGTTTTGAAAACTTGCGGCGCGATCAGTTGAGCACTTTCCGGCACCTGCGCATGTTTCTATCCCAAAGGAGATTGGAGATTGCTTCGGTCATCAAGTCACGGTCATGCTCAGGAATATAAGTGAAACCTACACCCATAGTATGAGACATGGCCCCATTGCTTATATGAGTTTTAGACCAAATCCTCTGTGCGGCGGCCAGTATCTGTTGACGCTCACTCGGTTTGAAGACGAGGCGAAAGCTGTAGAGAAGGTCAGGAACAGTAGGGCACTGAATGAGTGTGCCAGCGAGACTGAGGTTTCGGATCGTGCCAGTGACGAGGCCAATTTCAGTTACCAGAGTCACGGGCCAGTGAACTTCAACCCTGGGATAGCTACGGTTTTCAATAGCCACAACGGTGCCCCTGTTTTCTGGATATTTTGATGCTTATGCGCCGTTTTAAACTTACATCGAAAAAACCACCATTTTTACCCTCGCACGTGGGCAGCGTGGAGGGATGGACAAGTGGTCTATACGCCCGTAATAAGAAGATACAGCAATAAGCACATGGTGGTTAAACAGATTACAAACATAGCTCGGAACATAATAAACTCCAATCATTATATTTCCGAACGTGTCGGGAGGTCATTCGTTTAGCATACTTTCATGTGCAACTAGGGAATAAAATGCATAGATTTATATGCAGTCAAGCGGCAAATACTGCACTGTTTAAGTATTACAGCAAACGCCGTGCCAGATTCTGCCCCGAGTACTGTGATCTTGTAATTAGGAGTCCTAGACCTGCAGGAAGGCGAGGTGACTACAATCAGGAATACAATAAAAAAGCGGAGCCGAAGATCCGCATGTACCAAGCACGTCTTGCTTTTCTCTATGCTCTATGCTCCATGCCCCATGCCCTTTCTCTTAGTTAAATTGGCCGGACCCTGAAGCTGAATACACCCCAGAAAAACCCGGCTAGGCCGGCAGCCAGAGCGCCAAGATCCAGATAGGTGAAATAGAACTTGTTGGCAATGCTAAGCCGCCTTTTCGGTACCCCGATCTTTGCCGGCACTATACGGGGGATCCAGCCGTATTCTCCTCGGCCTACCAACACTTTGTTCCACGTCATTTTCCGTTTCTTAGCAACGTCAGCAAGCAACAGAATCGTGCCTTTGGGAACCTTGAAAATCCCAGCTGAGGCTTCGCTGGGTGCCCGGTGCAGGCTCACCTTCTCTTCAAGCACTTCGACGAAGAGATGATCTGACTGGTGCAGCGTTTTGTTCCAGTCGGGGCCGAGAAGGTAGTGAAGGTAGTGTGCCGGACCGTAAAACAAAAGGAATCCGATGGCCAAGCCAAAACCACCCTTTAAAAGGCTGAGAGCCAGATGGGGAATGATTTTTGTCCGGATAGCGAGAAACACCCCCACAAGGGTCAAAATCCCGAGTCCAGCCGGAATGGCAATGCGTGCGTCCAAGATAAGCTGGAGCCTCAAGGAAAGCAGGGCCAACACCTCTTTGTCAGCCAGTAAGTAACGCAGGTAATTGATGAAGAGGAAATAGATTATACCGATGCTGGCGCAGGAGTATATCAGGAATTCAAGTTTCTGCCTTCTCACCACCTGCACAAAAATATTCTGTTCGATTCCGGCAATCAGATCTGGGTATTGTCGCCATCGGCATTTATAGATTGCGATTTCGGTCTGTTTGCCTTTGAGAAGAAAGTTGCCTACCTTTGTCAAAGCAAAGTCCTCATTTTTAAACAGTGATGCCGTGCTGCTGGAGACGTAGATCTCATTCCCCTTGGCAAGACCTTGCACGCGAGCCGCCAGATTCACCGCATCTCCGAATATATCACCCCCCTCCACCAGGGCCTTGCCTGCATGAACACCAATACGCACCCTCAGTACAAAGGCCACATCCTCATTTCGCCGCTTCTCCAAGATCTGTTGGATAGCTATGGAAGCCTTCAGAGCATTTCTCGGTGACTTGAAAGATGCCATAATGGAGTCACCAATGTGCTTGACAATCTTTCCCCGGTACCTCTTGATTACCGGAGAAATAAGTCGATTGTGCAGGTCTATCATCAGCCGACCATCAAGATCCCCATACTCATCCCAATATGCCGTTGAGTCCTCCACATCGGTAAACAGAATGGTGACTGGTTTGCGTGACCGGCGTATCTGTCGGGAAACGCTTCTGAAAAAACTCTCTTTATAAACCTCTGACACTGCAGTCCTCACTTCTTTTTATAGAACATCACCAAGCACTGCTGCCATTAACTATTGGGCCTTCGAAACGGGTATGCCCGCGAACAAGAATGAAGCTGCAAGAGACAGAACGGCTGCAATATTGATGCCCATCGATTTCATGGATATCTGGCTACCACTACGGCCGGGACAAGCGACTGGTGGAATTGTGGGAAAAATCTTGATATTCTTTTGGCCAGTGGGTAAAAATCTGGAGGGGTTGGGCCAACCACGAATTTTTACATAACTGACCCCGGCCCTCATGCGGTACGTTAATCCTATAATATTTCTGCTGGTGAAAAGATGGAAAAAGTTTTTGATGGTAAAAAGAAGACAAAATTAGGCACCGAGAAGAGGCCTGCTGTTGTTAATGTGCAAACCGAAGAAAGATTGAAAGAAGTAGCATCGATATTTGAAGAAAACGGTTGGAAATATACAATTGGATTGGAACCAGATAAACCAGAGGACATTACCGATTTAGAAATATTATTGAATCCGCAAGAACCAAAGATAGCCGAAAAGAAAGTTGGACGCAATGAGCCCTGCCCATGCGGCAGCGGCAAGAAGTATAAGAAATGCTGTGGTAAATAAGGCTTCGGTTTTGCCTGTCCCCAATCTGCAATCTAAAATCTACAATCTTCCCCATTCCCCATGCCAACACAGAAACTTATAATTTTATGGACGTCCCTCCCTTTCTTACCAGGGCGAACTTTGGCAAGAAAAAAAGCCCCCACCGGCCGGGGCACCATGGCCGATGGGGGACAATGGCAAGGTTATGGAGGGCGACCCGGGGATCGAACCCTCCTTCCTTGCCTTAACCATGCGCTTTCTTGGGGTGATTGGGGAATCACTTGGGGAATCATTCACCTATTCAAGCAATCTCCTCAACGTTCCCGTCGATACTCGGGCGTACTTTCTGGTCATATCCGATCGAGAATGACCAAACGAGTGAAGATATGATGAGCATATGTTGAATATTAAGCGATATTGCAAAGTTAACATACATAGCAGGTATGTTTATATCCAGCTTTATCGGGGCGACTACTATATTTGGTAGCGGACTCTCAAAGGGTTAAGTGTGCAGTATGAGATGTTGAGTTTCAGGAAGCAAGTGCGGGTTTTAGGTAGTGATCATAGTTGTTGACTTTCACCACGAGAAAGAATCAGAAATGAAAAAGGCAGAGTCACAATGACCCTACCTGTTGAAACAAAACAAACGAGGTGATTTATCTTCGTCTATCAAGCGAAAGACAGGCGACCCTCAGTTGCTGCCTTGTCCTTGGGGAGTCACGGTAATCGTCCAGGTGTTGTCAAAGCTTGTCTCCATCCCGTTCGGGCATGCATCCTGGGCAAAAAACGCATGCAACTCGATCATATGCTCGCCTGGAGTGAGGGGATTAATCACAATGCCAATCCCTTGAACGAAGCTGATTA
>JBFFBS010000133.1:0-9700 GCA_041560295.1 Syntrophobacteria bacterium | reverse complement strand
GGCTCGATGTTGACTTCCTTGAGCGCGGCCAGCAAAGGATCCAAAACACTTTTGGGAAGTGCTGCTGCCAGGACACCGTGGGAGCCGGCTTGCCGGGATTCCGTGGTGACAAAGTCCACCTGAACCTGATCAAGGGCCAACGGCAGGTCAGGCTCCATTTCAAACTGGATTACTTGGGAAATCTTGCGTTGATTGGAAAAGGGGAAATGAAGCCGCCGCAGAAACGCCTCCTGGGTGCCCAGTGCAACCTTATAGCGATCGCTTTCAAGATTCTCTTCGGCAATGAGATCCGCTAGAGTACTGGCCACTTGCGAGGGATCTGCATCTGCAGGCAACCTGGTCTGGGCATACCCTGACACCTGACTTGTTCTGAAGCCACGGGTTACCTGGACCACTTTGATACCGCTGCCCGCGATATCGATTCCTAGGATCTTCTCTGGCATGGATAAAATTACCCCCCACTTAGATTACAGCAAAATCCGGGCCATTCCGCTTCGTGAGTAGACTGGCCAGCGGGCAGGCAAACAGTCAAAAAAAATCCGAAATCCGAAGCACTAAATCCGAAACAAATTCAAATTTTCAAAATCCAAATGATCTAAACTTGCACGTGGAGGTCGACCTACAATGTTTTGAACATTAGAACATTCGTGCATGGGATTTGTTTCGAAACTGGGGACCCGCCCGCAGGGTGGGGAGTCCGCAGGACCAATTTCGGATTTCGATATTCGAATTTGCCAGGGTCTCCACGTGCTCTGCCTCGAATATGCCAATTTCTTCTTACTAATAAACTTCCCTATAGCGTATCGATACACTGACTTGGTTCTGCTCTTCTTTCTCAGACTTTTTCCGTTCGAGGTACGCGAATATCGATTTCCTCCCCACCCCCACCTTCCCGGTCATCTGCACGGTGAAATGCATACTTTGGGTGGTAATGAACTCAACTGGCAGGCTAATGTCATTGTAGCCTGCCATCCGATTACGATACCAATCCGACTCGCTCAGGAAGTCCCAGTGCATCGGCTCTTGCCGATACCCGACGACACTCTCCGCCCAACCCTCAGCCGTGTCTTGGGAAACACTTGGACTCACCAGCGCTTGGAGTACCAAGGGGCCAGCGGTGTTTACGTTGATTTTGCCATCACTATACACGGTGAGCAGATCCTTAAGACCGGGGTTCTCCTCTGTACCCAAATAGAGCGATTCGCTCACACCACGAATGAGCTGAAGCTCAGCCAGCGAGGTAAGGGGGCCGTTTTTGCATTCATAAGGTTGCTCCAGACCCTGATAGTAATCTGTCTCCCCGCCGAACTCTCCCGTGGGCTCATCGTCTTTATCAAGCCAGTCTCTGATGGCCATAACCACACCCTGTGCTTCCTCTTCTTCCATCTCAAAGGGAGCATTGGTAAGCAAGCGAGTCAAAACCTGCTGGTAGACTTCCCGCACCTTCCCCTCTTCATCCACCAGATAGTTAACGGGAAACTTCCCCATCTCGTCCTCCACCCTTCCCTCCAGGGTCCCGGCTTCGGACAGATCCACAGGCAAAGCATCAGGTTTTGGCAAAAGGGCCCAGGGTTCTCCTATATGATCCACCTCATTCTCAGCCAGGTCATTTTTAAGCAAGGATATTGCGAGATTGACACTAGATTTGGCCAGGGCCTCGGCCTGGATGCCATCCTGAAAATAGCGAGCCCCCGCCCCTTCCACCTGCATGCCTCGCATGCTTTCCAGTACGAAGACCACGAGAATGGTGATCATAAGAAGGGCCAGGATGAGAGCAGCACCTGACTCTCCGAGCCTAAATTTCTCATTTCTCATTGGGCGTTTCTCATTAATCATTGGGGCACATGGCTTTGTCGTCATCGGGTCATTCGGGCTAACGCCCGTCATTCATAGTCACTCATTGCAAATATAGTGACTATCAATGGCACTTTGTCTTTTCTCCGTATCGCCCTTTCTCCGTCTCATCCTTTCGTGCCTAGTGCCTAGTTTTATTACTGCCCGCTGCCCGCCGTCTGCTGCTTACCGCCTTTCTCCCTCTTCCTCTCGGGCCTGTATCGCCACTGTGGTAGAAAAAACCCTCGATTTCTCTCCTGCCAACTGTAACCGAATGTTGACCAACCGGGGTAGATTCCCGTCGGTCTCTTCTGCCTTGCTATCCCATTGAGACAAGGCCTCGCCATCCTCATTCAAATAGGTAATGGTCAACGACTCCACGGTGTCTGCAAGCTCCACCGCAGTCTCTTCTCTTTCTCCAGATAAATCGACAAAAGGTAGTTCCATGCGGACAAGCCTATAATTCCGCTGGTTGTCCGCCTGTTTCTCCAACACATAACTCACCCTGTTAATTCGCAAGTTCGGAAAGCTACCATCAAAACCCAGATGGGCGGTTGAGGCGAACTGGACAACTGTCTCTCTCTCACTTTCACCATCCATGCCACCCTGAAATCGGAAGGGTGAATCCTCATTTTCTTTTTCTGCCTTTTTGTAATAGAGAGAGCTAAAATCATCTACCATTTGCATCAGGGCCAGTCGCGCTGCCTGGTCTATATCCCTGGCGCTTTCCACCATCTCCGTGGTTTGCATCGTGCCGCTGTAGGCTCCGTACAAACTGCTCACTACAAGCGCAAGAATGGCAATGGCAATAAGGATTTCTAGCAGGGTGAAACCGGCACGCCAGCGCAGCTGGCTTAGCGCATAGCGCAGAGCGCATAGCGAACCAAATGATTGAGTCACAGCCTGCTTGGTTTGTTGATTCGAGTTACCCATAGATCAAATTGTGCTGTTATTCATAGTCACATAATGTAGCGCCCTAATGACCTAATGACAGCGAAGCGTAGTGACGGCGAAGCCAAATGACTCTTCGCTTCCTGTTCCTACTGTTTCCCGCTTACTGCCTACTCCTCACTGAATTCTTGCATTCTAGCTATTCACTACTATTCAACCAGCATGAACTCCTCAATTCTTACCTCTCTCCCGGCAACTCCTCCGCTCCGCTGGACAATTACTGCGATTTGCTCTAATCCTTCCACCTCTGTGCTCGTAGTCTCAACTTGCCAGGTGTACTCTGGATAATCTTCACCAAAGTCCCCCTGTGATTCACCCCAGTTGGCAACTCCCGCCGCTTCGATCTCTGCCAGCTTGCTTGCTGCCAGCAGAGAGGCCGTGGTCGTTTCTCTGCTTTTGGTCAGTCCATCTAGGTTCTGCACATTGGCCTTGAGAATAGCCACCATAGCGATAGCCAGAATGGCCACCGCCACCAGCACCTCCAGCAAGGTGAAACCGGAAGTTTTATTTTTACTCAGCAATCCCATACAGTATTGTCAACCTCATTGGACGCGATCTTCTAGCAGCTAATTAGAATAAATCCGAAATCCGAATATCGAAATCCGAAACAATTTCAAATTTTCGAAATCCAAATGACAAAAACATATGAATTTTAGTTCTATGTTTGTTGTTTTGAACATTGGAAAATTCGTATTTCGGATTTGTTTCGTGCTTCGTGCTTCGTGCTTCGGATTTTTATATAATCAAGCTAGCTCCCCATGCCCTCAGCTTCCAGATATCCTTCCCGGACTGCCAAACGGCCATTAAATGGTTTGACAAAGAGAGTTCGGATTTGCTTGCCGGGACCGGCCAGGTGAATCACTGCGGGCTCAACGAGACCTTTGGGATGAAAATGAAGAGCAACACGTCCAGCACGTTTATTTTCGTCGGGCAACTTCTTGACATCCATGAAGCGAACCTCTCCCGCCAGAGTTCGCTTCTTGACGGCGTCAAGATCGGGTGAGCCTCCTTCTTCAACAGCCGCAGCCCAAAAACTATCTGTATCCAGGTCTAAGGTAAGCTCCCAGAGCCGACCTTCCAACATTGCCTGGCTTCTGGCGTAGGCCACCGCCCCTGCCAACCGCCGGGAACTCGCTTTCAGATCGCTGCGAAAGAAAAAAGATGAGGCTTCTGGGAGCACCAGTCCAAGAATTACCGCCAGGATCACCAGAACAACGGCCAGTTCCACCAGAGTAAAACCGGACGGTTCATTCGATCTCCCAACTCTGCACGTCGGCATTTTTGTCTTCGCCGCCTTCCTCGCCATCAGCGCCGTAGGAGATAAGATCAAAATCGCCGTGCTCCCCTGGACTGATATAGATGTAATCGTTTTCCCAAGGGTCTTTGGGAATCTTGGGGAGGTAGCCCTTTTCCGGATACTTCTTTGGAATCTTGCCAATTGAGGGCTTTTCCACCAGGGCCTGCAACCCCTGCTCCGTGGTGGGATAGTCGCCGGTGTCCAACTTGTACTCTTTTAGCGCCGTAGAAATGCTTTCTATCTGCAATTGTGCTTTGACTCGCCTGGCTCTCTCTGGCTTCTCCATGAATCGAGGCACAATGAGTCCCACAAGAATGCCGAGAATGATTATGACTACCATGATCTCGATCAGGGTGAAGCCTGATGTGGAACCGCAAACTCGTGCGTAAACACGAGACACGAGGCTTCCAACAGAGCATGTGTCAGCCGAAAAAGGTTCAAGAGCACTGGAGTGTGTTTGGCTCTCACGAGCACGTTCACCGAGATGCATTCCCATCCTTACGCCTCCGAGGTGTTAACTGTCACTAACAGGCACCAACTCTATTTCCACCCTCCGATTTACAGCTCGCCCTGCCGGAGTAGTATTTGGCAGAAGAGGATCTTTCTCTCCCATGCTAATGGTTTTTATTTTTTCAGGATCAATCCCCTTACCAACAAGGTAGTTTCGAACGATTTGTGTCCGCGTTCCAGACAGTTTCTTGTTGTACTTGGGTGAACCCACATTGTCTGTGTATCCGCGGATAACAATTTCATAGTCCGGACTGAGTGCAGCGATGGTGGCAAGCCTGTCAAGTTCTTCATATGCATCCTCAGCAATGTTTGACGTCCGGTATTCAAAATAGATAATCGGTTTGTAATTGGTATAAGAAAATGTTTGCTCAGCCTGATCATTGTTCTCTGGGTCAGGAACGGTAGTTTGCTCCTTTTCAGCAGTTGTGCTCACATCACTGGTTTCTGCTCCATACTCTTTTTCCTCGACATGGATCTTTTTGATTATGTGCTCATTTCCGCGTAAGAGAACAACATGATTGGGCTTGATCTGCAAGACCCTTACCTCCCCGATGAAATCCCCCTCATGAACAATCCTGTGATTGAGCACGGCGATACTGCGGTCACGGTTTTCGTCCCAAGCGATTGCACTCAACTCGAGAACTGGCAGATCATCTGCAAGCGACAGAGGCTCAACCAAAGAGTTTAGTTCGGTAACCGGCGAGTCTGGTTGCAACGGTGCCTCGTCGTAGGTGACAACTGGTAATGTTCCTTCTTGCTCCACCACCACCCCATCTCTAGGCTCATATTCCCGCTTTTCCGCAAGTTTCGGTATGATGATTGGTTTCTTTATGAGGGTTCGCCGCTCCGCTGTCACCTGGTTCAGTTTTCCAGTCATTATCGGCAGGTATTTACTACCCAAACCAAAATACCAGAGGCCAACGATGACCCCAACACACAATGCCATTGCCGTTCCTGCGAAGGCGGTCCTCATTGACCACTGCTTTGCTCTGGCGGTAAATAAAGGCTGGTAAAGAGGGTCGTCAGCCACACGGTTCACTTGTCGCCTTCCCACCCCTTTTTTGCCTCTCCGGTATGCTTCGTTTAGAGCACGTTCGGAGAGCTGATTTATCAGTCTTGGTGTGCCAAGCGATTTTTCCCATATGGAGTCCATAGCTCCGGGGGAGAAGAGAGACTGGTTCGTGCAACCGGCTTTTGCCAATCGATGGCAGATATAGTCGATGGTATTGGCACGATCCATTCTGGCTAAGTGATATCGAAGACCTATTCTCTGGTTTAGGGACTGCAGCCGTGATTGTTTGAGTGTGTCCAAAAGGAGAGGCTGTCCAGCCAAAATTATTTGCAGCAGATGGCCGTCGGCAACCTGCAAATTGGACAGAATGAGAATCTCATCTAAAATGGGGATACCAAGACGATGAGCCTCATCCACGATAATGACCACTGGGTTTCCTTTGTCTTGTTGCCGCAAGAGGTAATCTTGAAGCTCCGCTCGATTACGCCTTCTGGATCCATCTCCAACGGGAATACCCAGTTCTTTATTTACCGATTCCAAGAATTCGCTTTCAGTGAGAAACGGGTAATTGAGATACGCTGATGAGTAGCCTTCGTGGTTATGGAGGTGGTAGCACATGTTTGTTTTTCCGGTGCCGACCTCACCAAGCAACAGCATAAGGCCGCACCGGTCATGAATACCCTGGCTCAAAGTAACTAAACCCTGCCGGTGGTCAGCCGAAAAATAGAAAAACAGTGGGTCAGGGGTATTCCCAAATGGCTTACATTTCAGACCGAAGCGATCCCGGTACACGGTATCCCCCATACTTCCGAGCTTCTACTCAAGTGAAGCCCAATCTTTAGGTAACCGGTTCTGAATTGACATTATAAAATCCGAAATTCGAATATCTAAATCCGAAACAATTTTCAAATTCTCAAAATTGGTCCTACGGACTCCCCACCCTGCGAGCGGGTCCCCAGTTTCGAATTTATTTGCTCACCTGCCACTGTCTGCTGCCAGCTTTATTTCTCCATGCCCCATGCTCCATGCCCCATGCCCTATCCCACCAGGTGGCTCATCTCAAAGATGGGCAGAAGCACAGCCAGAACCACATATCCCACAAAAAACGCCAGAAATAGAATCATCACCGGTCCCAGAAGTGAAGTTAAAGTGGTTACGCTACTTTCCACCTCACTGTCAAAGGTATCGGCGACCTTAAACAACATTCCTTCCAGATTGCCACTCTGCTCCCCCACCGAAATCATCTGAATGACCACCGGCGGAAAAATTCCACCGCGGGCCAAAGGTGTCGTTATGCTGGCCCCTTCACTTATTTCCTGACGCGCCTCCTCCATGGCTTGCCGCAGAATCACATTGTTTACCAGATTGCTCACTATTTCCATGGCGCTGAGCAGGGGCACGCCGTTGTTGAGCAACGTTCCGAGGGTCCTGGTAATCCGCGCCATAGCCACTTTTTCCACAATGGGGCCCACAATTGGCAAGCGCAGCAAAAGCCGATGGTAACGACTCCGCCCGGCATCAGTCTTGACATAATGTCGACCTGCCAGAAAAGCAATGATGAGGACAAGTACCAGTGCAGGCCAGTACTTATGAAAAAGCTCGCTCACTCCAATCAATACAGTGGTGGGCAGAGGTAGATCTTGCTTCATGTCCACAAAGATCTGGGTGACCTTGGGAATCACGTAGGCCATCAGAAACACTACCACGCCCAAGCCAACAGTGAGCATCAAGATGGGATATGCCAAGGTCGAGCGGACTTGTCTCTGCAAGGCCAACTGCTGCTCTCCGAAATCAGCCAGTCTCTCCACTACCAACTCCAGAGTACCTGAAGTTTCCCCGGCGTGGATCATGGCGGTATAGACTGAGGGAAACACCTTCGGGTGTTCTCTGAAGGCGGCTGCCAAACTCATCCCTTCTTTGACCCGCTCCCGAACCTGGGAAAGCACCTTGCGCAAGGGCGGCCGCTTCACTTGCTCGAGCACCCCGCTGAGGGCAGAGACAAGAGGTAATCCCGCCGACAGCAGGGTAGCCAATTGCCGTGTGGTGTTAACCAGCTCAGTTCTCCGCACCCGCTGCAGGGTGAACTGGACCTGAAACCGACTGGGTGTGTCGGAGGTTTCGCCCGCCTGAGTTTCTTCCAGATGTGTAGGGAAAATGCCGTTCGCCCGCAGCTTTTGTCGAGCCGTTCGTGAGCTGTCCGCATCAATAATTCCCTTGCGATTCTTCCCAGCGCTATCTATGGCTACATACTCAAAGACCGGCACTTTATTATCCCTATCCCAAAACCAATCGCCCAGTACGCCACGTCATGTAATCTGGCAGCTTCATTGTCATTTGTCTTCGCCGTCATTGAGTCACTTGGGCTTGCGCCCGTCATTAGCCCGTTTTCAGCAATGACTATTAGTGACAGCGAAGCGTAATGACGGCCACGCTCAGTGGCCAAGTGACCATGAATGACAGCATAGCGCAAAAATCTTGTAATCAAATAACGCTTTGCGCTATGCACTATGCGCTATGCGTTAACTAGAGCTGCGTCACCCTCAGTACTTCACTAATGGTGGTCCTTCCCTCCATCACCTTGTTGATTCCGTCTTCACGCAGGCTCGCCATTCCTTCGGCCCTGGCAGCTTTGTTGATCTGGTTCGCATCTGATGTATTGAGAACCAGCCCCTTTATTGCCTCGCTCAACAGCAAAAACTCATAGATCCCGGTTCTTCCTCGGTAGCCTGTTTCCAGACATTTTTCACAACCATCTGCCCGGAAAATCGGCCCCGCCACCTCCCTACTCGAACCCAATTCAGCCCATTGAGCCTCTTCCGGTTCATACGCTTCTTTGCAATGCGGGCAGAGAAGGCGCACTAATCGTTGGGCAATGATCGCCTGCACCGCTGTGGAAACCAGAAAGGGTTCGATCCCCATGTCAGTCAGCCTGGTAACGGCGCTTGCCGAATCGTTGGTGTGCAGAGTTGAAAATACCAGGTGTCCTGTTAGTGCTGCATGAATGGCGATTTCGGCAGTCTCCCGATCTCGAATCTCACCAACCAGGATCACGTCTGGATCCTGGCGAACCATGGAGCGCAGTCCGCTGGCAAAATTGAGATTGATCTTGGGGTTCACCTGCATCTGACCGATGCCGTCCAGCTGGTATTCGATTGGATCCTCAATGGTGAGAATGTTCCTGTCCGGAGAGTTAATGTAGCTCAGGGCTGCATACAGGGTGGTGGTCTTACCGCTTCCCGTAGGTCCAGTGACCAGAATGATTCCATGAGAAAGCTGAAGCAGCCTTTTCATCTCCGCCAGGGCCGCGGCCGTGAGACCAATCTCTTCCATGCTGAGAAGCTTGCCGCTCTTTTCCAGCAGCCTGAGCACAACTCGTTCGCCAAAAGCAGTGGGCAGACACGAAACCCTTACATCCACCAAACGCTCGCCTATCTTAACATCCGTGCGGCCGTCTTGGGGGAGCCGTTTCTCGGCAATGTCTAGGCGGGCCATTACTTTTATGCGCGAGACTATGGCCGCGTGTAACCTGCGGGGCGGGCTCAGCACATTGTGGAGAACCCCGTCCAGACGGAAGCGCACTTGGAGGTGTTGCTGGTATGGCTCGATGTGGATGTCGCTGGCCTGGCTTTTAACCGCCTGGGAAAAAATGTGGTTCACCAGTTTGATAATGGGTGCCTCACTGGTCTCGTCCAGCAAATCCTCACCCACTTCCAACTCGCTGAACAAATGTTGGCTGTCTTCTTCCTCACCCAGGTCCTGAAAGATCTGCTCGGCAGTGTCATTGGCTTGACCGTAGGTGCGATTGATGGCCGAGAGGATCTCTCGAGCCGGCACCAGCACCGGTCTGATCTCGCTGTGGCCGTAGAGGATGCGGAGATCATCCAGAACCTCGAGGTTCAGGGGATCATTTACCGCGATCCGCAAAGTGCCATCCTCGGACTGGAAAGGAAAAATCTCGTGCTTTTTCAGGTACTGAATTGGCAGTTTTTCCACCAGATCAAAACGGAGTTCCTTATCATCAATACTCTCCATCACCTCCAAGTCCAATTGGAGGGCGAGAGCATTCAGGAGCTCTTGCTCGGTAATCTTTTTTTGCT
>JBFFBS010000132.1:0-9728 GCA_041560295.1 Syntrophobacteria bacterium | reverse complement strand
GAGACTATTCAACTGGTAGCGATCATCTGTCTCATCCTCGTGGTAAGTCAGTTGATGAAGGTTTCCGGTCAGCTAGATCGAATTGTGGAAAAGTTCGTTGCCATCGCCCAGGATGCCGCCACTGTTAGTGTGGTAATGCCTGCTCTTATTGGACTCTTGCCCATGCCTGGTGGGGCTCTTTTTTCGGCACCCATGGTTGAAACAGCGGTGGCTGGATGCTCTTTGTCACAGGACCGAAAAACGGCAGTCAATTACTGGTTTCGTCACATCTGGGAGTTCTGGTGGCCGCTCTACCCGGGGGTAGTCTTGGCGGTGAGCCTATTGCAGGTGGAGATGTGGCGTTTCATTCTCATCCAGGCGCCACTCACCATCATTGCGGTTGCGGCAGGTACTGTATTTCTTTTGAGACCGTTGCGCGAGAAAGGGAGCAAGGGCAATTCACGCAACCTCCAACTTCAGTTGTTAGGTTCTTTCCTGTGGGAAGCCATGCCGATTATGGTGGTGATTGTCTGTATCGTATTTTTGGCTTTGCTTAGAAATCTGCTCGTATTGTCAGGGCTAAGCATAAATCTCCCCTCTGCTTTGCCTTTGATCCTGGGGTTGCTGGCATGCCTGGCTTGGGTGATGCGGGTAAACCGGCTAGGTTTTCGTGATTTCTTGGCGGCCCTATTCCACCGAAACACCGTTCCCATGCTGCTTCTTATCTTTGGCATCATGGCCTTCAAGGGAGCTCTCGTAGATAGCCAGGCCGTTCTGAAGATCAGAGAAGAAATGGTGCAATACCAGATACCATTTCTCATGGTTGTGGTGGCCATGCCCCTTATTTCAGGATTTATCACAGGTATCACCATTGGGTTTGTGGGTGCCTCCTTTCCTCTTCTTGTACCTCTTTTTACTGGACTGTCGCCGTTTGATTTTTTACTTCATGCCTCTTTAGCCTATGTCTCGGGATATGTGGGCATGATGCTGTCGCCTGTTCATATCTGCCTGTTGGTTACCAAGGACTATTTCAAGGCCAGCATGGCGGCCAGTTATCGGCTCCTCTATAAGCCGGTGACAGCAGTCATGCTAACCTGGATGGCAGTGCTCAGTATGCTTCATTTCTTGTAACTTGTTTCGCTAGTCCCAAAGGGTTATTGGTTTGGTCTGGAAATTGCACGGAATCTTCTTGGTCTAACTATGCTCAGAACTGAGGTCTGCTCGATGATCAACACCTGAGCTGGATCTTCGAAAATCGTTAGAAGTTGGCACCAGTTGTGGTTAGAAACTCCTGGTCATCCGTAAGGGGAGGGCCTCTTGGCAAATTTGCAGGACAAACAAGTGCAGCCCGCGAGTTCGGGCCGCACTGATGAAGAGTGGCAGGCAGCAGAAAATGTGCTCACCAGCTTGCAGCTCGTCCGGAAAAACTATTCCCTTTATCCTGAGGATCATATCAATTGTACGAGATCTATGGAGCGATTCTGGCAGCAACTTGAAACCTTCCTACAGGAACACGGTAACCTCAGATTCGAATTAGAAAAAGACCGACTTATCTTTCAGGGAGAGACGATCTTAAAGGAGCCCCCAGAGGACGGGAATTTACCTTTCACCCTTTTTCGCGATGGTATTCAGTGGTTGGAATTTAAAGATGGAATAGATGCAAAAGAGATAGAAAAGTTCCTGCGGATTCTCAACAAATACCGGCTCCTCTCAGACGAACCCGAGGGGGATCTGGTAACAGCCCTTTGGGAAGCGGGGTTGCCGCATATCGAGCACCATGTGGCTGATTTTTTCTGGGGGGCGGAACCGGAAGCTGACTTTACTGTACAGCCTGCAAAGGAAGATATAAAAGCGGTATTGGCTGAGGAAGAGGAGCAAGAGCCCTCAGAACCAGAGGGTGTTGCCTCAATAGATCCGTCAACTCTTGAGCTCACGCCAGAGGAGGAGGCGGAGCTCCAGGAGATGGTTCGTCTCGAAGAAAAGCGGGATCCAACAACAGACTATTTGAACGCCGTGCTGGATAGCTTACTAGAACTTAGGGAGAAAGAAAATTTCGACCCTATTCTCGAGTCCTTGGAAGAGGAATTTCACGATTCACTGGCGCGAAGAGATTTTGAGGTTACCCTGAAAATTCTCAAGAGTTTGCAGCACGTTCGCCACACTTGTGAGTCTGAAACATCGTGGGCGATACCTGTTATTGATAATTTTTTTCTCACTGCTTCAAGTTCCCAGTCCCTTCGACCCTTACAAGCAGGATGGTTGGAAATGGATGCCGGGCAGATAGAAAAAATGAAAGAAATCCTCCTGGTACTGGAGCCTGAAGCCATCCACACGCTCGGGGCCATGCTGCTTCAGACCCCGTCTTTGCGACTGCAACAGATGCTCACCGAGGTAATCCTTTCTCTGGCCTCCCGTGATCTTGGACCCTTGGAGGCCATGCTTGATCGTCCAGAGGAAGATTTGGTACTGAAGCTGGTTCAGGTGGTGGCGAGTCTGGGTGGAGAAAGACCCATACAGATTCTAACGAAGATGGTTCACCATTCGTCGGCGCGTGTTCGCCAGACGGCGGTCAAGGGATTATTGCGTCGGGGTCCCGCCAGCATTAAAGAACTTTTCCATCTCATTGAGGATGAGGACGACTCAGTGCGCCGCCTGATTTTGCACCATATGGGACAGGAGAGGAATGAAGCCATCGAGACCCTTCTTTTGCAGTATCTTGAGGAAGGCAACATCAAAGGCTCGGATGACAAACACATCATTGCCTGTTTTAGAATCCTTGGTCGGTGCGGCTCACCGCGTTCCATTCCATTCCTGCGCCAAACCCTATTCGGTAAAAGCTGGATGCCAGACCTCCGTAGTCCCGCCTATCGGCAGGGTGCAGCCCTGGCCCTGAAGGCATTGAATATAAAAGGAGCTCAGCAGGTGCTGGAAGATGCCAGCCGCAGCCTCAAGCCAGGCGTCCGGCGTATAGCCAAAAAGGTCATGCAGGACTAGATTCATCAAAGTAAGGAGTGATACCTTGTCGGCTCGAGATGCAGAACTGATGGAATTGGGGGGAAAGTTTATAAAGGCCTTCCACCACATGATCCATACGGTCAGGATCCATCAAGAAAACAACCAATTGATGAAGGAGTGCATTTCTGAGTTTGCGAAAATCCTTGCCAAAATGGCTGGCGGCGAGGAGTTGGAGATGTTGCTTTGGCGGGGAAGATTCTTTCTGCAGGGTGAAAAGCTTCTGTATCGGAGAGAGACCTTTCCACTGATCAACGAAATGATGGAGTACTTTCCACAACGAGGACTCCAGGGACTACGATTCCATCCTACCTTCAGGAAGGCTTCATTCAAAGATTTTATTATCTTTGCACGGCTTCTTGATGAAGCCGCCAAGCAAGAAGATCCCCCATCCTGGCTGGAGCGGCAACTGGCGGATAATGGGTTACAGTGGTTAGAGATCCTCCGGGAAATGGACGACGTTCCTCCGGATATTGAATTGCGGCGCAAAGAAAAAGCTAAGCAAACGTACTTGCACGCCTTGGCTGCTGTTAAAGAGGTGGCTCAGAAAGTTTCCCAACGAAGCGTTGCCGGGATACGCAAAGCCAGACGTCTGGCCCAGACCATGGTGGACTTGGTTCTGGAGGATGAGACCCTGTTGTTGGGCTTATCAACAATTCGTGACTTCGATGATTATACCTACACCCATTCGGTTAATGTGGCACTGCTTTCCATGAGCTTGGGTAGACGGATAGGACTGTCCCAGGTCTTTCTCGAACAACTTGCCATCTGCGGCATGTTTCATGATTTGGGCAAGGTAGAGGTGCCCAAAGACATTATAAACAAGCCAGATATGCTGGATACCGGAGAGTGGGAACATATTCGCCGGCATCCGTTGACAGGTGTACACAGAGTTCTCAGACTGCATGCCTCTCGCGACATGAGGTCGAGGGTTGTTATGGGACCCTTTGGGCACCACCTGAACTATGATCTCAGCGGCTATCCACGACTTCATTTTACCGACACCTTGACCCTCTTCGTGAAGATCCTGCGTATCGCAGACACCTATGATGCTCTCACCGCAGACCGAGCCTATCGTCCCAGGTCCTTCAGCCCGGACGAAGCATTGAGAATGATGTGGGAAAAAGTAGGTGTAGAGTATGATCCGATCTTGCTGAAGACATTCATCAACATGATGGGGCTGTATCCGGTTGGGACAGTACTAAAACTGGATAGTGGAGAATTAGGGCTTGTGGTTGATTACCCAAGCGAGTCCGACAGAACACGGCCCCAAGTATTGCTGCTGGTTGATGACGGACAGGGTGGTCTGAAAGGCAGTGAAAAGTTGAATCTTGCAGAACGGGATCAGAAAATCATCAAATGCCTCCATCCCTCCGTGCTCGGAATCCAGCCTTCCCAGTTGATTCTAGAAGAAGCCAGTTAGAGATTTCGGAATGCGGATTGCGGAGTTATAAAGTCGAATTCTGCCATATAATTATTGGATTCTAGCTCCCTTTTCCGCACGCCTCCTGTTGCCCCCTGTCTGCCTCTGGGATACACTTAGGGCCTTAAGCAGAGACGAATCAACATATCTCCTTTGGGAGAGAAGCCGTGTCCGAATCTGAAACAACATTTCAGCGTTTGCCCCAATACCAGGGCCGCTACTATGATCCCTGCCATGAACGAGGGCCAAAAAAGCATCGGTGCCCTGATTGTCATTTCTGTCAAGAGTGCTCCCCATCTCGTTGCAATGTCTGTCGTGAAACGGGGCAGAAGCCCGGATGTAAACTTTCCCTCCAGGAGCAAATCGCTCTTTACGAACAGATGAATTCCGAAAAGTAATCATGATTACAGGTTGGAGATCCCAAAACTGTATTCTTAATCCTAAACATACAATCCTCAAAATCCGCAATCTCCCTGGGGATGGCGCAAAGCACCTCAGGGCGTGGTTTGGTTATCGATCCCCAGGGACACCTCGGTAGGAAATTCTCCTGGCATTACCACGGTTGAGAGCTACGGCACTGCCCAACACCAATAAACCTCCCGTTAAAAAATGCCACGTTACTGGTTCACCAAGGAAAAGGATACCAAGAATGGATGTGAAAACCACCTCGGCCATCAAGAAAAGTCCCCCTTCCCAACTCTTGCAGTAGCGGAATCCCTGGTTCATCAGGAGTTGGGCGGCCAGAGCAGAGCATACAATACCTCCCAGCATAAGCCATTCTGAAGTAACCTGGGGAACCTGGGGATGAGCAATAAAGGCTGGAAAAGAGATAACACTGCCAAGGAGGCAAAAGTAGAGGTAGATGACAACGGGGCCGTTTTTTTCCCGTAACTTTTTAATGATGCCAACAGTGAGTCCAGCGAAGGCTCCGCCCAAAACAGCCATGGCCTGACCCAAGAGTCCACCCTGCAGCCGAAAATCGAAGATAAGCGCCACACCAACAAGTGCTATTCCCACGGATACAATCTCAGCCCAGGTAATGGGCTCCTTAAAAAATAAGGGCGAGAAGAAGGCGGCGAAAGCTGGAAAAGAAAAGAAAAGGACTAAAGCGGTGGAAATGGGGATCAGGCGAATCGCGGTAACAAGTGCGAGAAAAGCACAGGAACCGGTTATTCCTCTGATAATTAAGAGTTTTCGATTATGGCCGGCAAAGGGATTGTTATTTCGCCCCATAATGAGTACGAGGATGGCGAGACCACAGGCAAAACGATAGAAGGCGATATCCCAGATGCGGAATGGCGGACCCAAAAGTTTAATCAAGCCGTCGAGAACCGCGAAAAGGAATGCGGATGCCAGCATCAGGAGAGCGCCCACAGTTGCGCCGGAGTGGTGGAGGTTGGCAGTAGACTTCAGCTTCATGGACGGGGAACATCCGGCTCTTGGTGTTTGAGGTCTTCTCCCAAAACCGCGCATGAGAGAAAGCTGCTGGCATCAGTGATATTACAATCCTTTTTAAACTTGATAAACCCTCTTTGCTCCAGGTTCTGCAAGGATTTTTGCATGACTCCCAACTCTACTCCCAGGTAATGGACGAGTTCCTGGACAGATAGAGTGCATTCATTTCCTTCCTTGCGGCAGTAGAGAATGGCAAAAAGCACTTTCTCCACCGGGCTCAAAGTCTTGTCTTCCACAACCGCTTTGATTACTTTCATATCAGGACCCCCAAGAAAAAGAGTGCGACTGCTGGACCGCCCGAAAGACCGTCTTCTTCTCCTTCAGCTCTTCATTTTGGCACTATTGGACTCCCCAAAGAAATTTACCTTAGCACGTTTGGGAGGTGTATTAAAGCATGTGCGGTTGGAAAAACAAACCTTGATTAGAAGGGAGGAAAGAGCAACGGTCGTCTTTGCCGGAGTGGTCTCGAAAAATATAAAAGAATATTGATGAAATAAAAAGAAATTAGGTGATATCAAGAGTAATATTGATAAATTGAACTTATACTCGATAATACGAGTAATTATGTCTGATTTCATTGGTTGGAATATTTTTCTACTTTTGTTAAATATATGCGGTTCCAAGCCGGGGATTTTGTCCGTGAACGTTATGCCCCGGCTTTTTCTTGACTTGTATACTAAAATTCAACTTAGGAACAGTACAATAGAGGAGGGACAGACCATGCACTGTCAAACGATCAAAGTAGGCACAGAATGCTTTTTCATGGGCAAGCAGGGCTGCAGTTTTAACGGTGGCACCTGTTATCCCGTGATTGAATCCTGCCAAGGCTGCGGCAAGGCTATGACCTTATCACAAGGCACCTATTGCCAATCCTGCCCCGACCCCCAAATCAAGTGGAAAAACGGCTCCTGCAATCTCGCCACCCACATCAAGTCTGGAACCGAGAAAGTGGTGAAGCTCAACCCCTTGAAGGCTTCCAAGCGCTCTCGTAGGTAAGTCAGGAAGACAAGCAGGTGGGAAGACTACACGCCCAGGCTGGCCCATGGCTTGCTCCTGAAGGCTCAAGTGCGCCCTTTTGGGCACTAAGCACTACAAACTAGTACACACCAATCCAGCATCTTGTATCCAGCATCTTGTATCCAGCATCCAGCAACAAGACCCCGACTTGACTTGAATGTAGCATTGGGGCATAGTCCAAACACACTGATTTGCTTCGTTAGAATGGCTCCGGTAATGAGCTTACCAGCCGACCCGGCACAAGAAGGAGCATTGGTGATCAACCCCAAGCTACTAGAGGAAATCGAAGTGGTAGCTGAGGACACAGGGGAAACGGAAGCGCCCTTTGTCCGAGTTCGCCGGTTACGACTAAGACATCGCTATGCTGACGGTCAGTACTCTGCTTCCTACTCATTCGATCTGATTGAGGGACCATTTGCCGACGCGGTGGCAATTGTCCTCTACCATATTGACAGTGAAGCCAAGGTCTGGGTGGGATTGCGTCGTGGGCTCAGACCTTCGATATACCTGCGGAAGAACAATCCGGCCAAGGCGAGCCTCGACAATCTGTCGCGACTAACCTACCTTGAACTGGTGGCAGGCGGAGTCGAGTATGGAGACCTGGACAGCATTGGCATCGATGGCCGAGCCGCCCTTGAAGTCAAGGAAGAGGCTGGTTTTGAAGTCCAAGCAGAGGAGATGATCAGTCTCGGGGCAGGCACGTTTTCAGCTCCTGGTTTTGGCATGGAGAAGCTCCATTACCGGGCTGCTCGGGTGAATCCAGCTAAAGGCTCAGAGCCAGAGGGTGACGGCCATCCGCTGGAAGAGGTTGGCGATTTCCAATTCCGTGAACTTTCTGAGGCTATTTCCTGGTGTCGGAGCGGTGAGATAGAAGACGCTAAGACGGAGATCGGCCTTTGCCGACTGGCACATTATCTCGGCTACCATCCCGAACTGGGCCTATGGCGTCACCAGTTACCGTCAGAGCTGCGTGAATGCGCGCGTTCGCTTGGACTTGATCCCTCCGATGCTGACGGAGGCCCCAAACAAGGATGAGAGGTAAGGTTGAATGGGCCTCGTGACTGCAGCGTTGATAGAAGAAGAGCAGAGGATACTTATCGCCCAGCGGGGCAGGAGCCAACGCTTTGGCCGTCAATGGGAGTTTCCTGGGGGCAAAGTAATGCAAGGTGAGACTCCGGAAGCCTGTTTGCGCCGGGAGATCCAAGAGGAGCTTAATTTGAAGGTTCGAGTGGAGGAACTTTTTTGCACGGTACACCACCAATATCCGGACTTCTTCATCGAACTGATGGCATTCTGGTGTACGATTATAGGTGGTTCCCTGGAGCTGGAGGAACATGAACAGGTACAATGGGTAACCGTGCCCGAAATGAAGAAGTACGATTTTGTGGAAGCGGATCTCAATATTATCACAGCTCTCTCCAATGACTGGCATAAGACAAATGAATAAGGGATTCTTTTAATAAAACTCAAGCTCTATCGACCCCTCGTTTCGAAAGTGCACAGTTCGCTAAGCCCCATCCCTGGCGGATACAGGTCTTCACCCACGAGCTGGTAATTCCGCCAATCTCAGGATCGGTCAACTCAGACTGTCGATAGACAAGGACGGTTTCGATCATGCAAAGAAGAATTTCACCCCTTCTAGGAGCCAAAAAAGAACTCACACGGCGGGAAGAGAGCATGCTTTCCCCCTACGCTGCCCTCAGTACCACAGCGGTCCGGAGGCGATCTGAGGAACGGGTTGAACGGGGACACCGGCAGCATTTTTCACTCGATGCGGACAGGATTCTCCATTCTCTGGCCTACACCCGCTACATTGACAAGACACAGGTTTTTTACCTGATTGACAATGACCATATTACTCACCGGGTCTTGCACGTTCAGTTCCTTTCCAAGATTGCTCGGGATGTGGGACGTTTCCTCGGATTGAATGAGGATCTCATCGAGGCTATTGCCCTGGGCCATGACATTGGGCACTCCCCATTCGGGCACGACGGTGAGCGTTATCTTTCGGCTATCTGCCAACGTCATGGCATTGGTGGCTTCCAACATAACGTTCAGAGTGTACGGTTTCTCGACCGCATCGAGCGGAAAGGTCGAGGCTGGAACCTATCCATTCAGGTATTGGACGGTATTCTTTGCCATGATGGTGAGATCCACGAACAAAGCCTGCGGCCTCAACCGGGCAAGACATTCGAAGACCTCGACAGGGAAATGGAACTCAAGAGCAATGATCCAGAAGCAACTCTGACACCAATGACCCTCGAAGGCTGTGTGGTGCGCCTTGCAGACACAATTAGCTACATCGGTCGCGATATAGAAGATGCAATCAGGCTCAATCTCGTAAACCGAGAAGAAATCCCGGCAAACTGTGCCAACTTGCTGGGAACCACCAATGGCGCCATCGTCTACAATCTTGTGGAAGATGTCATCAAAAATAGTGTGGACCGAGATGCGGTGGGATTCAGCCCGGTGGTTTCGGAAGCTCTTAAGGAGTTGAAGTCATTCAACTATACCAGGATCTATCAAAATCCCAAAATCAAGGGAGAGGTGGGCAAGATTGGCCGGCTGTTCGAGACCCTCTTTGACCTCTATCTGGGGGATATTGCCAAAGAGAACCGCGAGTCCGAACTTTTCAGTGGTTTTCTTGGCGGTATGTCCCAAGAATACATCGATTCCCACTCACCTCCGGAAGTGGTCCGTGATTTCATAGCAGGTATGACCGATAAGTTTTTCATGAGACAATGCCAGCAGCGGCTCCTACCCCAGAGCATGCCGAGTCGGTTCTAATGCAGGTTTCAGTGTTCAGGTTTCAGGCTTTTTGTTTTTTTTCCTGACACCTGAT
>JBFFBS010000131.1:0-9784 GCA_041560295.1 Syntrophobacteria bacterium | reverse complement strand
CGACTATAGTGACCATTCTTAGTGATACCTTACCAACTCCTGCAAATTCTGCAAAAAAAGGTACAAAAGTTTGTTGCTTGGCGCGATAATAAGAGAGACCCTAGGAGGTGTTCAGTGTAGATAAGGTGAGTAATATGAAGATTCCCACTAGCCTAGCCCGGATAATTCATGAATCTGTGTCGCGAGATCGTGAAACTGGGAACCCGCTTGTCGCAGGTGCCGCTTGCGGTGCGGGACTGAGCGAAGCGCAGCGAGCGCGAATAATATGATCGTCCTCCCGGGCGTCCTCGGGGCTTAAAACTTGCGACGTACTGTTCAAGTACGCCACAGATTCATGAATTATTTGGGCTCGTGGGACTTCATATAAGATCAACCAATATTGAGTCCTCATTCCTCTGATTTCCAAACTGATACTCCCGAATGCCAATGTAAGAACCGTTGACAACGGCAACGCGGCTCGCTTTCTTCTCAGTGCAGGAGTATCCCCCCCCCAAAAAAAAGATGAAAACAATGACGATGACGATCCCCGCTTGGAAACTAACCAAATTCCCTCCTCATTGCAAGCCCATGATGGAACGGTATTCGCAAGAGTTCAGGCGGGGAGAGCAGGTTGAACACCATCAGTAAGGTAAGAAATCTTATACATTTAGGGAAAGATCTGGAAATTCGCGTTCACTTTAGTTCATTTTTGCCATTAGATCTGACAAATATTGTCAGAGAGTGACGCTCAATGATCAAGGACTGCATAAATACGGCCGTTTCTTTGCCGGAAAATGGTTTGAAATTCTGGCTTTATTCTCCAGGTCAGGACGGACGGCAAGACATGGCTGAGGAAAGATGGGTAAGTATTTATAGATAATATTCAATAAGTTGAATGAACTAAATCTGGAAGGCACTATAGCGCATTACCTCTTTGCAGAGTACTATTTCGCTGCAGTCGCTCTTTGTTGGCAAGCAAATTGCATCAAAGCCCAGGCAAAAGAAAAAAAATCTTCCAAGAATGCGAGAGAGGGGGTGAAAACAGTAGAGGGTGGCATCACCGCAAAGATTTTCCGAAAGGTCTGATAATAATTTGATAATAAACCAGATGGAAAGGAGAACGCTAATGCTTACAAAAATCAGAAAAAAGCTCGACAGCAAGGGTTTTACCCTCATTGAGCTGATGATCGTCATCGCCATTATCGGCATTCTGGCCGCCATCGCCATTCCGCAGTTTGCCTCCTACCGTAAGAAGGCCTACAACTCGGCAGCCTTGAGTGACATGAAGACTGCCAAGACTAGCCTAGAGGCATACTACGCGGACAACCAGTGGTATCCGTAGAAATAGTTCATGCATGAGATGCTGCAGGTAGTAAGGATACATAAGGAGGATTTGCAATGAAAAAAATTATGCTTATATCAGTCCTGGTTCTGGCACTTGGCTTGATGGCGGGGCCCGGATTTTCTGCTACGATCAACCATACTGCTACGACCGGAACAATTCAGAGTTCGACTAATCCCAGATGTGACGTAGCGCTTTCAAAGAACGTGAGCTTCATCTACGTCCCCGATAGCACGACGGCTGCAGATGCACAGAGTTATGCCATCGGATCTCGCCACTTCAGTGGCAACAAGGCTTATGGCACTGCCTCCGACACCACCCTTATCTTCTGGACGGCAATGACTACCGGAGACATCAGTACAGCGGAAATTGATGCATCCGACAGCACGTTTAACGACGGTTGGAATACCATGTAACTTAAATTCACTCCCGGAAGGTTGGTTCCTTGCGGGGGTGAATTTTTTCTTTTGATCTGTGAAGATTTCTATTCGCCTATCTAAATACGGTTGGTTCAAGAGCATAGGAAGAATCGAGGGGTCGATCTGATCGGCCCCTTTTTGATCTGATAAGACTTCTCCAACAAAACAATAGTGGTTGATTCCTTCCTTTTTTGATGCCGCTGTGCTAGATTTTTTTGCGGGAGTTGAACTCCATGGGAAAGATCTACGCCATCGTTAGGGTAACTTTTCTGGGGGGGGTGCGGGACCGCACCCTTTTTGGCATCTTCATTCTCGGACTGCTCCTGCTCCTGACCATTCCCGTTTTTTCCTACTTCTCCATGCGTCAGACCACCGAGGTGGCGGCCGGCTACGCTCTTTCGGTGATTTCCTTGATCGGTCTGCTTCTGACCGTGTTTATGGGCGGCAATCTCATATCAAGAGATATTGACCGCAGGGGGATACATACGGTAGTGACGCTGCCCATCTCTCGCAGTCAATACATGGTCGGGAAATTCATCGGCCTCGCCCTGTTGCTGCTGGTATCTCTGGTGATATTGTATCTTCTGGCTGCAATAGCTGTCTTCCTGATTTCCCTTCAGTATCCCCCAGCCAAACCGCTGCCCTGGAAGATATATGTAATGGTTGGAATCTTTGAGTATTTCATGCTGCTTGTTATAAGTGCAGTTTCAGTACTTCTCAACAGCTTCGCCACCTCGACATTTCTGCCCATGGCCTTGACCCTGGCCGTCTATGGCATCGGTCAGAACACAGCTCTGGTAAAGGATTATTTGGCAAAGGGGACGAATGCCGAAGAAATATCTCCGGTAATTACTGTGGTGGCCAAAGCAAGCTATTACATCTTCCCCAATCTTTCTGCCTTCGATATTAGAAATGCCTTCGTCTACGCTCTCCCGGTTCATCTTCCTTACCTCATGATGGTCCTCCTCTATGGCATGTTCTACATTGGTGTAGTTATCTCCATGGCAACCTTTGTCTTCAGCAGGCGAGATCTGACATGAAACGACTCCTCGTGTTCTTGCTGATTTTGGGGCTGTGCGGTTTTTCGTTCTACAAGGTAGACCGAATGCGCCGAACCCAGGCCCTTCCACCCAAGCTCTTGCTGCTGCCAGCGAGGGAGATGACGCGGGTAGTTTCTTTTGGCAATGAAATCCTGATGGCCCAACTTATTTTTTTTGGCAGTATGTTTTTTGTTGGCGGCCTCGATGATCCTCCCACGGAGCACATGTATAGAGAACTCTATCATACCATGGATACGGTCACGTATCTGGACCCATACAATATGGACGGCTATTATTTTGCCCAAGGGCTGATGAGCTGGAACCGTTCTCTAATTGAGCCGCTCAATGGTTTGCTCAGGCGAGGTATGGCTCACCGCACCTGGGATTGGCAGCTTCCTTTTTTTTACGGTTTCAATCAGTTCTATTTCTTAAACAGACCAGAAGAGGCGGCAAGCTACCTAGAGAAGGCGTACCAACTCAATCCAAGAAATGAGTTCTTACCCACCCTCATCGCCAGACTCTACTATCAAGCCGACGCCACCAAGGTGGCAATAGAGTTCCTGGAAGAGATGATTCGTAATACCAAAAGTGAAAATATGCGGAAATGGATGATGGTACGTCTAAAAGCCTTCAAGATCGTAGCATTCCTCGAGGATGCTGTAGCGCTTTATGAAGAAAGATTCAATCATACACCCGAACGTATCGAAATACTTGTGGAGCATGGAATACTGCAGGGTATCCCACCCGATCCTTATGGTGGCACGTTCTTTTTAGATGCAGCAGGGAAGGTCAGGACTACCAGTAAGTTCGCGCACACAAGGGCTCCTAAAGACGAATCTTCCGGTCAAATTTTTAGGCGGCAATAGAGCTGAATGCTGCAACGAGTGTCGTTAATCTAAAGAAAAACGACTTTGGCATTTCATTTGCACCTTGTGAACAGGTTACGTGCCTTTTGGGAAGTCGACTCTGGCGTCGACGAGAGGTAAGGGAGCTTTTACAACTGGCATAATTGCCGAGGAGTGATCAGTCTGAAATGACAGCCATCCTGACCAGCATGCTCGGGAAAGTCTATACCACGAAACTGACCCGTAAGGTTGTAGCCCTGCAAGATCTCGATCTTGAAGTAAAACGAGGCGAAATCTTCGGCTTTTTGGGCCCGAATGGTGCGGGGAAAAGCACGACGATTAACTTATTGATGAACCTAATCGGCCCGACCACAGGAGAGGCGAGCCTACTGGGAATTCCTGTGACTGAGGCTTCCTCGCGCAAGAACCTGGGCTACCTGCCTGAGAACCCCAGCTACTATGGCTATTTGAATGCCAGGGAACTCCTGGCAATGGTAGGGAAAATACACGGACTGGATGGGGGGGAAATTCAACGAAGATCAAAGGAGGTCCTAGAGCTTCTCGACCTGCCATCCGAGAAAAGGAGAACCATATCGGGCTTTTCTAAAGGCATGATGCAAAGGGTCGGCCTGGCCCAAGCGATCTTCCACGATCCAGAGGTCATCATCTTGGACGAACCCATGTCTGGTCTCGATCCCCCGGGGCGCAAGCTCGTGGCAGACTTGATGCTGAAGTTGCGAGACCAGGGTAGAACCATCTTCTTTAGTACCCACATCCTTCATGATGTGGAGGTCATTTGTGACCGAATCGGCATAATTACCAACGGTCAACTCAGATTCTGCGGATCGCTCGCAGAGGTTATATCTGAAAGCTTTTCGTCCTACGAGGTTGCCCTAAGAAGAGTCTCATCCGAGCAGATAAAAACCCTTCAGGACAAGGGATTCAGCCCAAAGACGTCTGAGGATAAGGTCAAGGTGGAGGTTCCCAAAGAGGAGATCGCCGCTTTTGTTGATACCTTTGTAGATCGAGATATAGAACTGGTTGCCATTGAACCCAAGCGCTTCACCCTGGAAGATTTCTTCATGGGTTTCGTTGATTTTGATCCGCATTCATCTGATTGAGATTGTAGGCTCTAATACGGTGGATAATAAAGAATGCTCAGACTGTCGAAACGGATTGATCCTGATTTTGTTGCCATCCTTGTCCTGTTGACCTTGGGTCTTATCGCTTACTCAAACAGCTTTCTAACGACCTTCCATTATGACGACTTCACCCGCATTATAGAAAATGATGCCATTTTTGATCTGTCCAATTTAGGTAGGATCTACTCCTACTGCAAACAGCGGTATTTAACCTACCTTACTCTGGCGATCAACTACAAAATCAGCAGATTTGATCCAACCAGCTATCACATTTTCAACTTCTTCATTCACTACTTTGCTGCCCTCTTTCTCTATTTCCTCGTCATTGAGACCTGGAAGACGCCGGCCATGAAGGAATCAGAGCCGGGATCGCCGCTACGTGTAGCCGCATTTCTCACTGCCGGGATCTTCTTTCTGCACCCCCTGCAAACCCAAGCAGTTACCTATATAATCCAGCGGGCTGAAAGTATGGCCGGGATGTTCTATTTGGGAGCAGTTCTTTTCTATGTCAAAGCTCGCCTTTCTGAATCTCGCCACGGGATCCGAGGATATTACCTCCTCATGATCCTTTGTGGACTTGCCGCTGCCTTTTCAAAAGAGATCGCGGTTACCCTCCCCATCACGATCGCCATTTATGAACTGTTTTTTTTCAACACACCCCTTAGAGATCTGCTTCGAAACAAAATCATGATTACTCTCATTATTCCGGCTGGAATAATTGTTGCCTATAAGATAGGGATGCTCATCGAGAGAGATTTCTATCATGACTTGAATGTTCCGTATACGAGAAAGCAATATTTTTTTACTCAATTCAGCGTGCTACTCACCTATCTGCAACTCTTTTTCTGGCCTGCTAATCAGAACTTGGACTGGGACTATCCCGTAGCGGTAACTTTCTTCCAAACGAGGACTGTTTCATCTTTTTTCTTACTGCTGCTGCTTATATTGTTAGCTGTGCTCGCATATAAGAAATATCGTCTGCTTTCATTCGGTATTATCGGTTTTTTCGTAACTCTTGCCCCTACCTCTAGCGTCATTCCCATCATGGATCTGATGTATGAGCACCGGATGTACCTGGCAGTGGGCTTCCTGGCCATGGGGTCTGTACAGATTCTCTCGCAAGGGTTTGTGGAGCTTAAAAGACTCTCTCCTCGTAGATACAAGATTTCTTCTGTTTTGTTTATCCTCACGCTCCTCCCATTGCTCACCGGCCTTACCTATGCCCGCAATCAAGTCTGGGCTAATGAGCTTACCCTGTGGCAGGACGTGGTCGAGAAATCTCCCAACAAGGTAAGGCCGCATATAAACTACGGCAAAGCTCTCTATGGATACTCTTGGGGAGATGTCAAGGAAGTCAAAAGGGAATTTGAGATCGCCAGAACCCTCTGCCCAGAATGCTCGATGGCTTATCATAATCTAGCTTTTATTTATTGGAAGGAAGGGGATTCTGAAACCGCCATCGAATTATACCGGGAGGCACTCAAAAGGGCTCCCGACTATAAAGAAGCCCTTTATCAGTCGGGCAAGCTCTATAAAGAGCTGAACCAGTGGCATGAGGCCCGGATTAATCTCGAGCGGCTCGTTAAGCTCAGCCTTGGCTACCAATTTGTCCCGGCCTATCTGGATCTGATTGATGTGTATCTGGAGCTGGGTCTCAGAAATGAAGCATTACAGCTGGCTGAAATAATGACCCGGATTCCGGATGGTTTGCCCAGCCTGGACTACTATCGAGGCCTAGCCTTCTACAAGCTGCAGGATTTTGCTGAGGCAAAAAGCTATTTCACCCGTCAAGCTGCTCGTGGAACCAAGCTCCATTCAACCTGTCTCATGCTCGGCCAGATTCATTACCTGGAGGGAGATTACGATCAGGCGGAAGCAGCGTTTGGAAGGGCGATTGAGGTGAGTCCCTGGTCCGCGATGGCGCACAGCAACCTTGCCATGGTCCTCGAAAAGAGAGGTCGTTTGGCTGAAGCCAGCGAACACTTGGAGAAGGCGCGAGCAGTACAACCTTTTTCCATCGATACAACCATTCGTCTGGTTGTCCTTTATGATCGATTAGGAGATCTGTCCAGGCGGACAGAACTGCTCAGAAAGCTACTGCGATTAAATCCGAATTCCAGTAACTTCGCTTATCTCAAAGCGAACATGAATCGGGATCTGAGCCAAACCTTGAATGGCTATGCGAAGAGGTTTCTCTCGGGCGACGGTTCGTCTGATACTCTCGAGGCCTTGGCCATCATTGCAACCCTAAGGGAGGATTTCGGCACGGCCATTAGGCAATACGAGGCATACCTCGAAACTTTGAACAATCAAAGCAAAAAACAGAGAGTGGCCAAGGAGGTACTGCGTCTCGAGAGGCTACTGAGTGGAGAGGAAACCCTGAGAACACCGGTATAGATCCTGCCGGGTGGAAGTCGTGGTCTAGAAGGGAGCCAGGCCACATGGCAAATATCTTTGTACTCAACCCGCCGGTTGTTGCGGACTTTTGTCGCTCAGCCCGCTGGGCCGCCAGGTCCAGAGGGAGGGTGCAACGCCATCCGGATTGGCTTCTCACCGCAGTGGCCGTTCTGGAGCAGGCGGGGTTCGAGGTGGACTTTCTGGACGGTCCGGCCATGAATCTGGAACGGGAGCAGGCGGCCTCTGCCTTGATTGCGAGCAGACCCGAACTGCTGGTTCTCCACACCACTACGCCGTCAATCGATTCAGACCTGAGCTATGCTCTATTGGTAAAAGAACACAGCCCCGGCTGCCGCACGATTGCTGTGGGGCCTCATGTGACCGCCGAACCTGACGATACCCTCAAAAGAGCAAAAGGGGCACTGGATGTGGTAGTGATAGGCGAGTATGATTACACGTTGCGAGAGCTGGTTGAACTGGTCCACTCTGGTTGGAGCACATCAAAGCTGTCGGAAATCCTGGGGATTTCCTATCTTGATCAAGAAGGGAAACCACTACATACTGCCGCAAGGCCCTACCTGGATGTAAATGAACTTCCTTTCCCGGCCTGGAAGCATATTGACCCGAGATGGTACCGGGATGCGGGCAAGCGATTCCCATTTATCACCCTTATATCCGGCAGGGGGTGCTTTGGTCGGTGCACGTTTTGCCGGGATGTTCCTTTGATGGAGGGGAAAAAGCTCAGGATGAGGGATCCCTGGCTGGTGGTGGATGAGATCGAATATGACCTCTCCCTCTTTCCCGACTTGCGGGAGGTGATGTTCGAAACCGATACATTCACCGCATCCACTGAGCACGTAAGCGGTGTGTGTGAGGAGATTCTCAGGCGAGGGCTTAAAGTAACCTGGTCCTGCAACTGCCGCACCGATGTGGATCTCAACCTCCTTCCACTGATGAAGCGGGCAGGCTGCCGCATGCTCATGGTGGGATTCGAGTTCGGCACCCAGGAGGCGTTGGACGCGGTCAACAAGGGAACAACGCTTGAGAACTCCGCTCGACTGGCGCAAGAGGCCAAGAGGCTCGGCTTCACAGTGCATGGCTGCTTCATGTTCGGCGCTCCCGGCGAGAGCAAGGAGTCGGGCCAAAAGACCATCGAATTCGCCAAATCTCTGCCAATGGATACCGTTCAGTTTTCCGGCATTTGCGCCTATCCTGGTACTGAGATTTACAACTGGGCCGAGGGTGAAGGTTTTCTAGTGCCTGACACCTGGCGGAAATGGGTGGATGAGAATTGGGAGCAAGTAACGGTATTGGGTTATCCAGAACTGAGCAAGGAGGAAATAGACAGCCTCATTGATAGAGGGCTCAAGGAGTTCTATCTGAGACCAAAGCAGATTCTTAAAATGGCTTTGGCGATTAGAAGTCCGGGCGACTTAGCGAGAAAACTGTACGGTCTAAAAACGTTTGTGGAAGGGCAACTATCCAGGCTAAACTCGGCTATTTGTGAGTAAGGAAGACACGGACTATTTCAACTCGGTTAATATGGCATAATTTTCGCAGTAAATTTAAGTTGATAGAGATTCGCTGGAGAAAAATGAGAGCTGAACGGTGGTCTTTCAAAATTGTACAGGCTGCCTTTGAGGCACGAGATGGAGGCCGCAGCAGTGTCAGGTGATGTACCTGTGACCATAGTCAAACCCTCGAAAGGTTGGATTTCGCTGAAACTCGACGAATTATGGGAGTACCGGGAACTCCTATATTTCCTGACTTGGCGCGACATCAAAGTACGGTACAAACAGACGGTCTTGGGTGCGGCCTGGGCCATTATCCAGCCCTTCTTTACCATGGTAGTGTTCAGCCTGTTTTTCGGCAAGCTGGCCAAAATGCCCGCGGATGGTCTTCCTTATCCAATCTTCGCCTACGCCGCTCTAGTGCCGTGGATGTTTTTTGCCAACGGCTTGAACAACTCATCCAACAGCCTGGTGGGGAGCGCCAGTCTGATCAAAAAGGTGTACTTCCCGCGACTTCTGGTGCCCATCTCGAGCATAATTCCAGGCCTCATTGATTTTTTTCTTGCCTTTGCAGTTCTAGTGGGAATGATGTTCTTTTACCGAATCTGGCCGACCGTCAATATCATCTGGCTACCGTTTCTCTTGCTGCTGGCGTTTATAACTGCTTTGGGAGTGGGGCTATGGCTGTCGGCCTTGAATGTCCAGTTTCGCGACGTGCGCTATACGGTGCCGTTTCTCACCCAGTTCTGGCTGTTCGCAACCCCCATCGCCTATCCCAGCAGCCTTCTTTCAGAGCCCTGGCGAACCCTGTATGGTATCAATCCGATGGTCGGGGTGGTTGAGGGCTTCCGCTGGGCCTTGCTGGGTACCGACACAGCACCCGGCCCCATTGTCATTGTCTCCTCGGTGGTGACTCTAATGCTCCTGGTCAGCGGGGCATTCTATTTCCGGCGAATGGAAAAAACGTTTGCCGACGTGGTGTAGGTTCGATCGTATGGATGACGTTGTTCTTCGAGTGGAAGGACTTAGCAAACAATATCGCATCGGCGTCAAGCTAGACGGCTACAAGACCCTGCGTGAAACACTGACAGATGGTTTTGTTGCGCCTT
>JBFFBS010000130.1:0-9785 GCA_041560295.1 Syntrophobacteria bacterium | reverse complement strand
AGGATTTCCTCGGCACTCATGTCTGTTGTAATTCTGCCTTCCATATCCTCACTCCGTTCGCAATGACGCATAGAGCATAGCGCATAGCGTTAAAAAACTAATCATTGGTCGCCATGCGCTTTGCGCTTGGCGCTCTGCGATGTTTCATTTCGCATGTGGGTTGTAGCCATGTGCATTGATCTCAGCAATAAGTCGCGCTATCTTTTCCATTTCCCTTTCTTCTTCCAGGTAATCCACCAAATGAGGATGGGTATCAATGTAGGATGTGTCAAATTTCATCTGAATGAAATCTGGCTCCTGCAAAATCTGTTGAAAATAGGGAATGGTGGTTTTGACCCCGATAATAACGAAGCCATCAAGGGCACGAGCCAGTCGGTCCACTGCCTCCTGCCAGGTGAAACCGTATACTGTCAGCTTTACCAGCATGGAGTCATAGTAACGCGGAATTTCATATCCCTGATATATGGCCCCGTCCAACCGGACCCCATGCCCTCCGGGAGCCTGGTAGACCTGAACCACTCCTGGGCTGGCGAAAAATTCATTTTTGGGATCTTCCGCATTGATCCTCAATTCGATGGCATAACCCCGCTCCACCACCTGGTCCTGGGAAAAACCGACAGGTTCACCCAGAGCGATCAGTAATTGCTCCCGGACCAGGTCAATACCTGTCACCATCTCGGTCACTGTGTGTTCAACCTGGATCCTGGTATTCACTTCCAGAAAGTAAAATGTGCCGTCAGGCTCCACCAAGAATTCAACTGTGCCTGCACTGAGGTAATCAGCAGCTTTGGCAGCCCTTACTGCCGCTGCACAGATCTCCTCGGACAATGGCTTTTTCAGAACGGCAGGAGCCATCTCAATCAGTTTCTGGTGACGACGTTGAATGGAACAGTTGCGCGTCCCCAGATGGACCACATTGCCATATGTATCAGCCAAAATCTGAACTTCTATGTGCTGGGGTCGATGAACACATTTCTCCAGGTAAACCTCATCATTACCAAATGACATCAGGGCCTCTGAGCGGGATTGTTTGATACCGGCGAGCAACGCTTTCTCATCATCCACCTGCCGGATGCCGCGACCGCCACCACCCGCAACCGCTTTTATCATAATGGGGTAGCCATACTCGGCGACAAAAACAAGTGCCTCCTTCTCTCCCTTTGCTCCTTGTGAAAGTGCCTCCGTTGCTGGGATAACTGGAATATCTGACTCCTCAGCCATCCTGCGGGCGATCACTTTACTCCCAAGATTCCGAATGACATCGTGGGGCGGGCCTATGAATACGAGGCCCGCATCAGCACAGGCCTTGGAAAAATCCGGATTTTCGGCGAGAAAACCATAGCCGGGATGGATGGCCTCAGCCCCGGCCTTTTTGGCCACCTCAATGATACTGTCGATGTTGAGGTAGTCTTTCCTGGGTCCTGGCCCCACGCAGATAGCCTCGTCACCTTGAGTAATATGGAAACTATCTTTGTCGGTCTCTTCGTAGATGGCCACCGTCTTGATGTCTAGCTCTCTTGCCGAGCGCATTATGCGCACTGCGATTTCACTCCGGTTTGCCACCAGAATTTTTTCGAACATAAGTTTTTGTTCCATGTTTCCTCCAAGCGTCCGCCTGGGGTGGTTGCAGATTCCCCACTATGCAGGAAAATGATCAACAGAGTTAGTACGGGAAATGTAGGTAAATAAAGGCCGCGGAAACTTATATCAGATTAACATAAAATCAGTCATCGGTCATTTCTCATTGCGCATTTAACATCTCACATCTGAAATCAGAGAATCCAGAATCCAGGAGTCAGAATCTAGGAGTTAGGAGTCATTGTTGAATTGTTCAATCCGTTAAGGTCGTTGAAATCGTTTCAAGCGTAGTGTGATAATTTCAAAATTCGAAATTATTTCCCTATGCCCCATGTTCCATGCTCTTTGCTCTCTGTCAAACGTCTCTCTTAATAACCAAACCTGCCTCCCCCACTCCACCCTCTACCTCAAAGTGGACCGGCAAAAATTGCTCTATAACCCAGGTGTTGGTGAGCAGATGTTGTGTAATCTTGGAAGTAGTAAATCTGTGTTCCCCAGGAGTGATCGCAAGATAAATGAGGATCTGATCCGCCAGATAATGGTCCAGTGCCGCCTCGGAATCTAAGAACTGAAACAAAGCATTTGCCGCCTCATCCGCCACCCGTTCAGCACGTTTGCCGCGGGCTCCAAGTGAGGAAAATCCCGCTACCGACTCCCCACCTTGGGCACAGAGAAAAACCAACGACCCAGGGTTCAGGGCGGGGACATCCATGAACCCTATTTCTGCTTCTACACCGGCTTTCTCGAACCGAAGTAGCAACTGCCGCCTTTGCCTGACTCTTATGTGTTCGGGTAGTCGGCTGCTCGCTGAAATTCCGGTTATGCGTTTCAGCTCATAAGGCCTATCCAGAATAATTGACCCTGAGGGTTTGCAGGACCTGAGGCTGCTCTTTATTTCCCCACCCCCCTTCGGGTACCATCCCCAGCGATTGATTTTAATTTCACCCTTGAAACCAAGCCGGTCTAGAGTGGGAAGGAATACCTCCGCAAGATAATGGAACGGCGGGCTCCAAGGCACGTGGGTTCCCCCGCCGACCACAAGGCTGGATTCCCCCTTAGCCTTCCATAATGGTGGCAGGATTGCTTGCAAAACCAGGCTAGCAGCGCCGGCAGTGGGTATACGGAATTTATAAGAGCCACCAGATATCTCTTCAGGTCGAAAGGTGAGCTCTTGCTCACCCAACTTAGCACCAGCGACTTTAGCCCCAGACACGGCAGCACAGGCCTGCACTCCCGTAAGGTGCTGCGGTCTCAAGCCCGGTTTCTTTCGCTTTGCGCGTATGTTTACCAGTTTAAGAGGTCGACCGGTAATGGCCGCCAGTGACAAAGAGGTTCGAAGTATTTGCCCACCGCCTTCACCGTACGAGCCATCTATGACTATATAATCTCCCTTACTCATAGCATTCGGCCAGGTCCTCAGTTTTCCCACGGACTCACACCCTTAGGGCGAGTTTTCGCTTTCTCATTTGCGCAACGAGCCAGAACAAATCACAGTTGCGAACTATCATCAAAAATTGTAAAGTGATTTGAATTGTATCATGATACCACTGGTTGGTCGTGCGAAGCTTTTATTCTTGTACTTCGCGAGGTGAAGAGTCTCAGTAATTTGTGGAAAGGAGGAGGTTATGGATAAGTGGGTCTGCCAGATTTGTGGTTACGTATATGATCCAGCTGTTGGTGATGATGAGGGGGGGATTCCCGCCGGAACTTCTTTTGAAGATCTACCTGATGACTGGACCTGCCCAATATGTGGTGCGGGCAAAGATGACTTTGAGCAGGCCTGAGAACCATTTCTGACTGGTCTTGACAATCATAGTTCTGAAACGGTGACATTTAAGAAGATGTCACCGTTTTTTCATTAGAGATCATCGGTTGGTAATGCCAACGCTATTCTACCATCCATGGCTTTTTGGAGTATTGGAGTGATGGAGGAATGGAAATTCCAAATCACAAATACCAAATCTCAGGGTTTCAGGTGTCAGGAAAGAAAAAAAAGCTGAATACTGAAATATCAATTCTGGATTCTAGATTCTGACTCCTGGCTCCTGACTCCTTATTTTTGGTGCCTAGTTTCTCCCCTATGCTTTTTCAAATTCGAAATTCGAAATTGTTTCCCTATGCCCCATGCTCAATGCCCCATGCCTCCCTGCATCTCATTTCCCGCAAATAGCGGAAATCTCCACCAAGACATCCTTTGGTAATCTCGACACCTCGACCGTTTCTCGTGCAGGAAGAATGCCTGAAAAGTACTCGCTGTAGACCGAATTGAACGCAGGAAAATCTTCCATGTTTTTCAAAAAGCACGTGCATTTCAAAACATGCTGCAACTCCATACCGCCCGCTTCCAAAACAGCCTTCAAGTTGTCGAGGACTCTTTTTGTCTGCACCTCAATATTTCCCTCTACAATTTCGCCGCTTTCAGGATCTAGTGGAATCTGTCCGGACATAAAAAGCAAACTTCCATATCGCACTGCCTGTGAATAAGGCCCAATCGCTGCCGGCGCACTTTCTGTAGAAATTATCTCCCTCATTCTTCACCCTCCTTTGCACGCTTGCATGATAGTAGATGTTATAGTAGAAGCAATGGTCTAAAGAAGCCTGATTGAAGATTTACCACAGAGACACATATCTTGGCTAAATCCGAAATTCGAATTACCAAAATCCAAATGACCAAAATATTAAACAAGTCTTTTTCAGTAGTCACGTTTTGAATCTTTGAAAATTCGGATTTTGTATTTGTTTCGTGCTTTGGATTTCGTACTTCGAATTTTAGTGTGAACCACTTCTCCGCGTCTCCATGGTTAGTAAATGGAAGTAAATATCGAAATCTAGTACCTAAAGTATGCCAAGCTAACGAAATAAGCGTTTTCGAATTATGCCAAGGGCCTCCCAGAGAAAGATGTCCAACGTTGAGAAGAAAGTCAGACGGCTCATGGGCCGAGCTATGCAGCGCTACGGACTCATCAATGCAGACGACCGCATCCTTGTGGCCCTGAGTGGTGGTGTGGACAGCACTTCACTGCTCTGGCTCCTACATGATCGGCTCGGACGAATTCCTATCACTTACAAGCTGTTTGCCGTCCACGTAGACCTAGGTTTCAGAGGTGAGGATCACTCTTCCGTGCAGGCCTGGGTGAAGTCATTAGGCATCCCCCACCAGGTAATCCGCAGCGAGTTCGGTCCAAGAGCGCACAGCGCAGAAAACCGCGAGAATCCATGCTTTCTTTGCTCTCGCCTGCGACGTACTGCACTCTTCGAGGAGGCCGGGAGATTAGGTTGCACTAAAATCGCCTTCGGCCACAACCTCGACGACCTCATTGAGACTTTTCTCATCAATATTTTCTATGGCTCCCAGGTAGCCACCATGCTACCTCGGCAACCCTTCTTCGGCGGTGAAATCACAGTCATCCGGCCACTTGCCCTACTGGATTCGGGAACCATACGTAGCTTTCATCAAAAACGATCCATGCCTGTCACAGTCAATCCCTGTCCTTCAAAGAACTCTGGTAAACGTCAGGAAATTCGTGAGCTTCTCCAGGGGCTTTATCGGAAGAACCGCAAAATCCGCGGCAACATCCTACACGCCATGCACAATGTCAACCCGGAATATCTCCCTTCTTTCCGAAAATCTTCCGATAAGTGAATTGTTGATCTGTCCTTCAAACTCCCCAGCCTGCGGGCGGGTCCCCAGTTTCAGATTGCAGAATCTGCCCGCCCGCCTCGCCTGAGCGCTCGCGATGGCGGGCTGGGATTGAGACAAGGATTAAAGTAGCCGAACTCCACCTGGGGATGCACTTGGCGAATTTTCGCCATCATTTTCAGCATACCCAGTTTGCGCCCGGTGGGGCGATAACCAATTTCCCTGAGATACCATTCAGGGTCCATGTTTAGATTACGCATTTGAATTAAATCGACACCGGTGTCATCAATGAGCCGAATGATAGCCTCCACTTCTTCTTCCTCATCTGATATGCCCGGGAGAGTGAGCAGGTTGATGGAAACAAAGCCACCTTTGCTCTTCATAGTTCGTAGCGAGGCCTGAACGTCAGTAAAACGGTAGCCCCTGGGTTTATAATAGTTGTGGTAGTAGACCTCTCTGGCACTGTTCAGACTTACCCTCATACTATCCAGGCCACTGTCTCGAAGCTGAGCTATCGTCCCCGGGAGGCTACCATTGGTATTCAAATTTATGGTGCCACGACCTGTCCGGCTGCGAATAAGACTGATCGCTGCGGCCAAAGTCTTCCCTTGTAGCAACGGTTCTCCCTCACACCCCTGGCCGAAGCTCACCAGAGGTTGTTCGGCGCTTCGCAAATGGCCCGCTGCAACCTCAGCAATCTCTTCAGGACTGGGGACAAAGGTTATGCGCTCTTGTGAGGCACATACCTGATTGTCCTCTTGTAGACTAATGCAGCCGATACAGGATGCATTACACTGAGGTGAGGTGGGAAGCGGCGCCTCCCAACGTCCCAAAAAATAGTTCTTTGCCGCCGGGCAACCATAGGTGAGTGCACAGGTTCCCAAGTGCTGAATGAGACGGTTATGAGACTGACGGTCAAGGGCCCTCCTGGCCCTCCTCTCGAGTTTCTCTAGATCAAATTGGTCAATGTCCTGTCGTGCCAGAGGATCAACACGAAATCCGGCCGCCACAAACTGGCCATCCTGCCACCCCACGGCAGTGTAGCTAAACAGTGGCAACAATGGGGCGTTTTGTTTTTTCTGATAGGCCGCTGTAAGAAGTTGGGTATGTGCTGGCGCCATAAAAGCGGCAACCGCCTGCACCTCCCGCTGAGGATCATGGGGGTCCGCCGCTAGTTCAACGAACCCCTGCTTGTTGTGGTCGTATCCCACTGGAATCCGCTCGGGAAGCAAGAAGAGTTCACTCCCCGGCGGCAGCGGTATCAGAAAAGTGTCATCTACGCGCTGCCAGCTGCCACCACTTGAGCCGGCCATCTCCAGGTACGGATGGTCGTAGATTTGGCCAGAATCGTCTGAATAAACTACCTTGGCAGTGGTCATTTATCATTTCTCATTGAGCATTTCGCATTTCACATTTATCATTTGGTCATTCAAATCGTTGAAACCGCAAGATCGCGGCTGGAAAGCCGCTCCCACTGTAGAATCTCTGTTTTCTGTTTTATTTAAATTCCGCAATTCGCAATTCGCAATTCGCAATTATTTCCCTCTTTCTTGTCTCTTGAGCACCACCTCGTCCACCAGCCAGGGTTTGATGGCTCCACTGCTTTCATTGCTCCGATCCTGACAATGATCGTGTCGACATCGTTCGCATTGTTGATCTTCGCAGGGATCAACATGGACTATCACTTCAGCGACTTCCTCTAACGTATTGAGAATCATCATCTCTATTTCTTCGGCCTCCACATGCGCCTCAGGCAGACCGAAACTTCTCGGCACAACCAAGTGAAAATCTACGTGAACCTTGTCCCCATAGTGGCGAGTCCGAAGTTCATGAACGTCAATCCAGTCCGGTCGCCTATGCTCGTTCAATATCTCCACTATTCGGTCCAACAATTCCGGGTCTGCTTCATCCATTAGCCTTCCAAAAGATTCTTTTACTAGGTGCCAACCAGTAAAAACAATATTGATCGCCACAGCACAGGCAGCCAGTGGGTCCCACCAGTGCCAACCGGTAAGCCGAACCAACAACAGCCCACCTACCACTCCGACGCTGGTATAGACATCAGTGAGCAGGTGCTTGCCATCCGCTTCGAGAGGTAGGGATTTGGTTTTGCGCCCGGTGCGGATGAGAAACAGTCCGAGGACGAGATTAACTGCAGAAGTGATGAGCAGGAGTAGAATGCCCACGTTCAGTTGGGCTAGAGGTCTCTCAACAAAAAAGGCGGGGATCGCTTTGTAGAGGATCGCCACAGCTGCCAGAATAATGAGGGCTCCCTCAAAGCCAACCGAGAAGTATTCTATCTTACCATGGCCATATGGATGACTAGTATCCGGGGGCTGATTGCTCAGATAGATACTGTAGAGGGCAAAGCCACTGGCAACCACGTTAATGATCGACTCTAGAGCGTCGGACAAAATTGCTGTGGAGCCCGTGACAAAGTAGGCCACAAACTTGACAGTCATCAATAGACCGCCGACGGAAATAGCCAGGATCATCGCCCGAAATCGGACGGTCTGCCTGGAAATTTCTGTGTTGTCATTCGTCATTGCTCGTCTCGCATTTCGCCTTGCCCATTGACCTCTGCAATTAAACGATGAGAACCACTACGATATTCTGTAATGATAGAACATGACAAACATAAAATGACAGATGAAAAAACAGAAATGTGCCACGCTGTTGTCATTTGCCATTTGTCATTTAGCGTCTGTTCAATTATCATGCATTTACATTATGCGTATCAAGCGTTGAAAAGCGAAGCTCACTAATTTCCCAAAGGCTCAATGATAGATCATTCATGTGAAATGACCAACATTAAATAACGAATACCGGACCGAACGGATATGTCCCATCGTGACAAACCTCATATGAGCGAACAGAGTAAAACTCTCGAAATCATGCGCCGTATTGGCGCCCCGAGACCAGAAAAAATCAGAATCTCAGGTATCCTCCAGAGCCCGGTGCTTGCTTCTCTTACTCTTCTCCTGCCGGGTGGGGACAGCGACCCTACTGCAACCGTATTAGAGATCTTGGGAGAACTCGAAATAAATATCCGCTTTATTAATAAATATAGAGACTCGGTTGGCAACACCTCGCTGTGTCTTTGCATCGATGCTGACGTGCTCGATACAGCCATCAGCGCACTCGACGTTCATGAAGAGTCTCTTGGAATAAGAGACTTCGTGTATCACCCTAAAGTAATAGTCATATCAATCTATCCTCACAAGCAGCGACCCCGGGTAGCGGAACGGCTGCTCACTGCCTTACGGATGGATGGCGTTGACCCGCTTTCCACCAATAACGCCAGTTCTGTCGTATCTTGCGTGGTCAACAGTGAATACGTAGAACAGGCTTTGGCCTGCTTAGCCAGCGCTTTTGAACTGCCGTAAGGATACAACCAGTTCTTATTCGGGAACCTGATAGTGAAAAAGGAATGAAGTGTGGGGTCTGCTGAAACTTTAGAAATTTATCCCCTCAAGATTCAACGCGGACTAACCCAATTGAGCTTCTTGCGTATCCCTACTCGCCCCGGCGCTACCAGACCCCTTTTTGATCTCTTGGAGCGCCATAACGTTCCGGTCAGATTCCTCATCGAAGGCTGCGCCGGCGATTACAACCGTGACTTGATCGTTTGCATCGATAGCGAGGCTTTTACTCTCCTAGAGCCTGAGTTAAAAGAAGTAGAAACCAGAATGCAAACTCAGGCTCTGGAACTAAGGCAACCCGTAGCGGTAATTCGCATTCTGGGACCACACTTCGACATACGTCCAGGCACCTCGAGTCTCTTGTTCGGAGCACTTCAACAGGCTGACATTGCCATTTTTAGCAACGCCACCACTATTACGTCATCCATGTGTGTGATTCCAGACGATCAAGTGGAGTCTGCAAAGCGGGTGATAGGGAGAACTTTCGATATACCGAAAAAGAAAAAGTAAGCAGTGGTCAGCGGGCAGAGGACAGCATGATACATTGCAGATTCTAAGCACCAAATCTCAGGGTTTCAGGTGTTCCGCCGTAGGCGGATCAGGTGTCAGGGAAAAGCAACACAAAGGCTGAAACCTGAACACTGAAACCTAAATTCTGGATTCTGACTACTGGCTACTGACATCTGCTTTGAAATGTGGAATGATAAATGATGAAATGACTCTTTACTTCGGTAGGTTAATCGTAAAGCAAGTGCCCTCGTTAGGAGTGGAGTCAACTTCTATAGTGCCGCCGTGTTCGTGAATGATTTTCTGGGTGATGGCCAGGCCCAGACCTGTACCCCGCGCTCCTTTGGTGCTGTAAAGATATTTAAAGATTTGTTCTTGGAGTTCTCTGGTCATTCCTTTGCCAGTATCTTTGACATGCAGACTTACACCCGCCTCTCCTGCATCTCGACTCGACACAGTAATCAGCCCACCTTTGCTACTCTCGGGAAAGGCCTCAATAGCGTTGGTCACCAGATTCATGAGGCAGGAGTGTATATCCTCTACATCCACACTCACCGAAGGTAAGGACGAATCCAGATCCCGTACCAGGTCGATCTGCCGCTCACGGGCTTTCTCGACCATCAACTCACAAACCTGGT
>JBFFBS010000129.1:0-9961 GCA_041560295.1 Syntrophobacteria bacterium | reverse complement strand
TTGATGTCGAAGTGCTCTCACGGGGGTCGCTACCACGTTACCCAACAGCAAAGCGATCACCGTCTCCCCAATGGTCAGGGTCCCGGCGTCCAAAAGAGCCCCTGCAGCTGCAAACCCGGAAGTGAATTCCGCCACCAGGCTGAAGATTACAACACTCATGGCCTCCACCGGGACCACAGTGGAGGTGAGCCCGCCGGCAAGCTTCAAACGCAGCCAACCAAAAAACCCCAACTGACTTACCCGCATTATTACCAGGTAGACAGGAACCACCAACAACATGATTCGCTGCAATCTCTTGAGAAATTTCTGCCAGGTCTCCTCAATAACAGCCCCCCAGGGCTTTCTTTCTCTCTTTTCGGCTGCCATTATCAGTGCACGCGGGGGAAGCGAAAGTCTTGAAAAAGTCACCAGGCCTGCCGTTCTGAGTAGCGTGGCTATCAGCGTCAAAACAAGATAAAGTAGTCCGGCCTGACCTGCCAGCGGAAGAATTATAAAAAATGTTGTGGGTAGATGGAGGAAATAGGCTGGCAAACCATTCAACAGACTGGTGAGAATCACTTCTTTTCTTGTGAGCTTGCCTTCCTCATGGAAGGTCACCAACATGGCCTGAGCTGCTGTGCCGGAAACGAAAGCTGTGGTGAAAGAAGCTCCAGACCCATCCGGTAGGTGACCCCAATTCATCAGCGGTCGCACAATGGCTGAGAGACCGCCGGTCCAGCCTGAAGCTTCGATAATCTGCCCGGCAAAAAGCCCGAGAGAAATGAGAAGGGTCATGCGTAACAGTGGTTTGACAAGACGTTTCCAGAGAAAAACTGGATCTTTAAAAGAGGAGGAGATGGTTGGACTGCCAAAATAAAAAACCAGCAGAGCTAGTAGCAAGAGAGCGGCCAAAATACCGTATAGCAGCCACGGGGGAGTTTTCTTCTTGTGTTTTGGAGTCTCGCTGGTCATTGCCCATTTCGAATTTCACATTTTGCATTGCTCAGAAGAACAAAATTCGAAATTCCAAATCCCAATAATTAAGGTTTCAGTTTCCATGTTGTTTCTTTTTCCTGACACCTGACACCTAGAACCCTATGATTTGGTGCTTGGAGTTTGGGATTTCATGAGTTCACCGTACTCCACTATTCCATTGTTTCATTCTTGCTGCCTGCTGCCTACTATCTCTCTTTCCTCTTCTTAACTATCATCAGCGAAAGATACGGGACCTTCTTACCCCGCAGTTCCTGTGGATTCTTGCAGATCACCTGATCTTCCATGCCACATCGAGACACGAGTGTGGCCCGGTCCTCTATACCCAGATCCTCGAGTGTGTCCAGTATCTTGTCAAAATGCCGGTAGACCTTTAGCATTACCACGCAATCTACCTTGTTGATCATCTCCTTGAGTTGATCTCCGCCTTGAGCGCCGGAAATCACACAGAAGGTCTCCTCTCGTTCCGCCACAATTTCATGGGCAGCTGCAGTGGCAGCCTGGTAAGAGGTAACACCAGGGATAACATGGACAGGCACTTCTGGAGCCATCTCCTGGATGGTCTGCATTACGTATCCGAAGGTGGAGTAAGTGAGGGGATCACCGATGGTAATGAAGGCTGCATCCTTGCCTTTTTGGACAAATTCCAGAATCCGGCGTGCATTTTCTTCCCACGCTCTTTCCAAGGTTTCCTGCTCGCGGGTCATTGGAAAACTGAGCCTTACGACCTCTGCACCGTTCAACATATGAGATTTTGCATTCTCAAGAGCCAGGGAGTACTCATTCTTGCAAGAGGCTGCAGCAAAAATCACATCAACCTGGTTCAGCACTTTCATCGCTTTAAGCGTGATAAGTTCTGGATCTCCAGGCCCAACACCTACTCCGTATAAGGTTCCAGGTTTCATGATCATCTTTCCTTATGATTTTGGTTATAGGAGTAAAATCCCCACCTTTACATTTTTGACGGATGTGAGATGTGTGATGTGGGATAAGAAACGGACTACCGAAAAAGCTTACATCTCATATCCCTAATTCCTCAATCCCTCAATCTCACATCCCATATCTCATATCCCACATCTGACCTGCTAACTACCGTTAGTTCGTCAGATCTGGATAGAGAAAAGCCGCCAACTTTTCCACCGCTTCCACCGATCTGGGTCCTGGCCGGGAAAAAATGTGCTCATCCACGAACAGGACCCGACCCTCTTCCACCGCCTTTATAACCCGGAAGTTTGGCCGGTATTTCGGCTCGGCCGGATTGCGGTTCATCGGACCTTTTTGGACCACGTACACCTCAGGATTGTAGCCAATCAGGGTCTCGATATTGATCCGAACCAGTTTCTTTCTGTTTGGCAAACAATTGATACCCCCTGCCTTCAAGATCACATCATTCACAATGGATTGTTGTCCTGCCCCCAGGAGATTTGGATAGCGCACCTCAAAAAATACACTTGGTCGGTGCTCATTTCCGCTCAGCCTCTGGCTCAACTGCTGGAGTCGACCCCGCAATTGCTTCACTAACCGGTCGGCCGGTTCCTCATTTCCAGTGAGAGTTCCAAGCCTGTGAATGACTGAGAAAAGCTCCTCAAAAGTAGTTGGCTGAAAGGAGGCTACTACGAGCCCTCTTTCCTCTATCTGACGGATGACCTCGTGTCCATATTTCCTTCCGGAGGCTTGAATAATGAGATCCGGCTGCAATCCTAGCACCAGCTCCATGTTGGGCCGGAGGTGGGTTCCCACGCTTGGTTTGCTTACAATAGCCGGAGGAAAAAGATCCGCCCTGGTCCGGGCCACCAGACGGTCTTCCAGGCCCATGGCGAACAGGATTTCACTGTAAGCTCCATAGAGTGAAATGACTCTCCTGGCAGGCCCCTCCAGGGAAATGACCTGCCCCAGGTCGTCGGTGATTCGCACCTCGGCGGGAGCCATCGCCGGGAGAAACAGCAGTAAAACCAAAATAAGTACCGAAGCCATTATGTATCGACCAAAAAGGGACATGTTATTCGCTGTCAATCTCCGGTGTTTGACCTTGTGCTTGGTGTTCATTTCTCTATGCTCTACGCCCTATGCTCTATACCTTTTCGCTATGCGCTATGCGCTTGGCGCTCTGCGCCCGGCACAAACATCGCTTGGGGCACACCAGTATCAGGGTGCGGGATAATTCTGACCTCTGTCTCATAGATCTCTGACAGATTCTCCTCAGTAAATGTCTCCATGGTAGGGCCATCAACGTTGATCCGCCCGTTTTTTAGAAAAATCAACCGCTGGCAGTAAAGGGCTGCCAGATTCAAATCATGCATAGCACACAGGAACGTGGCACCCTGGTTGTTCTTTTCCGAGAAGAGGTCGAACATCTGCATCTTGTGAGCCACATCCAGGTTGGCTGTGGCTTCATCGAGCAGCAGGAGTTCTGCTTCTTGGGCCAGAGCCCTCGCAATAATCACCCGCTGTGCTTCTCCACCGGAAATCTCACTGATCCGCCTTTGCGCTAGATCCAGGGTGTCAGTAAGGCGCATGGCCTCCATAGCTCTGGCCAAGTCTTCATCGCTATCACTGCCGAACTCACGTTGGTGTGGATAGCGTCCCATAAGTACCACTTCAATACATTTAAAAGGAAAAGAAATCTCTTGTCTTTGAGGCACCGAGGCTTCCACTAACGCCAACTCACGAGCAGAGTAGGCCGAAAGCTTGCGGCCGGACACAGTGGCCTCACCCGAATGCAAGGGCACGACCTTGCTAAGACAAAGAAGGAGAGTAGTTTTACCACTTCCGTTTGGACCGAGTAGCCCAACGAGTTCACTCCTGCCGACATGGAAATCCAACCCATGCAGCACTACTCGATCCCCGTACTTCGCGGTCAAGCCTTGGACGCTAATCAAGAATCACGCCTCCCCTCCTCCGCTTGAGGAGAAGGCAGAAAAAAGGTCCGCCAACCAAAGCAGTGACCACCCCAACTGGGAGCTCCTCACCACCAGGTAAAAGGGTGCGTGCCACCACATCAGACCAGAGTAAAGCAAGGCCCCCGAGGAGTCCGCTGATAACCATGAGCCGTTGATGCGCCGCTCCCATGGTCATGCGCACCAGATGGGGAACTACCAGACCCACAAAGCCGATTACTCCGGAAACCGATACTGCTGCGGCTGTAAGCAGGCTACCTCCAACCAGAAGTCGGCGGCGCACTCGTTCCACTTCAACCCCAAGTTGACGTGCCTGCACTTCCCCCATCGTCAAAATGTCCAGTTCCCGGGCACATTTCACCACGAGATACAAACCCAGAAGAAGATAGGGGAGGGAAAAAGCAACATGGATCCAGCCTCGTCCCTGAAAACTCCCCATTACCCAAAAAACAATCGCCGAAACCGCCTCTTCATCCAGTGCCTTGATTAATGCAATGAGGGCGGAGAGAAACGTCGCTACAACTATCCCGGCCAGCACCAATGTGTCCCTTCGCAAGCGTCCTTGTACCCGGCCGAGAATAACCACCAGGGCCAGAGCACCCAGGGCTCCCACCAGTGCCAATAGCGGAATGGTACCCAGCCCCAGATAGGAGGCTCCCCCCAATCCCAGGGCAAAAGCCAGGGCTGCTCCGAAGGCGGCACCGCTGGCAACACCTATGGTAAAAGGATCAGCCAGTGGATTCCTCAGGACTCCCTGGAAAACAGCTCCGGCCACCCCCAGGGCAGAGCCCACTAGAAAAGAAAGAATCACCCTGCTCAAACGAATGTCAAAGACCACCACCAGGGGAGTGCGTTCCACAGATCCAGCCGGAGAAAGCCCCAGGCCCTCACCAATGGCTGCCATTACCGTCTGCCACGGAATCTGCAAACGGCCGATTCCGGTGGCGGCTAGAACTGATAAAAAAGACATTAGTGCCAGGAGTACCAGACCGAGGACAAAAACTCTCCTGGAGGCAGTCAGTCGGCCGCGAATCTCCTGGAGATTTTGTGAGGTTGTATCTGAAGCAGACAATTTGATTATCCCCTCATCTCACATCAATCAGTAAGTGGTGAGCAGTAAGCAGTAAACGGGATGAGGTGTTATTAGTTAATCGTTAACCGTTATTAGTTGCTTTTTGACTTTGTTTTTACTCCAAGCTCTCTGCCCCATGCTCTATGCCCTCTGCAATCCGCAATCCCTTCTCCCACATCCCACATCACTTTCTAACGCAAATGCTCGAACGCAGTCCGTAGATGATCAACCCAAATGTCCACGAACTCCTGGAATTCAGCTGTGCCTTTGAGCACAGGCACGCATTTGATCCCGTCCTTTGCCAGGATGGATTTCCAGGAGTTCTCGTCCGGTCCCGCCATGTCGTTTCTGGCATGATCCCCGGCCACGGTCATAAAGGGCATCAAGTAGGCCTTCTTAATTCGTCTCTGGTTTAAATCAGCCTTTACTTCATCTATTTCCGGCCAACCCTTCACCGTACCCACAAAAATATTAGGGTCCAATTTCTGCACATGGTAATTCAGGGCCGCATAATAGACATTGGCAGGATGATGGGTGCCGTGCCCCATAAAGACAACTGCAGCCGTCTCCCTGCGTTCTGGTGGAATAATTTCAAGGAAAGTCTCCGCCACCCTTTGCACATCTTCGCTGGTACTCATTAAGGGATAGCCTACCATGACTTTCTTTAGCCCTTTGCTCATACCTGCAAATCTCCGGACATTCTTCACCAAGCCATGGAACTCCGCCCCTGGCATTACGTGGAGTGATTGCACTGCTACGTGGGTAAAACTCTCTCGCATCATGCTGGACAAGGCCTCTTCTGGCGTTGCAAGCTGCTTCCCCTTTTCACCCATCTTGCGAATGATAGTGCGTGAAGTGTATCCCCAGCGTACAGGTATCCCTGGAAAAACCTTTTTTACTGAGCGCTCAATGTTGTCGTACGAAATTTGGGCTTCGGGAACAGTGGTTCCAAAAGCCACCAGAAGGATTCCCTTTTTCATTGGCTTTTTGTCTCCATGTGCAGCCAAGAGTGCTGCGGGCAGTACAAGAAAGACCAGGGCGAGCAGAACCAACAATTTAATCGCGGTTCTTGCCTTCATCTTCTACCCCCATCTCCACTAGTTCCGAGGTAAATCCACAATAAGGTGAACAGAACTCGAGGTAGCTGGTCCTGCCGCTTCCGAACTGTCGCCGACCCTACAAAGAAGGCGATGCCTCCGAATAAAAAAAGCCCTGAGTCTTTCTGAAGACTCAAGGCTTGCACCCAGCTTTCTTTAACCTCGAGGGGTTCGGTATCCTCGTACCGCGAACCGGCAACTTTACCATTGTTGACGATTCTTGAAAAACGGCAGGTCTTCTGGCTCTCCCGATCTCCGGCTCGCCTTCCCACCCCGCTTCATCCCAAGCGCTGTAGAGGGACTTACTGGGCAGTGACTTTAACCCCGGGCTGGATTCTGGCTATATTTGCCAGTACCCTTCTCGGCTCGGAGTATACCGGAGATGTCTAACCTCACCTGCACATCCTTGCTGTAAAGATGAGGTCGGGATGACAGCGGCGGGACCGCTCCCGACTTTCACGGGATTCCCTTTTAAACCCGGCCCACAATGAATATGTGGCCTACCGGCACCGTCCTTTTATGCGTGGCCATCATATCAGCACCAACGAATTTCAGTCAAGCCTTCAATAATGAATCCGGACGCAAAGGACCCGGCTTTGGACTGCCCCCATGACGCAAAGCGCTAAGCGCAGAGCGCAAAGCGTGAGGCAAACAGTAAACGGTGAACGCTAAACCGATCATGAGCTGGTTCCGCGACTGTTCGCCGGTTACCATTTCTCGTTCACTCTTTTTTTCGCTATGCGCTATGCGATCTGACCTGGCGCTAAAGACCAGGTTTTCAATTTTTCACATTCTCCCACATTTTGGCACGCACTTTGCTGTAATGGAGGTTTCATCAAAATAGGAGAACAGGAAATGACTTACATCTGCATCAAATGCAGAAAGATATGGGTCAGTGGACCCCATACCAGTGAGTATTCCGGGGGATTGTGTGAAGGGTGCACTATAGACTACATTAGAGATCGGCAAAAGAGCCTGGGATTTCATGATTGCTTCAAGAGAGCGATTGAACTCTGTTCAAGAGGGGGTTGTAGTTACTGGTTGCTGTGCAACAGGGAGCTGATGTCACCAAGTGCGACCGCTCCAACATAATCTCTGCCTTTACATAGTAACATCTGGCTCTATTGTCACTTCTCGCAGGCGCCCGGCTTTGGGCCACTCCTAAAGGGATGAAGCATTTCAAAACATCAAATCTCAAGCACCAAATCCCAGTGTTTTAGGTGTCAGGAAAAAAATATAAAAGCTGAAACCTGAACACTGAACACTGAAACCTTCCTTATTCTTCCTCAACCCTGAGGCAATGGAAACCCCACGCTTCAAGGCCGACATAGAGGCCTGGATCGCGAATTTCGTCACCTGTTCTTTGGTATACCTCCCCACTGAAAACTTCGATCAAGCGCCATGCCCGCCCGACTAGGTCATCCCAGGGTGGGCGGATACGTGCCTGGGCGCTAAAATCTGAAAAATTCACCACGATCAACTGCCGCTCATCGCCTTGGCGCCAGCACCAGGCGACCAGGTTGGTGTAACCAGCATTGTCCGGCCAGCCAGTCAGCTCACACAACTGCCACTCGCCATCCCGGAAGACCGACGGTTTCATGGCTGCCAAAAGGGTCCGGTAAAAAGTTTGAAGATCCTGCGTTACCTGTTCGTAGGGGCTCCGGCCCAATTGCACTGGCAGCTTGATCTGGAGCCCTTCGAATTGTCCCTGGTGGAATAGCTTTGCTCCCGGCAGTGTGGCAATTGTTACCGCGGCCGCTCGTAAACGTTGCGGCCCAAAAATGCTAGCAGCACGAGGTTCGTCGTGGTTCTCGATGAAGCGGACCAGCTTCTCCTGGTAAGCCAGCTCGGCTCGCAGGTGTTCCCGAATGGTCTCGGCCGTTTCGTGCACCAGGCAGTCGTAGAGTCGCTTGTCGTAGCAGTAGTCGAATCCCTGTTGCTGCAGTTCCCACTCCATGTTCCAGTAGACCTCCGCCATAAAGAGAAAGCCTTGGTGCTTCTCGCGCACACCTTTTATCACCTGCCACCAGAATTCAGATGCAGCCCATTCTCCGGCCCGATGCCCCCAGGTTTGCTCAAAAACACGGTTGACGAGCAGCATGGCCATGTCGCAGCGCACACCGTCGCATTGATCGGTGATCTCACCTAGAATGTCTATGGCAGCTTGGCGCAGCCCCGGAGAAAAAGCGCTCAGTTGCACCGTGTCCGTCCACGGCGGAAAGTAGGGATCCCGTCCATGAGCGAAAACCTTTCCGCCTGCCTCGAAAAACTCACCAGGTCTCTCTGCCAGATCATCAGCGTCTCCCTGAATTAAGTATTCAGGGTGCTGGACAACCCAGGGGTGATCCAGCGCCACATGGTTCGGCACGAAGTCCAGCATCAGCAGGATGTTCCGTTCTGCCAAAGCCTCTCGTGCCGCGCCCAACCCTTCCGGCCCACCGAGGTGCTCGTCCACCACGTAGCGGTGTACACAGTAAGGTGATCCCACTACGTCTTCTGGCGAAAAGTCTGCCAAGACCCGCTGGTATTCGGTTTGCAGGTCCTTGTGCTGGCGCGCGATCTGGATGCCCACCGGACTCCGCTCCCAGACGCCCATCAACCAGACCGCATCGACACCCAACCCAGCGATATTGTCCCATTCCTCCGGTGGTACGATCGTTAATGTGATTGACCGTTGGTAACGCTGACTCAGTTCGTGGAGCCAGACCCAAGCGTTTATTTCATAGATGATGGGATTTCTAGGCCACGGTGTCACAACCATGCCTCCGGGAAGCTAAAAGACTCGCCTTTCGAAGCTGCATAATGATACCATACAGCAAGAGCTATTTTTATGGCATCTTCAATAAGGGGACAGTTGAACATGGAACCGACAATATCCGCCGACCAAGTGGAAGCCATCGTACGCAACCTGCATCACGATCCATTCCAAATTTTGGGCCCGCATGAACTGGAAGTCAACGGTCACAAAAACTGGGTGGTGCGAGCCTTTGTTCCGGACTCGACTGAAGTATATTTACTCAATCCGGAGACTGGCGAAGAATACCCCATGCGATCCGCACATAACGAGCATTTTTTCGAAGTGATTTTGCCTGGGCCTGAAGAAATTTTCATGTATCAGTATCGAATCGTGGCAACCAATGGTCATGAGCGCTTTGTGTACGATCCTTATTTCTTTTTGCCACAGATGGGTGAATTGGATTTATATCTTTTCGGCCAGGGCGATCATCATAAGATTTACGAAAAGCTTGGCGCGCACCCGATGGAGGTCAACGGCGTAAAAGGAGTGTATTTCGCGGTGTGGGCGCCCAACGCGCGCAATGTGAGTGTAATTGGCAACTTTAATGTCTGGCATGGAGGCAAACACCAAATGCGAGTCCTGGGTTCCTCCGGGGTCTGGGAACTTTTTGTACCCGATATCGGCGTGGGAGAAGTTTACAAATACGAGGTCAAGGATCAATCTGGGAATATCTTTGAAAAGTCTGATCCCTACGGTTTCCAGTTCGAGGTTCGCCCCGCCTCGGGCTCAATTGTTGCTGACCTAAGCAAGCACCAGTGGGCTGATCAGGAATGGCTGGATAGACGTGGCAGGACAGACCCTTTAGCTCAGCCGATCTCAATCTATGAGGTCCACCTCGGTTCGTGGATGCGGGTGGTGGAAGACGGCAATCGCTTCCTGACGTATCGCGAGTTAGCCCATGAGCTCGTGGAATATGTAAAAAAGATGGGCTATACCCATATCCAGCTTCTCCCAGTGGCGGAGCACCCATTTGATGCTTCGTGGGGATATCAAGTTTTGGGCTATTTTGCACCCACCTCGCGTTTTGGAACACCTGAGGATTTTCAGTATTTTGTTGATTACTGCCACCTGAATGATATCGGTGTCATCGTCGATTGGGTGCCGGCCCACTTTCCGCGTGATGCCC
>JBFFBS010000128.1:0-10047 GCA_041560295.1 Syntrophobacteria bacterium | reverse complement strand
CGGGAGTCTCCTTTTCCACCATTTTCTTGGCACTCTTGATGGTGGTCACATAGCCGCGCTCTTCCAGTTTGTTGTAAATGAACGGTTTGAACAGCTCAAGGGCCATCTTTTTGGGAATGCCACACTGGTGCAGTCGCAAATTGGGACCGATGACGATAACTGAACGCCCAGAGTAGTCCACCCGCTTACCCAAGAGGTTTTGACGAAAGCGGCCCTGTTTACCTTTCAACATATCAGACAGGGACTTGAGAGCCCTCTTGTTGGGACCGGTGATCGTTTTGCCCCTTCTGCCGTTGTCGAACAAAACGTCCACGGCCTCCTGCAGCATCCGCTTCTCATTACGGATTATGATCTCCGGCGCGTTTAACTCCTGCAAACGTCGCAAGCGGTTATTGCGATTAATAACCCTGCGGTAGAGGTCGTTGAGGTCACTGGTGGCGAAACGCCCACCGTCGAGGGGAACGAGGGGCCGCAAATCAGGAGGCAGTACCGGGATCACTTCTAAAATCATCCACTCGGGCTGGTTGCCCGACTCCCGGAATGCATTAACCACCTTGAGTCTTTTGGCCAATTTTTTCCGTTTGGCCACTGATTTGGTCTTGGTGATCTCTGACCGCAGTTCTTCGGCAAGTCCATTCAAGTCCAATTTACCCAGAAGTTCATTCACGGCTTCCGCCCCAATGCCTACCTTGAAGCTGTTGCCGTACTGCTCGCGCAATTGACGATACCGCTCTTCGCTCAGCAGTTCGTGATCGCTCAGGGGGGTATCCCCAGCATCAATCACAATATAGCTATCGAAATAGAGAACCTTCTCCAACTCCTTGAGGGTGAGATCCAGAAGATTGCCCACCTTACTGGGCAGACTTTTCAGGAACCATATGTGGGCAACCGGGGCTGCCAGTGCAATGTGGCCCATTCGTTCACGTCGCACTTTGGATTGAATCACTTCGACGCCACATTTTTCACAGACGACCCCTCTATGTTTCATGCGTTTGTATTTACCACAGTTGCACTCGTAGTCTTTTGTGGGCCCAAATATCTTGGCACAGAACAGGCCATCACGCTCAGGCTTGAAAGTCCGGTAATTAATGGTCTCCGGCTTCTTGATCTCTCCATAGGACCATTCCCGGATTTTCTCCGGCGAGGCCAGAGAGATACGAACCGCGTTGAAACTCAAAGGATCTTTGGGCCGAACGAAAAGGTTGTACAGTTCTTTCACTGCAACCTCCTTGAGCAGGGCCGACCAGGTGCACCCTCCTCGCTATAATTAGGGTCAACTGTCTGTCATGTTTCCAGACAAATGCCTAAAGTGAGCTAAAGTGTCTAAAATGCCTAAAATTTGAAAACGCTCATTGCTATGCTATAGATTTACGAGTCGGCGTCTTCCAACAAGCGGACATCCAAACCCAGGGCCTGGAGTTCCTTCACCAGTACGTTGAAAGATTCCGGCAACCCAGCCTCGAGCGTATTCTCTCCCTTAACTATTTTTTCGTACATACGGGTCCTGCCGGCCACATCATCGGATTTCACCGTCAAGAACTCCTGCAAGGCATAGGCGGCACCATAAGCCTCCATTGCCCAGACTTCCATCTCACCCAAACGTTGCCCACCAAACTGCGCTTTGCCACCCAATGGCTGCTGGGTTACCAGTGAATAGGGGCCAATGGAGCGGGCGTGTAATTTGTCGTCCACCAAGTGGTGCAACTTCATCATGTACATAACGCCCACAGTGACTTCACTGTGGAATGGCTCACCATTGCGGCCGTCATACAAAGTGGCCTGTCCCAGCTCTGGAAGGCCTCCTTCTTTCAGAAACTCCCGAATCTCTTCCTCCTCAGCCCCATCAAACACTGGACTGGCCAAGTGGAAGCCCTCTCGGTAGTGGGGAATCAGACTTTTGAGTTCGGTTTCATCCGCTTCGGCAAAGTACTCCTTGAATTCCTGCTTGGAGTAAAGTCGCCGGAGCTTCGCTTTTATGGTCTCCCGGCTCTTGTATTCCTCCAGCAACTGAGCCAGTTGTTCGCCGAGCCCTTTGGCGGCCCAGCCCAAGTGGGTCTCCAAAACCTGACCCACATTCATGCGCGAAGGCACGCCCAGGGGATTCAAGACAATATCCACCGGGGCGCCATCGGCAAAGTAGGGCATGTCCTCTTCAGGGAGAACCCGGCTCACCACCCCCTTATTACCGTGCCGGCCGGCCATCTTGTCCCCCACCGACAGCTTGCGCTTAACCGCCAGGTAAACCTTGACCATTTTGATCACACCTGGGGGCAACTCGTCCCCCTTCTTGAGTCTGGCGATTTTGTCTTCGAAGACCATTTGCACCAGTTCGATCTGTTCGTGGTAATTCTCCCAAATTTCTCGAATCTGTCCGGTCACCTCAACCTTGCCCTGCACCTCGATGTCCATCCACTGGCCGGGAGCCATTTGGGCAAGGATGTCAGCAGGAAAAGAGCCGCCTTTTTTAATCAAGGTCTTCTTGCCATCCTTGACGGGTTTGGCTGATTTCTTCTTTGCCAGCAAACGTTCTAGTTTTCTCAGTGCGCTCTTCTTGATTATCTTTATCTCGTCTCGCTGATCTTTCAGTAACCGCGCTATTTCCTCGTCTTCAATGGTTTTGGTCCGTTCATCCTTGTCTACACCCCTGCGGGAGAAGACCTTGGCATCAATAACAATGCCCTCCACCCCCGGAGGCACCCGGAGAGAAGTGTCCTTCACATCCCCCGCCTTTTCGCCAAATATGGCCCGGAGCAATTTTTCCTCTGGGGTGAGCTGAGTCTCACCTTTTGGCGTTACCTTACCCACCAAAATATCACCGGTTTGGATCGTGGCGCCGACCCGGATAATTCCGCTCTCGTCGAGGTTCCCTAGGGCCTCCTCGCCGATGTTGGGGATGTCGCGGGTGATCTCTTCTTTGCCCAGTTTGGTATCCCGGGCAACCAGCTCGAATTCCTCGATGTGGATGGAGGTGAAGATGTCCTCTTTGACCACTCGCTCACTCACCAGGATGGAATCCTCAAAGTTGTATCCACCCCAACTCATAAAGGCCACAGTAACGTTCCGGCCGAGGGCAAGTTCTCCCATTTCAGTGCCGGGACCATCAGCAATGATCTGCCCTTTTTTCACCCTTTGTCCGGGACGAACGATGGGCTTTTGGTTGAAACAGGTATTCTGGTTGGAGCGCTGGAACTTGGTGACCTTATAGATATCCACTGCGGAGGCGAGCGACTGGTCGTCGCCGTCACCATCGGAGGCCCGGACCACAACACGGGAGGCATCTACATCTTCCACCATTCCATCGCGCCGGGCAATGATTGCAACCCCTGAATCCTGGGCCACCACCCTCTCGATACCGGTACCCACAATCGGAGCTTTGGACTTCAAGAGAGGTACAGCTTGACGTTGCATGTTTGAGCCCATCAGCGCCCGGTTAGCATCATCGTTCTCCAGAAAGGGGATGAGAGAGGCCGCCACGCTCACCAGCTGGTTCGGACTCACGTCCATGAATTCCACCTCGTCGGGACTGACCATTATAAACTCGCCCTCCAGCCGGCAGGAAACTTGGTCCCGAACGAATTTGCTCTTGCTGTCCAGAGGAGCATTGGCCTGGGCAAAGGCGTGTTTTTTCTCATCCATGGCGCTCAGATAGGCAACCTTGTTGGACACTTTGCCCCCTGCCACCTCGCGATAGGGAGTTTCGATGAAGCCGAACTCGTTCACCCGGGCGTAAGTGCTCAACGAAACGATCAGACCGATATTGGGACCTTCTGGGGTTTCAATGGGACATATGCGCCCGTAGTGAGTTGGATGGACGTCACGCACCTCAAAGCCGGCCCGCTCTCGCGTAAGGCCTCCGGGGCCGAGGGCGCTTAGTCTCCGCTTGTGGGTGATCTCACTCAGAGGATTGGTCTGGTCCATAAACTGGCTCAGTTGGCTGGTGCCGAAAAACTCTTTGACCACTGCTGATACCGGCTTGGCATTGATGAGATCATGCGGCATCAGGGTCTCAATCTCTTGAAGACTCATGCGTTCCTTGATGGCCCGCTCCATCCTCACCAGCCCGATCCGATACTGGTTTTCCAGAAGTTCCCCAACCGCACGCACCCGCCGATTGCCCAGGTTATCGATGTCGTCCACCGCCCCCTGGGTATCTTTGATTTTGATCAACTTTTTTACAGCTCTGAAAATGCCATCCTCGGTGAGGGTGCGGTGACTCAGCGGCAAGTCGGTTTCCAGCTGTTGATTCAGCTTCAGCCGCCCCACCTCGGAAAGGTCATAGTGATCTGGGCTAAAGAAGAGATTTTTGAAAAACTCGGCTGCCACCTCAGGGGTGGGGGGATTGCTGGGCCGTAGTTTCCTATAGATTTCCAGAATCGCCGCTTCCGAATCCTCAACCTTGTCAACCGCAAGAGTATTTCGAAAAGATGGACTCACGTCGGCACCATCCATATAGAGTAGGTCCAAATACTCTATGGACTGGGCCCGCAAGGTAACCAGATGTTCCTCGGTGAGCTCTTCATTGCACTGGATAAGTACCTCTCCGGTTTTCTCATCAACCACATCACGCGCTACCACTCGACCGAGCAGATTCTCATCCGGAAATGGAACCTCAGTAACTTTAGAGTCTTTGAGCTCCTTGATGAGCTTGACTCCGAGCTTTCTTCCTTTTTTAGCCAGAACTTTGCCACTTTTGGGGTGAGTGATATCTACCGGTGAACGAGTTCCTGGCAGGAATTCGTCTTCCAGCAGCTTGGCCACCCCTTCCTTTCTGAAATAAACGCGTTCGGATTCGTAAAAATAGTCGAGCAGCTCAGTAGCGCTGTAGCCCAAAGCCTTGAGCAGGATGGTGATCGGAAACTTGCGTCGCCGGTCAATGCGCACGAAGAGGATGTCTTTGGGATCGAATTCCATATCGATCCAAGAGCCGCGTAAGGGAATGATCCTGGCAGAGTAGAGAAGCTTTCCGCTTGAATGGGTCTTGCCCTTGTCGTGGTCGAAGAAAATACCTGGAGACCGGTGCAACTGGCTAACCACCACCCGTTCAGTGCCGTTGACAATAAAGGTACCGTTGTTGGTCATCAACGGTATGGTACCGAAATAAATCTCCTGCTCTTTAATATCCCGAATGTGCTTGGCGCCACTGTCCTTGTCCACATCATAGACCACGAGCCGCACCGTGATCTTGATTGGCGCCTCATAGGTCATCCCCCGCTGCAAACACTCATCCACATCATACTTGGCTCTGCCAATGCTGTAGCGGACAAACTCGAGAGAGGCAGTTCCACTAAAGTCGCGAATGGGGAAGACCCCTTGAAAAACGCCCTGCAGACCCTTGTCGACGCGTTCATCAGGATCTGCTTCCTTTTGCAGAAACCGTTCATAGGATTGTCTCTGCATCTCTATAAGGTTTGGGATCTCGACTATGTGTTTGATCTTGCCAAAACTCTTCCGTACTCGATAGTCATTGGCCAATGAGGTTGTCATATTTTCCCACCTTTGGCGCTGGCTCCATCACCCGGCTTTGGGCCACGATAGCTGACCCAAAAACGATGACGGAGGGGGCTTCCACCCCTTGGTCGAAGAGACAGGGACGGAAACCACCAAGTTCAGGTATCCGGCCACCCGCGATATCTTTCAGTCATCCTCGGATGGCTCGAAAGTTTTGGGGTGAACGCAAAAGAGATTCGCTCTGACGAGCGGGGTCCACCCATATTTTAACCAGGTGCAACCTACTTCACTTCGACGATGGCGCCAGCTTCTTCCAACTGTTTGACCACATCGTCGGCTTCATCTTTGGACACACCCTCTTTCACTGCTCCTGGAGTCGCATCCACCAAAGCCTTGGCCTCCTTCAGACCCAGACCGGTGACGGCGCGGACCACTTTTATCACCTGGATTTTCTTGTCACCCACTTCAGTGATCACCACATCAAACTCAGTCTTTTCTTCCTCGGCAGCAGCTTCAGCACCAGCCCCTGCAGCTGCCGCCGGCATAGCCATGGGCATTGCAGCCATAGGCGCCGCTGCGGAGACTCCCAGTTCTTCTTCCAACTCTTTTACTAACTCTGCCAGCTCAAACACCGGCATGTTTTTGATGTATTCTTTGACATCGTCTTTGCTCAGTTTCGCCTTCGCCATGTTTCTACTCCTTTATCGTTCTTACTATCTGTTCGTACAGTCACGGTTTTTTCAAATTATGAATCTGGTGTACCCTTCTGCTCGATGGCCTTGAGCACTCCCAGAAGATCCCTCGGTGCGGCTGCGAGCACCCCGACAAAATCGCTAGGCACAGCATTCATGACAGCCAGCAACTTCGAGGGCAGCGATACCATAATCCCAAGAAGCTGAGCCTGCAGTACTTCTTTGGAGGGCAAAGTGACAACCTTTTTCATGTCCTCCTGAAGCATCAGCCTGCCAGCAAGTACTCCCGCCTTGACTTCCAGCTTGTTATTGCCCTTGGCATATTCCAGCAACACCTTCGCCGGCGTCAGCTCGTCATCATAGCAAAGGGCGAGGGCATTGGGCCCGATGAGGTGTTCCTCGAGCACCGAGGCCTCAGTATCCCGAAGTGCCAGCCGAGTCAGGCTGTTTTTAACCACTCGGTATTCTATGCCCGCTTCCTTGAGCTTGTGACGCAGTTCGGTGATCTCCGTTACCTTGAGACCACGATAATCGGTTAGAATTGTTGCTTTGGACCGCTCCAACTTCTCGTGGAGCTCATCCACCATTGCTTCTTTCTCTTGCCGGTTCAATTCTCTTCTCCCCTCCTTTCGTCTGCCAGCGCGATTTTGAGTCGTGCTCTGACAAAGTCACGGGAGGTGCCAGATTTTCAGGGGCGGATTGCCTGTTTCAGTCTCGGTAGGCTGACCCAGAGTCAATTATCCCCTCGCCACACCCAGGAGTTAGAACTACCTTTTATATATTGGGCTGGCTAGGCACCTACTGTCTTCGACGAATCAACGCTTCGCCTCGGCAGTCAGTTTTTACTAATCATCCGACCAACTGGTCTTGGATGTTCTATTTAGAGCTATCGGCTGTCGGCCATCAGCACTCAGCTGTTTTCTGACGGCTGAATGCTGAACGCTGAATGCTTTCTTACGTGAGCAATACCTTCACATTGGCCGGGTCAATCTTTATTCCCGGTCCCATGGTGGTGGAAATGCCAATGGAGCGTATGTATGCACCCTTACTGGCTGCAGGCTTCATGCGCACGATGCTGTCCATGAAGGTGGCAATGTTCTCTAGTATCCTGTCTGCCCCAAAGGAAACCCTGCCAACCGGGGCGTGGACGATGCCGGATTTCTCCACACGAAAGTCTATCTTGCCCGCCTTAATTTCTTTGATGACCTTGCCAAGGTCAAAGGTGACCGTGCCCAATTTGGCATTAGGCATAAGACCGCGAGGCCCCAAGATCTTTCCAATCTTGCCCACAGACCCCATCATGTCAGGGGTTGCCACAGTCTTATCGAATTCAAGCCATCCACCTTTAATCTTGGTGATAAGATCATCGCTGCCGGCATAATCTGCACCCGCCTCGAGTGCCTCCTTTTCCTTTTCACCCTTGGCGAAGGCCAGGACTCGTACTGATTTCCCGGTACCATTGGGAAGCACCACAGTGCCGCGCACCATCTGATCCGCGCGACGCGGGTCCACCCCGAGACGAACAGCCAAATCAACGCTTTCGTCAAAGCGAGCATAGGCACATTCCAGGATAATCTTCACCCCGTCAGCAAACTCGTATCTTTGGGAAAAATCGACACTCTCTCTGGCTTTCCTTTGCTTCTTTCCTCTTTTAGCCATATTGGTTCTCCAGGCCTATTCTATGGTAATGCCCATGCTCCTGGCGGTTCCCTCGATGATTTTCATCGCTGCCTCCAGGTTGGCCGTATTCAGATCTGGCATCTTTAGACGGGCAATCTCCTCCACTTGTTTGCGATTGACCTGCCCCACCTTTTCGCGGTTGGGTTCGCTGGATCCTTTGGCAATCTTGGCTGCTTTTTTGAGCAGCACCGAAGCAGGTGGCGTTTTCGTCACATAGGTAAAGGAACGATCAGCAAAGACCGTAAGGACCACTGGGATGATCATGCCTTCTTGTCCCTGGGTCTTGGCGTTGAAAGACTTACAAAATTCCATGATGTTCACCCCGTGCTGGCCCAAAGCGGGGCCGATAGGGGGAGAGGGGTTGGCTTGACCAGCGGGAACCTGCAATTTTATATTCGCAATTATTTTTTTTGCCATACGTCGTCTCTCCTGATTGCCAAAGTCTGCTCGTCACTGGCCTGAGCCAGCGGAAACTTGGGGGCAACATGAATAACCACAGAAGCCATTGGCGAACCATAGCGTTGAGGAAAAAATCAAAGTCACTTGGTGTTTGCAGTCAACCGCTATATCACAATGTCTCTGTGGTTCATGTTCATAGCCTTGCGGCCACGCCACCCTGCCGCTCGGCATTCGCAGCCAAATCCGTCAGATTTTACTTACTTGAACGAAATCGAGCTCCACCGGAGTAGAACGCCCAAATATGCTCACCAAAACCCGCACTTTGCCCTTTTCGGGACTTACTTCATCCACCACACCGTTGAAGTTGGAAAAAGGACCATCGATGACCCTCACCTCATCGCCGCGATCAAAAAGATACTTGGGCTTCGGTTTGAGTGCACCTTCAGTCATTTGCTCAACGATGTTTTGTGCCTCTTCATCACTGAGCGGGGTCGGTTTATCTTTGCCCCCGATAAATCCAGTTACTTTCGGGGTGTTTTTTACTATGTGCCAGGTTTCATCGTTCATTTCCATGCGCACGAGAATATAACCCGGATAGAACTTGCGAGCAGAAGTCTTCCTTTCCCCCTTGACAAGCTCCACCACTTTTTCAGTGGGCACAAGGATCTTTTCAAAAAGATCCTCTTTTCCCAGTGACTTGATGCGCTCCTCCAAGGCAGTTTTAACCTTTTGCTCGTATCCGGAGTATGTATGGACTATGAACCACTGCATTACAAATTAATCTCCGATCATTAGATGGCCAGATGAGCCGAAATTTTTAGCCGCCAGCAATCCTCAACTGCACAAGTCTTGGGGAAAAACACCGACCGCTCTGCGTCAGCCCGGATGTTTCATGAATCAGGGCTAACTGAGCAATATCCGCATAAGCCTGGACAAGCCGAGATCCACAATACCCAAAAATGCCGCTATCAAGATCACGATAACCAGCACCACCGAAGTGGAGGCAATGGTATCCTTGCGCGTAGGCCATGTTACTTTGGACAATTCAATCCGCACCTCGCGAAGAAACTGGCCGATCTTATCTATCGTGCCAGAAGTCCTCTCTTTCACGCTCGGTTTGTCAACAGCCTTACGCTTTTTGGCTACCTTACTCTCTGCCACTGCCACGGCCTGAGGCTGGTTGGTAGCAGCTTGTGCAACAGCAGCAGGTTTTTTCTTTTTTTTCTTTTTCTTCTTTGATTTCGCCATAATCTCAAAAATAAATGGCAGGCCAGGAGGGATTCGAACCCCCAACATCCGGATTTGGAGTCCGGCGCTCTAGCCGTTCGAGCTACTGGCCTGCAGGAATAGCGATCTAATTAAATAACTGTAGCAACAATGCTCTGAACGTGGTCTCATCCCGGCCGCATTCAGCCGAATGGGCTCAGTTGCGCTCACACGTGAGTCCAGCCTAGCATGAGCGAACAGCCCAAGGCGTACATCTGCCCGTGAACTCCAGTTGAAGTTCATCCTATTTGGTCTCGCGGTGCAGGGTATGATGCCCGCAGTATCGGCAATATTTACGGAACCCCAACTTCTCAGGGGTAGTCCTCTTGTTCTTGGTTGTCGTGTAATTTCTCCGTTTACACTCTGAACAGGCCAACGTTACGATAATGCGCATAATCGATCCCAGCTATGTAAACTGCAAAAATCCGAAATCCGAATTTCGAAATCCGAAACAATGTTCAAATTTTCAAAATCCAAATGACCAAAACTAGTTAACCAACGTTATAATTGCTGTTGTTTTAAACATTGGAAAATTCGTATTTCGAATTTGTTTCGTGCTTCG
>JBFFBS010000127.1:0-10091 GCA_041560295.1 Syntrophobacteria bacterium | reverse complement strand
TTTGGGTATGCAACGTTAGGGTTTACTAATTCGCAGTTCCCGCTTACACTATGGCCGCAAAACTTCGGGAGGAAATCATTGATCCAACCTGGCCCTCTTCACATCAAGAACCTCAGGGTAGACCCGCCACTGATTCTGGCTCCCATGAGCGGTCTGAGCCACACTGTCTTACGACAGCTAATAGCTGAATACGGCGGCTGCGGTCTTTATTATTCCGAGATGCTCAGCGCCCGGGCCCTTCCCTTGGAGACCCCTGATTCCTCACCTTGGTTGCGCAATACTACCAGAGAGCGGCCAATCATTTACCAGTTGCTCGTTTCGTCTGCAGACGAATTACCCAGCGCCATAGAAAAAATTGAATCATGCAATGGAGATGGGCTGGACTTGAACATGGGATGCACCACTGCCCTGATAACCAAACGGGGCGGGGGTATTTCCCTGATGAAAGATATAAAACGCACTGAAGTGATAGTTAAGACCAGCCGCAGTGCGACGAGCTTGCCGCTTACCGCAAAAATCCGCTTGGGCTGGACCCTCGATTGGGACACACTGAAAGAGTTTTGTTTGATGCTCCAAGACAGCGGGGTGGATGCGATTTCTGTGCATCCGCGGCTGAAACAAGATCGATTCAAAAGACCCGCTAGGTGGGAATACATCGGCAGGATCAAGGAGCTTATCGATATCCCGGTTATCGGGAATGGCGACGTTGACTCGCCAGAGGCAGCCATGCGGATGTTCGAACGAACCGGGTGCGACGCGGTCATGATCGGTCGTGCTGCTGTAAGGTGTCCCTGGCTTTTTCGCCAAATAGCCGCCTCCTTTTCATCTCATGTTCGCAACGAGAGCCTGCCTGAACCCCCTGATGCCTACAACCGTTTCGTCTCTCTCTTGGAAACTTCTTTTGAACCTGAATATACCTTTCCTCTCCTTAAACGGTTCACTTTTTACTTTGCCAAGAATTACGCCTTCGGCCACACCTTATGGAGGCTGGTCCACAATGCCGGTTCAGTGACGAAAGCGGCCGAGCTTGCCAATGAATTCTTCAGCACCCAGACACCAAGCCTAACAAACCGAGCCTAAGTTCTTTTTTGAAGATCCCAAATACCTGGTATGGGCTGGGCACATTTGTCACAGCGGTCTTTTTTTAGATGGAGGATATCGACTCTGTAACCCCGGCGCTGAATAAGTCTGGTACCGCATTTTGGACAATCCGTGTGTTCGCCTGGATGGCCGGGGACATTGCCAATGTAAACAAAATGAAGCCCACTCTGCAAAGCCGTTTTTCGGGCTCGCTCCAGGGTAGACACCGGGGTTGGGGGCAGACTTTTCAGCTTGTATAGGGGATAAAATCTGCTAAAGTGCAAAGGCACATCCGGCCCCAACTCATTTTTAATCCACCTGCACATGGCAGCCACTTGGTCCATGTCGTCATTCTTGCCCGTTACCATCAAATTTACGATCTCAGTGTGAATACCCAAGCCTTTGAGCCTTTTCAGTGTGTCCAGCACGGGCTCCAATGTTCCCTCAGTAATTTCTCTATAGTACGATTCGTTAAAGCCCTTCAAGTCGATGCAAGCCGCGTCCAGATATTTGCCCAGTTCTTGAAGCGGGGCAGCGTTGATGTAGCCATTGGAGTGCATGACCTTCAGCACCCCTTGCTGTCTGGCCAGCATACCAATATCTATCATGTACTCTGTGAACACCGTGGGTTCCACATAGGTGGAAGCGATGGATTTGCACTGGTAACGGCCGGCTAATTGGACCGCCTGCTCTGGCGTCATTTCGTAATTGTGAGTATCATCCGGTCGGGCTTGGGAAATCTCCCAGTTCTGACAGAATTTACAGTCGAAATTGCACCCTGCGGTGGCAATGGAAAAAGAACGGCTCGTCGGAAGCACATGGAAAAATGGCTTTTTCTCAATCGGATCAACATGCACTGCACATGGGTTGCCGTAGACCAACGAGTAGTAGCGCCCACCGATGTTTTCCCGAACCTCACAATACCCCCTTTCGCCCTCGTCTACCTCACAGGAGTGCGGACAGAGCTCGCAACGAATACGACCATCTCCTAGGGGGGTGTAAAATGGAGAGAGCTTGCGACCGAGGTAGCCCTTTTTCAAACCTAGAGCTTGAGATTGGGAGCTGGCCGTCAGCAAGATAGCGGATTCCAAACCGGCATACAGAAGGGCACAACGCCCACACTGTTTTAAGAAATCTCGCCTGCTAATACTGTCACTCATTCGTTAAAACCGTTGAAAACGTTCAAACCGTTGAAGTCGTTGAGTCGTAGAAACCGTTGAAATCGTTAAAGCCGTTCAAATCCCAAGATCGCGGCTATCCTTCGACAAGCTCAGGACGGGAAAAGCCGCTCCCACAAGAAAATTTCTATCTTCTGTTTTGTTTTTAAATCCGCAATCCGCAATCCGCAATTCGCAATTCTTTCTTCTGTCCTCTGATCTCTGATCTCCGACTTCCGATCTCTCTTCTCTGTGCCTAGTGCCTAGTTCTTAGTGCCTAGTAGCTTTATGTCCTCTGCCCTCTGCCGTCTTTCCCCGTCTCGCTCGTCTCGCTCGTCTCGCTCGACCTCCCGTCCCGTTTTCTTCTCCTTGCCCCATCCCCTCCTCTGTCGGTTCGTTGATGCTCGCTTCTAAAACATGCGAGGTTCATAAATTATCGGCGGAGAATACATCGGCGGAGAAGATGTAGATCTCTGTCTTCTTATCCTTCCAAGCATCCGCTGGCAGACCGGCTTTAGTGCAGGTGTGCTCCAAAAAAGTGGCGCGATCCCAACCCCACTCTGTCGCCACCTGTGGCAAGAGTAATCCACTACAACTTCCCCGTTTCATGTAAATGCCGTGTTTACCAACTTCTATTTCATCTACCTCTTTAATCCGCTGGAGTGGGGTGAGAACAGAAATCTCATACTCAAGCAGTCCTAATTCCTTTGAGGATACCGGCGGAAACCGGGGATCGTGGAAAGCAGCGGCCTCGGCCATCTCGACAATTGTCTTGACCAAAGGTTTTTCAGCGCGAATGTGGCCGATACAGCCCCTGAGCTTGCCTTCTTTGTGGAGCGTCACAAACGCCCCTCGAGTCTCTTTCAAAGTTGGAGAGTCCACCACGAATTCCGGCGTTTTCTCACCACGACAGTGGGACTCCACCACATTGCGAGCAATATCAAGCAGCTGCGTTTTCTCCTCAGAGGTGAGCCCCAAATTTACTCCAACTCTTTTCTTTTTGGATTCCTTTCCTTTGGATGTATTGGAGTCGACCCATAGAGCAGCAGCCATATAACCTACTACACCACTGTGATCTCCAGTAACATCACCTGAGTTGGCATAGTGCAGTATCTCGCTTTTGTTTGCCCCCAGGCGGCGGGCAATAAGCATGGCAGTGACCATGGGCCCACCACCACAAGCCTCACAGAGCCCATTGGCTAGATCATCGCTCAACCCTTGTGGATCAAAATCATTCACCTTGTCCAGCACCACCTGATCCAACCGCTTTGCCTGTTTGTACGGGTGGAAGTGGGAAAGATCAGAACTCGCAACTACCAGAACCGATCTGTTCTCAATGCAATCGGCCACCGTCTCTGCCAACCACTTGCAGGTCGCAAAATCCTGGTTTCCCATGACCAGGGGAACAAGCTTGGCATCAGGCATGAGCACTTGAAGAAAGGGAAGCTGGATCTCCAGCGAATGTTCCTGACTGTGGGCCTCAGGGACATACTCTATGCGGCTTTCTCTCTGTTTTACTGCCGAAATCAATTCTCGGTCCAAGGGTACCACACCCAGTGGCGTGCGATAACCACCTCGATCATAGACGGATACACCCCTAAAATAGGAGCGGTGGCTGGGGGCAATGACCACGACGCTGGAGAATTTCCTCTCTCCTAACAGCTTGTAAGCGTAAGCAGCAACCTGTCCCGAGTAGCGGTATCCAGCATGGGGAGATATAAGGGCGATAAGCTGGCCTTCGAGATCAACCGTTGAAGCCTGGCTTAAATAGTCCTGGACTTCCCGCCGCAGGCGAGAAGCATTTCCCGGATACCAGGATCCGGCAATAACCGACTCACGAACTTGTTCCGACGGCATGGTCTTACCCTCCATCGCGGCTGCATTGTGGGTGCTCAAGCTCATACACAAAGAGAGGATGGCAGCCAGGGTAGCATAAATTATCAACCGGAGAGTCATAGTGTCAGCGCATCCTTTCGTGCTGTTGGAGGCGGGCTAGAATACGTTGTCCACGTCAGCGCTGATAGATTGGTCCTATTCTAATAAAGAGCTGAGAGCTCTGTCAACAAGAGGTGCGCAGGACTGACTTCTCATCCGGGGTGAGCTAGAGTATACTACCAATGCGGCAAGTGGTACTGACGAGGTAATCAATGCTAAATTCCAGCCATTTTTTTGACCAGGTTACCATCATCCTGCACCGGCCTCGGATTCCTGAAAACATAGGAGCAGCAGTGCGGGCAGCCTGCAATATGGGACTCTCTCGGCTGATGTTGGTTGAGCCGGAAGACTGCGACCTCACCCGCATTCTTAAGATGGCCACCCATGCCGCGGCTGACCTGGTGGAAAATATGGAGGTGCGTTCTGATCTGGGTGCAGCTTTGAAACCTTTTCATTACATTGTGGGAACCACCGCCAGAACTGGTGGGCAACGTCAAGAGTTTAAAACACCAAGGGAGATAGCGGAAATGCTGGTGCCCATCTGTACCAACAATCGGGTTGCCCTGCTATTCGGGCCAGAGGATCGGGGACTTACGAACGCTCAGCTTCGTTACTGTCACGCTGTGGTCAATATCCCCACCTTGGGTTTTTCCTCATTGAATCTGGCACAGGCAGTGATGATACTCTGCTACGAACTTATGATGGCAGGCGACAAACCAACTGATCAGTTTGTACCACGGCTGGCCACGCGGCGGGAGCTTGCCGGTATGTATGAACACTTGAAGGAAACCTTCATAAAGATCAATTTCATCAATCCAGACAACCCGGACTATTGGATGCAAAACATCAGACGTTTTTTCTCCCGGATTGGACTTCGGGCCCGAGATGTGAAAATAATCCGCGGAATCTGCCGTCAGCTGGATTGGTACACACAGAGAAAAATGGAGAATATAGATCAGCTTAAAGGGGAATGATTCTTACTGACGAAAATGGTCATTCTCTGCAACGACATGAGGTTAGTAAACGAGTCCTACCCGCTCTTTAGCCAGTTCCAAGGTTGGGAGAGCTTTTGTCCTGGCCTTCTCAGCGCCGGCTTTCAGAATTTCCCGAACGTGGTCAGGGGCCTGTTCCAGTTGTTCCCGTTTCTCCCGCGCCGACCTGAAAAATTCCCATATCCGATCGAAAAGTTCATTCTTGACCTCACTGTATTTCAGCCCACCCCTCCGATAGCGTTCTGCCAGGTCAGTCTTTTCATCTTCACTCAGAAACAGGGAAATAATGGCGAAGAGATTACATTTGTCGGGGTCCTTCGGATCTGCTACGGGGGTGGAATCGGTAACGATTCCCCCAATTTTCTTTCGGAGATCTTCCTCTGCCGTAAAGATCTCAATGGTGTTGTCATAAGACTTGCTCATCTTCCTGCCATCTAAACCCAATACTGTGGGTATATTCGGATTAATCTCCGCCTCGGGGATTACAAAAGTCTCTCCGAACAAATGGTTGAATTTGATGGCGATGTCACGTGCGATCTCGAGGTGCTGCTGTTGATCTTGTCCCACCGGAACTTTTTCTGATTGATAGAGGAGAATATCTGCGGCCATTAATACGGGATAAGAAAGAAGTCCATGATTTGGAGACAACCCTTGAGCTATCTTATCTTTATAGGAGTGACTCCTGAGCAGAAGTCCCACCGGAGTGACATTGTTGAGTATCCAGGTCAATTCCGCCACCTCCGGCACGTCCGACTGTACCCAGAAAATCGACTGATCCGGATCCAGCCCCAGAGCAAGGAAATCCATAGCGGCATCAACGGTCCCTTTGGCCAGTTGCTTCCCGTCAGTCACTGAGGTCATGGCGTGATAATTGACAATAAAACAATACAGCTCACCTACCTCTTGGTACTCAATCATGGGCTTCATCATGCCGAAGTAGTTGCCTATATGCAGACTGCCTGACGGTTGAATGCCTGAAAGTATGCGCATTATTGCGTGCTCCTTATCGATTTTAACCCGGATATTTCATGAATCACTTGCTGCGACCACGGATCTGGCCGTCCTTCCTGGCGTCCTCGGATATCGGCCCCTGCGACGTACCGTTCAGGTACGGAAACCAATCCCGCGGTACCGCGGGACGAGTTGCCAGGTGGCACGCCCATCTTCGTGGTCTCGCGACAGCAATTCATAAAATATCCGGGTTAGGTCAAAGGTTTCTTTTACCCCATTTCAGGAAATATTCAACCTTTAAATTTGCTAGAGACTCCTGACAGGTGTGGGAAAGCTCCCGAGGTTCCTTTCTCTTGCATGTGTTTATCAACTTAGGGTAAACTTTCCTGGATTCGTCGAAGCATTTCTTAGGTCCTGTACCTGTTTGTTCACTGTCTTCGCCCTGGAAATATTTCCGTTGACCTCGCTTGCCAACGAAAGGAGCAGTTGCCATGGCAGAACACATATGTAGAGCCTGTATAGTCTATTGCATGGATTTTCGCCTGCATGAGTCACTCGCACACTTCTTTGCTGAGCAGAAACTGGATGGCGATGGAGCCGATGTTATTCGAGTCGGTGGAGCTATTAAAAGCCTTTCCCGGCCCAAAGAAGCTCGAGATCGAGAGTTCTTATTTGAACAGCTTAACGTTGCCTACGAACTTCACGGGGTGCGCCAGTTCTATCTCATCAACCACGAGGACTGTGGAGCCTACGGTCTAGAAGACGTCATTGATAGCCCAGAGGAATTTGCCACGCATCAAGAAGATCTCCGTGTTGCTAAAGCTCTCATCCAGAATCGTTTTCCCGACACGGAAATTTTCACCTACTTTATGAGGCTCAGTGGAACAGCAGAGGCAGTCGATTAAATCGCAGAGCGCAAAGCGCATGGCGCATAGTGAGAGAACTTCCTTTTTACGCTCTGCGCTACCTGTCCCGAGCTTGTTGAGGGATGCGCTTTGCGCTTTGCTCGTGTACACAAAACTATACACTCAGATATCTATTTGTGCATTAAAATACTTCGTCGCTTCCCTCCTACTGAATGTTGCTCCTACTTCGTCATCCATGTTCTCTCACTTATAACTTATTCGAATTCTATTATTTCTTGCTCCACATTACAGAGTTTCCTTTCGTCACCTAAGCATCTAAGACCACTTCCACCCTTTTTTCCCATGGCATAGCCTTTGCTTGATAACCAGGTTGCGTAGAATTATAAATCTGCTTGGATGAGGAGAAGATTATGAAATCGCACGGCGCCCGTATCACCTTGCTTACGCTCGTGGTGATGGTCGCCGGTTCTCTTACTTGGACTCAGCCAAACATTCTGGTTTCCCAGGCTTACGCCAAGGAAATAACTCAGACGAACAAGATAATTGCAGATACTCTCGCTGCTCATAAGCTCACCTGTTTGAGCAGAGACGGCGTGATCAAAACGGTTTTGCTTGATGGCAAATGGATTGAGGTTCGGGAGGTGGAACTCATTAACCGAACCCTCGTGATCAGAACTGATGTAGGGAACATTAGTCTGGCAGCGGTGATCAACAACCCTTGAAACCCGGATATTTCATGAATCACTTGCTGCGACCACGAAACTGGGAACCCGCTTGCGGGACTGAGCGGAGCGGAGCGAGCGCGAATTATATGGCCGTCCTCCCAGGCGTCCTCGGTTGTCGGTCCCTGCGACGTACCGTCAAGGTACGCCTCGGAACCAATCCCGCGGTACCGCGGGACGAGTTGCCAGGTGGCACGTCCATCTTCGTGATCTCGCGACAGCAATTCATGAACTATCCGGGTTGAGCTCTTTCCTTTCTTTCTGGGGGCGGTCCTTTCTGAGGACCGCCTTTTTTTTTGACCTGTTTTGAGCTGCAGTGGCCTTCAATTGCACTGCCCTGTGGAAAGATTCTTCTTTTTGAGTTAAAAAGGCTTTGGTGGAAAGATTCTTCTTTTTGAGTTAAAAAGGCTTTGACAGTTGTTGCACTATTTTTTAGAATTGTTATAATTATCACGAGCTCTGGGCGGTTGCTAAAATGGACTGTTCGTGCTGACGTGGGCCGAGTTTCTAACCGGCTAATACTATTGAAGTTCAGGTTAGCAACCTTACAGTGAGGAGGATTTTTTACCATGAATGAGTTGCTGGCTCCAGGTGGCAGCCTTGAGATGGTGGCAGAGATTTTTGCCAGTGGTGCTGATTCTGTCTATGTGGGAGCAAAGGGATTCAGCCGGAGGAAATGCGCCTGGGAATTGGAAGACAGCCAGATTAAAGAGGCAATTAATATTGCTGCCGACCATGGTGGCAAGCTTAGGGTAGCCATCAACACCGACGTTCCTGAAGAAAAATTTTTCCGCGTCCTCAGCAAGGCTTCCAAGTGGGCTCAATGGGGTGCGGAAGGTGTGATCGCCAAGACCCCGGAGCTGATGCGGCTGATCAAGCGCGATCACCCTGAGCTGACCATCCACGCCAGTGTAGGCTGTAATATCCGTACTAGAGAAGAAATGGAATACTACCGGGAGGCTGGTGCTACTCAGGTTGTGGCCTCCACTGAAATCAACACCCTGGAAAAGCTGGACCGCTTTAAGAAGGAGGCAGACGCAGTTGGCGTTCTAACCGAAGTACTCATCCATGGCAACCGTTGCATCGGCGGTGTGGGGAACTGCCTGTTCCACGAAATAACCAGTGATTCTTATGTCAAGAAGGTCTACACGGATGAGGAAGGCCACGAAATCGTTGAATATCAGGGTTGGCCTGACAAGAGTGGGAGCTGCTACCGTTTCTGCTTGCTGACTGAAGCCCAAAGAGAAAAGCTGATGCGGCGCAAAGGCAAGAGCAACAAAGAAATCAATGCCGTTAATGAAAAAATTCGCCGTCATCCCAATGTGGCCTTTGCCATTCAAGGGGAGGAATTTAAGAACTACATTGATCTGGGCCTGCATACCTTGAAAGTCCAGGGCCGTGAGTACCCGATTGCGCTCATTGGCCAGATGATCCGGGATTATCGAATCCTTATCGACGCCCATCTACAGGGGAGAAACCCTGCTGATCCTGAATTGGTCACGGTAGAAGAGAATCTCGAACGACTCGTCAAAGATCGAGATCGGGCCAGGAAGCAAAAGACCAAAGAGCTGCACCAGCGCATCAAAGGTCTCTCAGATATGGAGGGCTGAGTGATGTCCAGAGTTTTCCTGGTGCGTCACGGCCAGACAGCCTGGAACGTGGGCGAGATTTTTCGCGGCCGGGCCGACATCCCTCTGGATGAAACCGGAAAATATGAGGTGCACCTGGCCGGTGAGACACTCAAGGATGAAGCTCTCCATGCTGTCTACAGCAGCCCCCTCTCCCGCTCCATGGAAACGGCCGAGAATATAGCTAAGTTCCATGATATCTCTGTAACGCCCCTTGATGCCATAATCGACATCAGTTACGGTGAATGGGAAGGACTCGGCAACCAGGAGGTTCAACAGAAATACCCCGATCTCCATGCCCTCTGGCTCACTGAACCCCACAAGGTCCTATTTCCCGGAGGTGAGAGTCTTGATGAGGTGCGATCGCGCACAATGGCTGCCCTGGAAGACCTGTTGGTAAAACATCAGAATGAGAATTTTGCTTTAGTTGCGCACCGGGTACCAAACAAGGTTATCTGTTGTGCCCTGCTGGGGCTGGACAACAGCCACTTCTGGCGTATTCAGCAGGACACCGCCTCCACCAATCTTTTTGTTTACCGGAACGGACAATGGATCATATCCTACTTGAACGACACCTCTTATCTCAAGTCGCTGGGGAAAGAAGCTCTGGCTGACTTTTGATCCGTCCCCCACCACAAGAAAGCTTTCTGGCCCCATAAAGTTCCCTCTGTCCGTCACTCCTTGAAATAATGTGGCTAATTATTATATGATCCTTTGCCTTGGCTGTTTCACCATACTTACTGTTTGCCCGATCTTTTCA
>JBFFBS010000126.1:0-10107 GCA_041560295.1 Syntrophobacteria bacterium | reverse complement strand
AGCTAAGCAAATGTGGAATCAAATATGTTCTGTCTACCAGTGAGCTTTGAGGACACTCGCCTTCCGCATAATAGGGACATTCTTCCCAAGATGCTTCATCCATGTGTTTACCTCAACTGCATCACAAAAATTTAGGATCGAAAAACCAAACGTGGTTGAGAACAAAACCACCTCGCCCGGATGTTTCAGGCATTGCCGTCGCGAGACCGTTTCTGCCCGCCCGATAAAGGCGAGGGAGGATCATATCACTTTTTGAACTTTAGTCCAGATATTTCATGAAATATCCGGGCTAGTCCAAGCTGCGGTAGCTTGGGGTCCGATGCAGACCTGGCATAGTGTAGGAACCCGAAACTCCCCTCCAGAGTGTGAGAGCCGGAAAGCTTTCTTGATACATTTTCAGCTGCTCACAAGACTCTGCACACTTGTTCTTGGTCTTATTCAGTCTCTCGCACGTTCTGCATGGACTCCTTGCCTCTTCAGCCATGGGATACCTCCCGTCTCGAAGCTTGAATCTGAGGTAATGAAGCCATTGCAACTGGATGAGTTGCCTTGCATGATAGAGTCTCAGTACACAAGGATCGTGCCAAATTTGACTTTTAAATAATTATCTTTAAATTCATATAGTTAAATAATTTCTCGCCTATGGAGAGATTTTCTGTATTGGGAAATCAAGGTCACAAAAACGGAAAGAAAGTACCACTTTAGAGTTAACAGAAAGGACTATTGAGAGTTGGCCCTAATGTTACATACCCACTAAGCGATTTTTCTTGGTATTGAGGATGTAATGAAATGGATTTACATATTTTTTCTTGACCCTGACAGAGTAATGAAGATGAGTGCCAGTAGAGCGGCCGCTATTACCCATGAAGGCGATCACCTCTCCTCGCTTCACTTTTTGATTTTTTTCCACGTTGTATCCTGCAAGATGGCCATAGGTGGTGGTTACACCTCTACCGTGGTTAACACGGATATACTTACCCAAGTATCTGTGCTTACCCCTCCTGTAGACCACACCATCCGCCGGTGCAATGATGGGCGTACCCTTGCGGCCACATATATCCAAGCCGTTATGAAACTCCTTGACTCCAGTAAAAGGGCTGCGTCGCCAGCCAAAACCGGAAGCCAACCAATAGCCCTGGGATTGTACTGGAACAATGCTGGGAGTGCTGTCCAGGGTCTGTCTCTGATCCCACATGGCGTCCACCAACTCCCGGAGGTCTTCCTGCAGGTTCTGAGCTCTTTTGACAAGCGGGGTAGAGTTCGTCTCTACCGACACAGGTGCAGTGCTGATTGTCATGGCATCGTTGACTGCAATGGAGGAGAGATCCGGCAAAGGCTCGCCTCCTTGGCCAAGATCACTTCCCTCCGCCTGACCACCATCCAACCCCAAAAAATCACGGATAACGCTCTCATCCTTCTGTATTTTTTTGATTGTATGGCGCAAAGTATCAAGATCCTTGACCTCGTTTAGTAAATTGGCATTCTGCGCTTGCAGCTCAGTTGAATCACGATAAAGACGCTGTCCCAGATATCCTCCTATACCCAAGAGCAGCCATGAAAACACCAGCAGACCCAAGCAAATATATAGATACACGTGAGGGATAGAGAAAGTTCGAGGGGCAGAGTGTGCTGATGGCATCCACATTACCGTTACCGTCTTTTGTTTCATCTCTCCTCCTAAGAATTATGCACCTTCCCTACCCCAACTTCATATCAGTTGGAGATGTCGCAGCTCTTGTCTCCGCAGTGGTCCTGTACTTTTGTCTTTGTTGATGTATTCAAAATCATACCTAAAGCCTGCTACTTTACCCTGCCGACTTCCGATGCAAGAAGGGCTAAAGTGGCTTTTGAACATTAAAAAGACTAGTGGGCATAGTGAAAAATATTGTCTGCCAAGAAAAAGAAATCTGGCTCACCACCTGCTTAGTGCAATGGGTGTGCCAGGAGATGCTGGGGAGTGCTCAAAAGGGAGGGTTCTTCAGGAACGAAGGGGATTTGATGAATTAAATGCTAAACTCCAAGCACTAAGTTGCAAGGTTTCAGGTGTCAGGTGTCAGAGAAGAAAAAAACTGAATCCTGTCGAAGATTCCGTCTGAAGCCAAGCTGCAGCGAGGAACACTGAAAATTCATCTAACTCAAATCCGCAATCTACCCAATGCTCCATGCCCCATGCTCACTATAATCCGCAATCCGCAATCCGCAATTAATTTGCTCCAGCTTTTCTTAGTATTTCGACCACTTCAGTGTGCCCCCCGGACTCGGCCGCGAACAGAGCCGTAACACCGCCTGTTGTTCTGGCGTTGACATCCGCACCCGCAGCAAGTAAAGCCTTGACGATCTCAAGGTAGCCTTTCTTGGCAGCTAACATCAGGGCAGTACTGTCAGCTCTATTCCTTTCGTTTACATCAGCACCCCCGGCGATCAAACCTTTGACGATCTCAAGGTGACCCTCTATTGCCGCAATCATCAGAGCTGTATTGCCGTACTCATTCTTTGCGTCAATCTCCACACCCTCTGCAATCAATTGGCTGGTCTCCTCAGAATCTCCCTTGTATGCGGCAATTCGCAAACGTTCATCGCGGCTCGCGCAGGAGAGGAATACAACAAGTGTTATAATCACCAAAAGAGCTGCCCTGCCCTCTATATGGGTCTGCATTTCCACTCCTTGTTCCTAGTTAGGTTGAACCCCGTTTGCACCACTATCCACCTCCACGTGTTCCCATCTGCAGCAGCATCTGCTCTTTCTCATCACGTACCTGATCCTTGATCCTCTTAACGTGACCGCGACCCAAACCTTTGACCTCACAACCCAACTCAAAGTAGCGTTTGATTCTGGCATCGTCAAGAATACCAAAGCAGTCTATTACGACCAACGGACCGCCAGCTGTCTCTACCACTTCATCGGGGTCAAGATCCAGGTAGGGCTGATGTCTGACTGCAAAAATCACCGCGTCAGCCCCAGCCAAGGCCTTTTTCAAATCTCGTTCGATGCGCAGATCCACCAATTTATCTTGGTTTCGGAAAAATCTTTTTAAGCTATGTGTGGGCGATGGATACTCATCCTGCTTTTCAAATTCCCACCAGTGCTGTACGTAAGGGTCGTGGGCTCTCAATTCCGCACCCATCTCAGTGAGTCTCCTCACGATTAGCTCCGAGCCACTGTATCTGGTGTCTCCAACATCTTCACGATAGGAAGCTCCCAGCAGCAGTATTTCTGCTGCTGCCAGAGGCCGGCCCATGTTGCGCATTGCATCGCGCGTGAGCTGGGCAACATGCAATGCTCTGGTGTCGTTTATATCGATGGCAAGAGGAGTTATCTTAAAGATGTCGTCTTCAAACCCATGGATATGACGGTAGGCCCACATGCCGAGGCCCCCGTCTTTGGGTAGGCAGTAGCCGCCGATACCTGGGCCCGGGAAAATGATATTGTTGTGGGTAGGCCGGACCTTGATGGCCTCGATCACTTTGATCAGGTCCACACCGTTGCGCTCGGCAAAAACACTCCATTCGTCCAAGAATGCCAGAATTGTGGCCCGAAAGCTGTTCTCCACGATTTTTGCCGTTTCCGACTCAATGGGCCTATCCAGTACGGTCAGCTGATAATCTTTCGTATTGATTACCTCGCGTAGGAACTTTTCTACTCGACGGGTGGCCTCCTCGTTTATGCCACTGCAAACCCTCCAGAAATCACGGATACTGGCAACATATTCCTTGCCGGGCATTACCCTTTCAAAGCTGTGTGCAAGTAAAGGATCACTCTGGATGCCGCGTTTGCGGAATACTTTTCTCATGATGGGGTAGGCCACCTGTTCTGTGGTGCCGGGGGCCACTGTGGTCTCTATGAGCACCAGTGTTTCTGGAGGAATGTGTTCAGCGACGATTTCGAGCGAGTTTTCCAGAGCCACCATATCTGTTTGCCCGTCCCTGACATTCCCAAACGATTCTTTCAGGTAGTCACATTGAACGTCGGACACCACCACATCCGCAAGTTTCAATACCTCGTAACTGAAGGTCGCAGTCAACGTCTTTTTCTCGTTAACACAGCGGGCAATCATGGGGTCCAACTCTTCATCCTCAGACTTGACAGGGGCCATGCCGCGATTCAGGAGAGGGATCTTCCAGTAACTGCGCGTGCTCGGACGCTGCATGCCAATGACGAATTTGGTTGACTCGCCATTTTCATTTTCCGTATCAGCAACAACTGCGGCCATGGCCGCCCCGACGAACCCCACGCCCATCACAACCACGATCTCACGCCCCAAGGCTCGCTGATCCCTTACTATTTCTTCTAACCTTTTGGATTCCTTTTCATAGTCATCAGGTCCAGGTAATTGGAATTTCTCACCATCTGGACTAACAGAGTACTCTGCAACCATGGCCAGCCTCCTTCATCGATTCAACTATCAGCTATCAAGTTTATGAGAATATGAAATGCAGAGAAGTCTTAAGGCAAAAGGCGTAAGGCTCAGGGCATAAGGAGTATGGTAAAGTGGCCAGAATTCAGGAGTAACAATCCAGCACTCAAAAGATAAGGACCGAAACGACTCTTTTTATCTCCTGACTCCTGGCTACTGGCTACTGGATTCTATGAATTAGCCTTGAGCCGTTCCCTTAATATGCCTCGAAAACGACATGAACACTCTCTTCGATGCTCAGCTCGCCAGCCTCTATGGGCGTTCGAACCGCCGCTGCCATAGCCTCCATTCTGTAGGGACGTACAGGTCCACCCGGGCTATAACTTATTTTGGTTATTCTCTTGATAGTAAGGCCAGCTGCTTTCGCCAAATCTTCGGCGATCGTCTTAGCTTGCTGTACGGCCTTAACTGCTGCTTCTTTTCTCAACTCCTCATCTCGGTCAGTACTGAAGGTGAGGCTCCCGATGCGACTCACGCCTACCCTCGAGGCTTCATCTATGAAAGCACCCAATTTGTCGATGCTTTTTGTTTCTAGAAGGACCGAATTTCTCGCCCGATATCCTTTCGGACGAAGCCTGCTGTCCTTATCATAAATAGGCGTAAGGCTAAAACCGGAGGTCTTTATTTTGACCTCTTTCGCCGTAACTTCTCTTAGGGTATTCAGCAATTTAGCTGATTTCCTTGCGTTTTCACCTGCAGCCTGCTTGGCCGTTGTTGCACTGGTTTCCACTGCGAAGGACACAGTGGTCATATTGGGCATGACCATGATCGTTGCCTTGCCCGTGACTTCAATTGTTGATGGGGTAGGTTTTTCCTGAGCGTAGCTCAAGCCGGCCAAGGTAATGATAGTCAGGGTACCAAAAAGGCCAAAAACGAATCTTCTATACATGGGTAGTCTCCATATCCATTAGTGACAGGATCACAACTTCACATTGCTATGAGTTGTTCCAAAGATGGGGCGATCAACTCGCCATCGCTGGGTAGGACCGGTTGACTCGAAAATGCTAACAGCGAGCGCATTCCCCGTAGTCCGCCGGAGGCGGACGGGGTTAGCGAGCGAACTACAATAAAATAGCAACTCTTCCATACATTTCGAAGATTCCCTGTCCCGCCTTGGCGGGGCTGCAGGGAGCTTCAACTTATCACAAGATGGCAGATTTGGTCAAAATTGATCTTGCGCACCAGCAGTAGGACAGATGAGCTGCGGTGTCTTAGTAATTAGGTGTCAGGGAAAAAACACTGAAACCTGAAACCTCGGTCTTTGTGATTTGGAATTTCTATTCCTCCGGTAATACGAAGGGGGTTCATGAATAATTTCGGATAAACTTTGGGTTCAGTGTAGCATACCTGAGGAATGCCAAAACCTGGCCTTAGTATTTAAAGGATGCGATTCAAGTTCGTGCGTGACGAACTCGTCGTGCCTGCTCATGCCGTAAACATGTTCCTGACCACTGCGTCCCCGAAGCGAGACAAATCCCAAATCAGCCATCGGCAGTATGTCGCCAACAAGACCGGCGGTCTCAGAACACATGACAATTTCACTAGGCAGATCCTTGTTGGCGATACCGGACAGACGGAATGCTGCATTCGTGCAATCACCCACCAAAGTAAGATCAGTAACCCTCCAACCATAGTGCGACATGGTAACCTTACCAGTGGTGATTCCCCAGCCCAGCCGTAAACATTTAGCTGCCTCGTTTAAACCTGATAGTTTTGTTCGGATCTGATTTACAGTCTGAGCCTGTTGCAGGGCAGTCCGGCAAGCCGCCAACGCTTGTTCTTTACAGAACTCGGAGCCATGTTCCCAGAAAGCATAAACTTCATCACCGGAGTAATCCTTAACGGTACCTTTGTGGTCGTGTACAATGGCGCAGAACGTCTGGATTATTTCCTTCATCACTTCGTAGACTTGGTAAGATTCCTCCGTCTGCGACATGCTGCAGAATCCTCTGACATCGGCAACCACATTTGTCACTATCATCTCTCTGGGTGTGACCAGTGTCTGGGTTGAGGCCAATGTGTCATCTTTGTTGACGGCTGGTGGACTCGGGCATATTACGTGAAAGAGGGTCTCGCCCAGCTTTACTACATCGCCATCCACAAGTTCCTTAGTGGAACCAGCTGCCAGACGCACATTGTTTACCCAGGTACCATTTTTGCTCAAGTCTCGAATCTGTGGCCGAGGCCCGCTGATAGTTATCTCAGCATGATCCCGTGAGACAGAGGGATGTACTATGATGATCCTCCTGGTCTCATCAATTCCTCTGCAGATTCGTCCAATGAAAACTCGGTCAACAATTTCGAGGCGACGCATTTCCTGGTTTTCGTCAATCCATTCTAGGTATGGATTCGGCATGGCTTTAATCCCTCCCCCCCCCGTTTCACTGAAAAGCTTGATGAGAATTGTACTGGATTCTGGATTGTCTCTTGTGCAGTCTGCGTGCCACATTAAGGATGGAAGGAGAAAATTCTATTTAGGTTTCCTAACTATTCGATATGGTTGATTATCTTGGTGGTTGGAATGTTGGTGATGTTGTAACGAATTGTTTAAGATTCAGGGAAGGATAGATAACTAAGTTTACAGTAGTTAAGTATAACAAAGAATTATACGTTATTTCCAATATTTATATGGTGACAACCAAGTTGACAGCTTAGTGTCAACTAACTTGACAGGAATTATACTTGGAATAGATGAAAACTTCCTTGATCAGAGGCAGGAGATACACTGAGTTGGTCATTCTCATTCAACCCTGGAGATTTCCAACCGAACCGTACCCCCTCCTGTAATTTCACAAGGATCCAGGCACTGTACATAGGCTTCCTTTGAATCTCCTCGTGAAAGCCCCAGTTCTTTTGCCTGAACGCCCTTGCTGAGAGCCACGTAGTAGGGAAGGATCGAGGCCAGGGAATGCATGCAAACCATGTTAGTTTCTCCAGGATCCAGGATATATCCCTGTTTCAAGGTGATCACGTTGCCAATCTCATATACAGGACACTTGCCTTTGATTTCCACGACCTTTATGGTCAATCTCATGAGCCACCCCCTCAGAATTTTCTGCATTATACAATACTCGCATTGCTTTTCCTCCTCATTAGAATGTCTTGAGCTGGTATGGTTTGGGGATTTGCCGCAGACAAACGGCGGGCAATGAGCCAGAAGGAAAAAGCATGGGACACGGGTCGCCTGTGGCGACTTACAGATATTCACGGATAGAAGATTGGTGGGTTTAAAACCGAGAAGAAGTGATGGGCATTGGTTTGTGTCTGAGGATTCGGTTGAGGAGGAGCACTACTGCCGAAATTACAATTATTCCTAGATCCCTAAAAGCGCCAAAAAGAACGGACTCTATTACTTCCCACCAGCCACTATGCCCCACGCTGCTGTTGACCTCCAAAGGATACCAAAAAGAAACCGGTGCAGGTGTGAGTAGAGCATCTGCTAGGATATGAGAGAGTATGAGTGAGAAACAGAGCAGGTAACTTACCCTTGGAATTTTTGACCAACATTTCCACAAGTTGGATACAAGAAAGGCCATAATCAGGGCAAACAGCAGACTATGAGTTGGACCCCGATGGAAAAAGTTGCCGTTCCCGTGAACAACAAGTCCGACGAGAACATCTATGTCGGGCAGATTGGTAAGAATGATCACGAACGCTAACGTTTTCCAAAGACCGAGGGTAGCCCTGTTTTTGGCACAGACGTCATGTATTGCTAGTCCAGCAGCTGTATGTCCGAGTGGCAATGGCATCAGAAGTCATCCTAACATTGCGGATTGCGGATTTTTTATTGAGTTCATGTTTTGGATTCATATTTTCAATCCGAGATCCGAAATCCGAAATCCGAAATTTATTTTCGAGAATATCAGCTCTTTAACAAGATCTATGCCATAGTAGGTATTTTTGGTTTTTGTCTAATTATTTTGGATAGATAGCCATTTCAAGTCAGCGAAATAATCGATACTTCTGGAGCAATTGGACTGGAGCGAGGGAAAAGAACTACTCATTGTGGATGGTTTTTTTCTCCTGCACAGGCATGATACATGTGGATCATTCTATACACTTATAAACAACTTGACGCACCGGATATAAAAGGAATCAGAAAATTCGTAAATTCGCAATTCGCAATCCGCAATTTAAACCGGAGGTTTGGAATGGCGACAATTAATCTTAGAAACGTGCCAGACGATTTACACCGCAAGGCAAAGGCCAGGGCAGCAATGGAAGGAGTCACGCTGAAGCAACTCATTATGAGACTTTTGGAGGAGTATTTGGAGGGAGTGTGCTAGCCCGGATATTTCATTACGCCGGGGCGTGATGAAATATCCGGGCTAAGGGGCTCATTCGCCCAGCATTGCCTTTCTTAAACTCTTTTGGGCGGGCTTGTCAGAAAGCCATATGCCGAACATAGCCTTCTTGAAAGGGAGCCCGCCTATTGTGGATCTCAATTCACCATTCTTGGTGACTTGGACTCCCTTTCCCGGCACATAAATCAAATCATAAATGTAGCCTTCTTTTATCTCTTCCTTGAACACTGAGATGAATTCCTCTATCTGGATTTTTATGGGTTCAATATTACCGCCTGTCGCTTTTTCAAAGCCTTCCCTTGTTGCTTTTTCCATTTTCTTGCTGGTTATCATGGAGGAAATAATATGAAGCCTAATTGCCATCGGCTCATCTGCTTCAATTATTGCTCCGGGATCAGCAAGCTTTTTTTTAAGATACAGGCCACCAACATACAGATCCATGAAGAATTTCTCGCGGACACCAGCCCCATTTAGCATCAAGGTACTCTGACCGGCCTGCAGGGATGCAGGCATGTTGATGCCACCTATCTCTTCGGCGTTTCCCAACGCGGTGATCATAAGTGCGGCCACTATTATCGCGGCAAACTGTTTTTTAAACATCTTCCCTCCAGTTCGGTGGCACGGTAGCCATCGGTGTGGGTTTATAGCGGTAGGGTTTACCCTAATGTTGTAAACCTACTAGGGTTGTCTCTCTCTTGCCAATTCCTTCTCTATTGCAGCCTGAAATCCTTGGAAACTGCGGTTTCTCAACTGCCTTCCGTTGACAAAGATGGTGGGGATTCCCCGCACCCCGGCTCCGACCCCTTCCTGAAAATCCCGCTCTACTATTGCCTTTAGTTTTGGATCCTTTATGTCTTTGTCAAACTTCTCCATCTCCAACCCCACTTGCTGGGCGATTTCTCTGATCTTTTGCTCACTCAGTCGATTGTAATTTTCATAAAGCTGGTCGTGGAGTTCCCAGAACTTTCCCTGTTTGTTAGCAGCTAGTGCAGCGTTAGCGGCCGGCCTGGCGAACTTGTGATTTCTCAAGGGGAAGTTTTTGAAGACAAGTTTCATTTCTTTGGAATATTTCTCGAACACCTGCTCGAGCAGAGGCTGAAGCCTCGCACAATATGGTCATTGAAAATCGCTGAAAACAGCTATTGTCACAGCCGCATCAGCTGGCCCTTTGAAAGGGGAATCTGAGACATCGATGTTCTGGATAAAATCAAGAACAAGTATTTCAACTGTCTTGTTCTTCCGGCTGGTAAGAAGAAGTATATCCTGCTCTGGTCCAACCTTAATGCCATCCACATGCTTGCCAACCGCGATCTCGTCCTCTAGTCTCCCATCTCCCGAGTAAATGAGGATACTTCCTTGGGCGGTGAGGACGAAAACCCATCTGCCGT
>JBFFBS010000125.1:0-10109 GCA_041560295.1 Syntrophobacteria bacterium | reverse complement strand
TTGGCCGCTGACAATTCAGGAGCCAAGAAGCTCTATTGCATAAAGGTCCTGGGCGGGTCCCGCAAGCGTTATGCTCGGGTGGGAGACATCATCGTGGTCTCAATCAAGGAGGCCATTCCCAACGCCAAGGTTAGACCCGGAGAAGTGATGAAAGCAGTGGTGGTAAGGACTAAGAAAGAAATCCGGCGGCGAGATGGCTCCTATATCCGGTTTGACGACAATTCTGCAGTATTGGTTAACCAACAGCGTGAACCTATTGGTACCAGGATTTTTGGGCCGGTGGCGCGTGAACTGAGAGCCAAGGGATTCATGAAAATCATCTCTCTGGCACCAGAAGTGCTCTAGCCTGGATATTTCATGAATTGCTGTCGCAGCAAGTTATTCATAAAATATCCAGGCTAACCGAGAGGGAGATTTGATGGCACAGAGAAAGAGATACCATATCAAAAGAGACGACATAGTTATGGTTGTTGCCGGGAAAGAAAAAGGTAAGACCGGCAAGGTCCTGAAGATTTTTCCCAAGAAAGACCGGGCCGTAGTGGAGAAAGTCAACTTTATCAAACGCCACATGCGGCCAGGGGCGCACAGCCGCCAGGGAGGTATCGTGGAAAAGGAGAACCCGATCCAAATTTCCAACCTCATGGTGGTGTGTGGCAAATGCACTGATCCCACTCGTGTGGGGCGGAGGGTGCTCGAAGACGGCAAGAGCGTTCGCTTCTGCAAGAAATGCGATGAAATAATAGATTAGCAAAAGAGAGGGAAACCACGAAGGTCACGTTTGTGGCAAAGCGCATAGAGCATAGTGCAAAGCGCAACTGCTGTGCTTAGACATAGAGGGTTCATTCGATGCCAAGATTGAAAGAAACGTATCAGACAGACTTGATGCCTGCTCTCACGAAAGAGTTTCGTTACACCAGTCCGATGGAAGTACCCCGACTGGAAAAGATCGTGCTCAACATGGGATTGGGAGAGGCCATTCAGAACATCAAAGTGCTGGATGCCGCAATGGAAGAGTTGACCCTCATTGCCGGGCAGCGTCCGGTGGTCACCCGAGCGCGTAAATCCATTGCCACTTTCAAATTGAGAGAAGGTATGCCCATCGGGTGCATGGTAACCCTCCGAAAAGGCAGGATGTACGACTTCTTTGACAAACTGGTTAACGTGGCCCTACCTCGAGTTCGCGACTTCCGGGGTTTGTCTGACAAAGCTCTCGACGGCCGAGGGAACTTTACCCTGGGTATCAAAGAACACATTATTTTCCCGGAGATCGACTACGACAAGATTGACAAGATCAAGGGATTGAACATTACCATAGTCACTACAGCCAAAACCGATGAAGAGGGTAAGGCCCTGTTGAAAATGATGGGGATGCCCTTTAAGAACTAATGAGGACGGAGGAGGTAACCTTGGCTAGAAAGTCACTTATCGCCAAAGCAAAAAGAGAACCGAAATTTAAGGTGCGGTCATACAATCGCTGCCCTCTTTGCGGACGCCCCAGGGCTTTTTTGCGCAAATTCGGCATCTGCCGCATCTGTTTCCGGGACATGGCCCTTCGAGGCGAACTTCCCGGTGTAATAAAGTCAAGCTGGTAGACAAAGGAGCATCTTCATTATGATGACAGATCCTATCGCAGATTTTCTCACTCAGATTCGCAACGGGTGTATGGCAAAGTTTGAACAGGTGGATATTCCTTCCTCCAAGATGAAGTTGAGCCTTGCTAAACTACTAAAAGAAGAGGGCTATATTAAGAACTACAAGCTCATTAAAGATAAGAGACAGGGTAGACTGCGACTCTATCTGAAATACGATGCAGATAATGTTTCAGTTATTGGTGGTCTAGAGCGCATAAGCAAGCCGAGCTGTAGGGTTTATGTGCACCACGACAAGATTCCCCCTGTACTCAATGGCTTGGGCACCGCAATCCTCTCTACCTCAAAAGGCGTCCTAACTGATCGGGAGGCCCGCAAGCAGAAGGTTGGAGGGGAGCTTCTTTTTGAGGTGTGGTAGCCTCGGCTGCAAGGAAACCAGGATCCACTGAGGAGGATCTTACATGTCTCGTATTGGTAAAAAACCTGTTGAAATTCCGACAGATGTCAAAGTAAATCTCCGGGGTTCGGAGATCGAAGTAAGTGGGACCAAGGGTACACTCAAGCGTGAACTTCCACCGCGGGTAAAGGTGGAGATGACCGATGGCACTATTACAGTGAGTCCGGCGGATAGCGGTAGGGAGGCGAGGGCGCTCTACGGGTTGACCCGAACCTTGATCAACAACATGGTGGTAGGTGTGACCAACGGTTATACCAAGGTATTGGAGATTAGTGGTGTTGGTTATCGTGCCGATGTTAAGGGTGATACCCTCCATCTGAGTTTGGGTTATTCGCACCCCATTGAGTTCAAGCTGCCCAAAGGAATACAGGCTTCAGTTGACAAACAGAACCGCATTACCTTGAGCGGTATTGATAAAGAAATGCTGGGTATGGCCGCCGCTAAGATTCGCGACTTCCGCCGCTGCGAACCTTACAAGGGCAAAGGTATCAGATATGCCGACGAAGTGGTACGGCGGAAGGTTGGTAAAGCCGGAGTAAAAGTAGTCTAGATGCTAAAAACTCGATACTCGATGCTAGATACGAGAAAGTAACGAGAGAGAATCTGTACTAAGGTCCATCGTCGAGCATCCAGAATCCAGTATCTATGAAGATTATGGTTAAACGTATTTTATTAATTGGGTAGGGATATGGCTTCAAGAACGAATCCTCGGCAGCAGGCACGGCTCAAACGGAAGAAGCGTATACGCAAGAAGATATCAGGAAATCCGGAGCGACCAAGGCTTAGCGTTTTTCGGTCCAGTAAACACATCTATGCCCAACTGATCGATGATGACAACGGTGTGACCTTGGTTGCCGTCTCCACCTTGCATCCAGATGTTCGCCAACAAGAAAAGGTTAAGGGTAAGATCGAGGACGCCAAAAGGGTGGGCAAGATGATTGCCGATCAGGCCAAGGCGAAAGGGATTACCGAGGTAGTATTTGATCGCAACGGTTTCTTGTATCATGGCCGAGTGCGAGCTCTTGCCACGGCGGCCAGGGAAGCAGGACTGGAGTTTTGAGTTAGCTTTCAGCCGTCAGCTTTCGGCTCTCAGCGGGTTAGAGGAGAGCGAACGACTAGTAACAAAGACTCACTCAGATGAATGCAAGCGGTCGGTGGTAATTTTGTGTAATTCTGATAGCTGACCGCTGATAGCTGAAAAAGGAGATAAGCCTTTGTATGAAATGGACGCAACGGAGCTGCAGTTAATTGACAAGGTGGTACACATTAGCCGTGTAGCCAAGGTGGTGAAAGGCGGGCGGCGCTTTAGCTTCAGTGCCATCGTTGTAGTGGGTGACGGGCAGGGCTCAGTGGGTGCTGCTTTGGGCAAGGCGAACGAGGTACCAGAGGCAATCCGCAAGGGAGTGGAAATGGCCAAGAAGAACATGTTTGATGTACCTCTTATCAACAACACCATTCCCTACGAGATTCTGGGCAAGTTTGGTGCAGCAAGTGTGCTCCTCAAACCTGCCTCTGAGGGAACAGGGGTAATTGCCGGAGGTGCTGTTCGAGCCATCATGGAAGCAGCCGGTGTCCACAACATCCTCACCAAATGTCTGGGTTCAAACAACCCTCACAATGTGGTGAAAGCGACCATAGAGGGATTGCGTATGCTGCGCAAGCCGGAGGAGATTGCCAAGAGACGTGGCAAGACCCTCGATGAGATCAAGGCTTAATCTTGTTAGTCGGAAAGCGGAACCAGGAAGAAGGTACGGCATGTCAAAGGAGATCAAGGTAAAACTTATTCGCAGTATGGTAGGAAGACCAGAAAAACATCGGAAGATTCTGAGAAGCCTTGGCCTCACTCGGATGAACAAGACGGTTACGCTCTATGATACCCCTCAAATTATGGGGGCAATTCGTAAGGTGAAACACATGGTGGAAGTATCTCAGGCGTAAAGGATCGCTCGAGGCTCCACCTATTGAGCATAGTGGGTTAGCGATGAGACTTGATGAGTTGAAACCTCCGAAGGGAGCGAAGAAAAAAGCCAAGCGATTTGGACGTGGGCCGGGATCAGGACGTGGCAAGACAGCTGGCCGGGGCACCAAGGGCCAGGGGTCACGCTCGGGAGGAGGCACGCCACCAGGATTCGAGGGTGGTCAGATGCCGTTGCAGCGCCGGCTTCCCAAAAGGGGCTTTTATAACCCCTTCAAAAAGGCCTACGCGGAGGTCAATGTCAGGGATCTGGAGCGTTTTGATCCTGACAGCGTGGTGGATGAAGAGATCCTCCGCCAGAGGGGGCTGGTCAAGGGGCAATGGGATGGCGTTAAGTTGCTGGGTACTGGCGAGATTAGCAAATCGCTTACGGTGAAAGTAGACCGGTGCAGTGCTGCGGCCCGCCAAAAAATTGAGGCTGCGGGAGGCAAGATTGAGGTGCCGTAGGAGGTTGTGAGCAACCGGGCGCTTCAGGTGTTCGTACACTTTGGGGTTGGGACCGGTGATATTAAATTCGAAATCCTAAGCACGAAGCACGAAACAAATTCGAAATTCGAATTTTCTAATTCTCAAAACGATAAACTATAGATCTCAAATTAGGGTGTTTTGGTCATTTGGATTTTGAACATTTGAAAATTGTTTCGAAACTGGGGACCCGCCCGAAGGGTGGGGAGTCCGAAGGACCAATTTCGATATTCGGATTTCGGATTTGCTTAGACTGAACATAGGTTAAGGTGATTTGCAAGCATGAACTCCGGATGAAGGGAGCTAAGCTCAATTGATTGGTGGATTCCAGACAATAGGCAAGATTCCTGAGCTCAAACGCCGTATCCTGATGACGTTTGCGCTTCTGGCGGTGTATCGGATAGGCGTGCACGTGCCAACGCCAGGAATCAACGCTGAGGCCCTGCAGGCGTTTTTCAGCCAAGCACAGGGTACTCTCCTCGGGCTTTTCGACATGTTTGCCGGCGGTGCTCTCAGCAATCTTTCTGTCTTTGCTCTGGGAATTATGCCTTACATCAGTGCCTCCATTATTCTCCAGTTATTGACCGTGGTCATTCCCTATCTGGACCGGCTCAACAAAGAGGGCGAGGCGGGCCGGAAGAAAATCACTCAATATACTCGCTATGGCACGGTGCTTCTCAGTCTCATCCAGGGTTTTGGCATTGCCGTCGGCCTGGAAGGCATGAGCGGACCTGGGGGCGAGATGGTGGTCCTGGCTCCAGGGTGGGGCTTTCGATTGATGACGGTTATCACCCTTACTGCGGGTACAGCTTTCATCATGTGGCTGGGAGAGCAAATCACCGAGCGGGGGATTGGTAACGGCATTTCGCTCATCATTTTTGCCGGCATCGTGGCTCGCATGCCGGCTGCCATTATCAACACTGTACGGATGTGGAAAGCCGACACGATCTCCACCTTTATGATACTCATCATATCGGTGATGATGGTTCTCGTGGTGGCGATAATCATTTATGTGGAAAGAGGTCAGCGTAAGATCCCGGTGCAGTATGCCAAGCGTGTTGTTGGCCGCAAGATGTACGGAGGGCAGTCCACTCACCTGCCGCTCAAGGTAAACACCGCAGGAGTGATCCCACCGATTTTTGCGTCCTCCATTATCATGTTTCCCGCCACCATTGCCAACTTCATCCAAATTCCCTGGATGAAAACGGTTGCCGATGCAGTGGCGCCAGGAAAGCTGGTTTACAGTCTGCTGTATGTGGGCTTTATTATTTTCTTCTGCTACTTCTACACCGCAGTGGTCTTTAATCCGGTAGACGCTGCAGATAACATGAAAAAGTACGGAGGCTTCATCCCTGGCATTCGTCCGGGCAAGCGTACCGCTGACTACATTGACCGGGTGCTGTCACGAATAACATTTGGTGGTGCCATCTACGTCTCAGCGGTGTGTGTGCTTCCCACTATACTCATTCAGAAGTTCAGGGTTCCGTTCTATTTTGGTGGTACTGCCTTGCTGATTGTGGTGGGTGTGGCTATCGATACGGTGGCCCAGATAGAATCCCATATGTTGACTCGCCACTATGAGGGTTTCATCAAGAAATCAAAAATGAAGGGGAGACGTTAACCCTAATGTTGCAAACCCAAACCGGTAAAAACCGCTGCGCTCGCGTGATAGTCCCGCCTTTGGCGGGACGACCGTGCTCGCCTCGGACAGGATATCACGTACGATCAAGTACGCTTCATTCTCTCCAAGCCTGCGCGCGGTCACATCTGGCACACTCTGACGCGTTTTTCTACGGAGTAGGTCTGCAACATTAGGGTTTACAATCGTTCGCCAGGCGAACGTTGCAGTGGTTGGTTTGTGTTGGTTTAGTTGCTGTTACAGATCATCTTAATTCAGGGAGATGGAGGGTTTTATGAACATTATTTTGCTAGGGCCACCGGGAGCAGGAAAAGGAACTCAAGCGAAGATGCTCGTTGAAGAGTATCAGATTCCTCAGATCTCCACCGGAGACATTCTGCGAGCTGCTGTCAAAGAAGGAAGCCCCTTGGGGAAAGAGGCCAAAGCGTGCATGGACAAGGGTGAGTTGGTCCCCGATTCAGTGGTAATTGGTATCGTCGAAGAGCGGATTCAACAGTCTGACTGCGCCAAAGGTTACATGTTGGATGGTTTTCCCAGGACTGTTCCCCAGGCAGAGGCCCTGGATGGGATGCTGCAGAATCTTAGCTCGAAGATCGACCACGTTGTAAGTATTGAAGTGGCCAATGAGGAGTTGGTCGGGCGTCTTACCGGACGGCGCACCTGTCGCGATTGCGGTGCCGGTTTCCATGTTATGTTCGATCCGCCGGAAAAAGAAGGGGTGTGCGACAAGTGCGGCGGCGAACTCTATCAACGGGATGATGACAACGTGGAGACCGTGACCTCACGGTTGGATGTCTATGAGGCACAGACCAAGCCGCTCATCGACTATTATACGGCTCAAGGCAAGATAAGGCCCGTCGACGGCGTAGGGGATATCAAAGAAATCTACGGGCGGGTCACTCAGGTACTCTCCTGAGGGAGGAATAGACGCTTCTAGCGGTAAAGAAGGATCGCAGTCGTTCGGCTGACTTTGAGCATTCGATAGCCATAAGCGAGAGACCAGGTGACTTTTGAGCTGTCACCGTATGAGCTAACTCGTGGTCGAGTTACCTATCGAGCCAAATAGCCGCGGTTGCTGCGGGCGGCAAGAGCCACCGCCGTGAGGCGGGCAGATGGAGAGGGATTTATGAAAGTGCGGGCTTCGGTTAAACGTATGTGTCGAAAGTGCAAAATTATCAAGCGTCACGGCGTCGTACGTGTCATTTGTGAAAATCCGAGGCACAAACAGCGTCAGGGATAATAACGGAGGGTAGAACCATTGGCACGGATTGCAGGCATTGACTTGCCGAAAAACAAGCGAATCGAGATAGCTCTTACTTACATTTACGGCATCGGTCGCACCACATCGCAAAAGATTCTGGACAAGGCCAATGTGGACCGTGACACCAAGTCAGATCTTCTTACCGAGGAGGAGATCAACGCCATCCGCCAAGTCATTGACAGTGACCACAAGGTGGAAGGTGATTTGAGGACTGAGGTCTCCATGAACATCAAGCGGCTTATGGATCTGGGTTGCTATCGAGGACTTCGTCACCGACGAGGGATGCCGGTTCGTGGACAGCGAACCCACACCAATGCCCGTACTCGTAAGGGACCTCGGCGATCAATGATAGGTAGACGTAAAAAGCAATAAGAGGCAGGTGGAAAAATGGCCAAACCAAAGGGCAAAGTTTCCCGGAAAAAGAAAGAACGCAAGAACATACAAAACGGTATTGCGCATATCCAATCAACTTTCAACAATACCATTATCACCATCACTGACACGAGTGGCAACACCATAGCCTGGTCCAGTGCTGGCAGTCAGGGTTTTAAGGGCTCCCGCAAGAGCACACCTTTCGCAGCGCAACTTGCTGCAGATGACGCCGCAAAGAAAGCGCAAGAACATGGGGTGCAGAACATTGAGGTTTACGTAAAAGGACCAGGGTCCGGCCGAGAAGCTGCCCTACGTGCCCTACAGGCAGCCGGCTTTAACGTCACACTTATCAGAGATGTAACACCCATTCCCCACAATGGATGCCGTCCACCCAAGAGGAGACGGGTATAAGTAAGGAGGTTTACTTTGGCTCGATATACCGAATCCGTATGTCGCATCTGTCGCCGCGAAAACCTTAAACTGTATTTGAAAGGCGACCGCTGTTATTCGGACAAATGTGCCTATGAAAGACGCAGCTATCCTCCGGGCCAGCACGGCCAGGGTCGAAAGAAATTTTCTGACTACGGCATCCAGTTACGGGAAAAGCAGAAGGTGAAACGCATGTACGGTCTGCTGGAACGTCAGTTCCGCTTTTACTTCCACAAGGCGGAGCGGCAGAAGGGGGTCACTGGCACCAACCTTCTCGTTCTCCTGGAACGACGCTTGGACAACGTGGTCTACCGTATGGGTTTTGCGAATTCCCGGGCTCAGGCCAGGCAGTTGGTGCGCCACAACCACTTCGTTGTCAACGGCAAGCGGGTTAACATTCCGTCTTATCTCATCAAAGAGAATGACACCGTTGAGGTGAAAGAGAAGAGCAGAAATATTGTCCCCATTGCAGAGGCAATGGAGGCCGTAGCCAGACGAGGAGTGCCGCAATGGCTGGAGATGGAAAAGGACAAGTTTAAAGGGACAATTAAGGGATACCCGGCTCGCGACGAGTTGACCATGCCTATTCAGGAGCAGCTCATCGTGGAGCTTTACTCCAAATAGACGGCCCCCCTGGCCTGATCCCCGGCATCTGTCTCCTGCTTCTCTTCTCACATCTGGCCGGTTGGGGTTATCATAAGAGGAGTTACAATGCATAAAAATTGGCGTGAATTGATCAGCCCAAAACGTTTGGAACTGGATGCAAAGACCGCTTCTAAGTTTTTCGGAAAATTCTCCTGCGAACCTTTGGAGCGAGGCTTTGGCATCACCATTGGTAACGCCCTGAGACGCATCTTGCTGTCATCGCTACAAGGTTCTGCGATCAGCTCGGTGAAAATAGACGGGGTCCTGCATGAATTTTCCACCATTCCTGGAGTTCGGGAAGATGTAACCGATGTTATCTTGAACTTGAAAGAGGTCAGACTCAAACTGCATGGAGAAGAGCCCAAGACCATCGAGGTGGACAAAACAGGTGAGACTACGGTTACAGCAGCTGATTTCGTCTGCCCGCCCGAGGTAGAAATTCTCAATCCAGAGCAGCACATTGCCTCTCTGTCAAAAGACGGCAAGCTACAGATGGAGATGCAGATCAAAAGCGGGAAGGGCTACATTCCGGCTGAACGCAACGTGGAAGAGGATGCTGCCATTGGAGTCATTCCCATGGATGCTATCTTCTCTCCCATTCGCAAAGTGAATTATGTGGTGAGTCAGGCCCGTGTAGGCCAGATTACGGACTACGACAAGTTGACTATGGAGATCTGGACTGATGGCAGTGTGCTTCCAGAAGATGCCCTGGCTTTTGCTGCAAAGATTCTGAAAGAGCAGATGGCCATTTTTATTAACTTCGATGAGGAACCAGAAATCGAAGCTCCGGTAGAAGAGGTTGAGGAACCGAAACTGAACGACAACCTGTTCCGTTCGGTGGACGAGCTCGAATTGTCAGTACGCTCTGCCAATTGTCTCAAGAACGCGAATATCAGACTGATTGGCGAACTCGTCCAGAAAACCGAAGCGGAGATGCTAAAAACGAAGAATTTTGGCCGCAAGTCGCTCAATGAGATCAAAGAGATTCTGGCAGAAATGGGCTTGTCGCTGGGTATGAAGTTGGAAAACTTCCCCTCGAGGGAAGAAATAGAGGCGAGAAAGGAACAGGAATAAATGCGACACGGCAAGAGTGGGAGAAAGCTGAATCGCTCTTCCAGCCATCGGTTGGCCATGTTTCGCAACATGGTGACTTCGCTGCTGGATCACGAACGGATATATACCACCCATGCCAAGGCCAAGGAGCTTCGGCGCTGGGCTGATTGGATGATCACCTTGGGCAAAAGGGGAGATCTCCACGCCAGACGCCAAGCGCTCCA
>JBFFBS010000124.1:0-10181 GCA_041560295.1 Syntrophobacteria bacterium | reverse complement strand
TCATCAGACCACCGTACCGAACGAGCAAATGGCCAATGTCGACATAGAAAACATTGGCCGCCGGCCCCACATTCGGCGGCGTACAGACATTACCATTACCTATGATACGCCACCGGAGAAAATTGAAAAGGCCGTCAACATTATTGAAACGATTCTTGATAACCACGAAGGGATGGAGCCGGATTTCCCTCCGAGGGTGTATTTCAACGAATTCAACTCTGACTCATTGAACCTACTGGTGCTCTACTGGTATCATCCGCCAGATTATTGGAGCTTCCTGGCGTTCAGTCAGAGGGTGAATCTACAAATCATGCGAGAGTTTGAAAAAGAGGGAATCCAGTTTGCTTTCCCAACCAGCACGACGTACTTGACCCAGGATGACGATCAGCCACTGCACATCAGCCTTGCTAGTAATCATGAGTAACCCGTGGGTGAGTAGCAATGAAGGTTAATCGCTTAGCGGTAATCATGGCTGTTTTGTTTATGCTTTTGACCGCAAAGAATGTCATGGCAGATGAGATCTGGCTCAAGAATGGCGATCGTATCACGGGCACCGTAAAAAAAATGGAAGATAAGGTGTTGATCTTCAAAACGCCCTATGCGGGAGAAATGTCTATTGAGTGGGATGAAATCACAGCTGTGACAACTGATTCACCCATTGAGATGGTGCTTGATGACGACACTTCATTTCTGGGACGCATGGTGTTCGCAGCAGAGGGGCAAATAGAACTACAACTGCTGGACGAGACTGTGGAAAGATTCGCCGTCGACCTCAGTGAAGTCAAAGCTATCAATCCAACCTCGCCAGAGCGTGGTCTCGAGATTAAGGCCCGGCTGAACATTGGGGTTAAAGTCGAAACAGGAAATACTGACAAAGAAGAGTATGATGTGGATGGTGAACTTTCTCTCAGGTCTGAAAAGAATAGATTTACCTTGAAGGGCGAGTATGAACGAGACAAAGCTGACGGTGACAAGACAGCTCAAAATTCGAAGGGCTTTGGTAAATACGACCGCTTTCTCACCCAGAAGTTTTATATCTATGGCTCCACTTTTTTTGAAACCGACGACAACAAGGATCTCGATTTGCGCCTCGTTCCCAGCGTGGGGCCAGGATATCAATTTTATGAAACCGAGTTGACAAATCTGTCAGTCGAGCTTGGGCCAGCCTACGTCATCGAAAGATTTGACGAAAGTGAAGATGACGAATACGTGGCAGGTCTATCGAGAATAAATTTCGATCACTTTTTGTTCGAAAAGATTTTTCAATTTTTTCATTTTGATCAGGTATTGCTCAGCTTTGAAGACACCAGTGATATTGTCATTCTCAGCAGAACAGGAATACGAATGCATTTTTATAAATACTTCAACCTGACTGCCCAGTGGAATTGGGATTGGGACAACGATCCTCCCCCGGGAGACAAGAGATCTGACCATGAATATATCTTATCTGTTGGAGTCCAGTACTAGTCCGAGTCCGGATATTTCACCAAAGGGGAATTCTCATGACCGAACCCGATAAAATTACCCAAGAGAAAGCATCCACAGGACCAGCAATTGATATAGCGATCCGAATCGGCGTTATAGCCCTTTTGATAGTATTGTGTTTCCAGATATTACGGCCCTTTATCTCTCTGGTGATCTGGGGAGGCATCCTTGCTATTGCCTTCTACCCTGTCTGCAGAAAACTCAGGGAATTCCTGGGCGATCGTAATAAGGTGGCGGCGACCATTATTACTGTAGTTATGCTCCTTGGTATCATCCTCCCCAGCGTCCGGATGGTAGGCTCGCTTGTGGATGGGGTGAAATATATCAACGGCAGGATACAGAGCAGCGAAATGAGAATGCCGCCTCCGCCAGATGGTATCGAGAACTGGCCCTTCATCGGCAAGTCATTGCAGGAAGAATGGTATGATGCTTCGGAAAACCTGCAAGCAACCCTGATCCGGTTTCAACCTCAGGTCAAAACAATGAGCTTGAGGCTGCTGAGGTCGGCGATGGGCACCGTTCTGGGATTGCTACAATTTGCCCTCTCGATCATCATCGCTGGAATTTTCATGGCCAATGCAAAGGGAAGTGGAGACATGGCAAGAGACCTGTTCGTGCGTCTGGCCGGAGAGCGTGGCGCTGACTTTGCTGATATTTCGGCGAAAACCGTGCGCACCGTGGTCAAAGGGATTCTGGGTGTGGCCATTATTCAGTCACTGTTGGCAGGAACCGGGTTCGTGGCAGCTGGGGTGCCGGGAGCTGGTCTTTGGGCGTTTGTCTGTCTGTTGTTGGCCATCGTTCAGATCGGAATTTTTCCGGTTGTCATTCCGGTCATCATCTACATGTTCTCCACCGCAAGCACTCTTACTGCTGGATTGTTGACGGCCTGGCTTATTCTGGTTTCTTTAGTGGATAATTTTTTGAAGCCCATACTCCTGGGACGAGGTGCTCCGGTGCCCATGCTCGTCGTTTTTCTTGGCGCCATCGGAGGATTTCTTTCCATGGGATTTATTGGTCTCTTTGTTGGGGCCGTCATCTTATCCCTCGGATTCAAGCTCTTCCGGGTATGGCTCGAAGACCTCTCGCGTTTCAATGGGCAAGAGGCTAACCTGAACGGCATTTCCAGCGAAAACGTCTAGCGGACCACGTCAACAGATTAACGTGACAATGAAACGTTTCTGGGGGAGACAACCATGAAGAAGGTAATGTGGCTTTGTACCATAGCAAGCATTGCCGTCTTATTTCTGGGGTGCTCCGGATCCAGGGACAAAAAAGCACTGCCTTCAGTACGCTATTCAGGCATGACTGGAAAGCGCTCGCTGGTTGTGCTTTTTCCCACCATAGGCGGGAAAGGATCTCATTATGCGACCCAAGGATTTCTGGACGAAGTGTGGGAAAGAGGATTTGAGGCCAGCATGGAAGTTCTTGACGTCAAGCCGTCTCTGTATCTGGGAAGCAGAATTGTCGAGTTCGTGAAAACCGAGGTGATCGAGCCCGCTAAAGCTGAGGGATTTAGGGAAATCTACCTTGTTGGGATATCTCTGGGTGGACACGGCGCCCTGCTCTACGCAACCACCTATCCAGAAGATGTTGATGGTATAGTTGTTCTTGCGCCTTTTATCAGTGGGGACTTAGTTAGCGAGGCAATTGACGAAGCAGGTGGTCTTGATACCTGGGAAGACTGTCCTTTTCTCGCATGGACGTATGGATGTAATCTGTGGAAGTCTTTGCAGGTTTATGTTTCAGATTCAGAAAATCAAAAAAAGGTAGTCTTAGGGTTTGGAACCGAAGATAGATTCTTCGAGCAGTGCCAGATGTTAGCTGGTGCCTTGCTACCGGAACAGGTGTTCACTGTGCCCGGCGGACATGATTGGGTAACGTGGAAAAAACTCTTTATAAAGGCGGCGGACTACTTCCTGGAGCTCAAGTTCCAGCGCGATAGGCAGTCTGAGTCTCGACCCAAGTAAAGAATCCTGGTCCAAAGGGATAGGAGATTAAAACATGGACAGAAAAGCTTTTATCAATACGCTGACTGCAAAACTGAAGCAATGGGATGATGACATTGATAGGCTTGAAGCCAAGCCGCAGAAGGCAAAAGCAGAGGTCAAAGCAGAGGTCAAAGCAGACTACAACAAGCACATTCAAGATCTGCGTGACAAAAAGAAAGCGGCTCAGGAAAGACTAGAAGAGGTAAAACATGCTGGCGAAGAGGCCTGGGAGGACCTCAAATCAGGGTCCGTGGAAGCTTATGATTCCCTAAAGAATGCCTTCCAGTCAGCTATGTCCAAATTCAAGTAACCAGTGGGGGCCGCAATTTAAAAAAATTGACCCGATCAGATCCTCTGATTATTTTTAGACTGTTAACTAGAATAATTTCGCGGCAGAGATCGGGGTCAGACCGATGAAATCCAGGGCAGTCAGGCTACTCCCACTTCTTGTTATTCTCTTTTTGACCGGTTTCACCAACCTGTCCGCGCAATCTCCAACCGTTGAGCCCAGTGAAAAACACCTCTCAACCGCAGAGCCTTTCATCTACAGGATCGCACCTGATGCCAGAGGCGGTGAGGCATACAAACTTGTTTACCTCGTACCTGTTCCCATAGAGCTTTTTTGGAAGTTTAAGACGGATTTTCATGGCGATTTTGTCGAGACCAATAAGTATGTAATAAACCAGCGAGTCATCAGAGAAGAACAAAAGACGGTAATAATAGAAAACAGATTGTCGACCAAACCTGATTCGAAATTTAGATGGCGGAACATACTCTATCCGGATAGATATCGTTTGGATTTTTTCCTGGAAAACCCGGAGCAGTGTGGCCAAAGGTTCCATTACGGCCATTTCCAACTCGAACCCCTCGGCTCTTACACCAAAGTTTCCCATGTCGCTTATTTTGATTTTTTCGGCGCTTCCGTCTGGGCGTATTATCCTTGGGAAGGTGGCATGTATGCCTTCCTGGATTACATTGCCAGGTGGGAGCAGGAGACCATTCTGAAGGTGAAAGATGATTATAAATAGAAGGAGCTAGGAGACAGGAGCCAGGAGAAGGAATAATGGAGAACTGCAAAATATCAAATTCCAAGCACCAAGTCTCAGGGTTTCAGGTGTTCCGCCGGAGGCGGATCAGGTGTCAGAGAAGAAAACAAAAAACTGAAACCTGAAACCTCAGTATATGTGATTTGTGATTTCTATGCCTTCAGTGCCGAATATATAGTCTGTGGTAATATCCCTACCCCGTGGGCGACTAAAGCAAGAATTTTAACTCTGAGGTTTAGTAAATGACCTGGGTTTCTGGCAAATACAGTAAATCAATAATTCTTGCCGTCGTATTGTTCTTCGCCAGTGGTTTACTGCATGCGAGGACAAAGGTAGGTGATTGGGAACTGGTAAAAGAAGATGAAGGTAATGATATTTTCGTCTACTATCGTACCCGTGAGTCAGGCAATGTAGAATTCAGAGGCATAACTCATTTACGTACATCTTTGAGTAGTTTTATTGCCCTGCTCAAAGATTTTGAAACGCTGCCTCAATGGGCATATCGTACTGACAAAGTGGTAACCTTAAGACAAACAAGCAAGACGGAGGCCTATGTCTACACCATTCACCCCATGCCATGGCCATTCATGCCCCGTGACTCCGTTTTATTCTCTTACATTGGCCAGAATCCGCAAACATTCGCTGTCACTGTTAAAGGGCGCGCGGTACCGGATTATATTCCCCTTAGTGATCACTATGTCCGAATGAGCAGTGGAGAATCATTTTGGCAATTGACGCCAATGGGGGAAGGCACCCTAGAGGTAGTGTTTCAGGGATATGGTGAGCCGGGCGGAAGTTTTTCAGAGTCTGTTTTTACCTCTGCTATCTTTCGTTCGCTGGTCAAATTGTATTTGTGGAAGTTGCCGTATAAGACTTTAAAACGTATGCGGCATCACATACAGAACAAAAAATACCAGAAGAAAAGATTCAACTTCATCCAAGAACCTCCGTCGGGAAAAATTCATCATCTCTTTTCTCAGGATTTTGTCAGCAGCTGAGCTTCTCCTTAGCCCTGGTTACTCCAGCCTTACCCAATTCAGGGAGTCATGGTCTATGGTGATGCGGCCATTCTCATCAATAAAGCGCTGGACACTATTCTCCTGAAAGTTAATTAAGTCCACCGGCCTGTCTCTCTTTAAACCGTCCAAAGCTACTGTAACAATTTCAATGTAGGGCTTGAGAGGAGTTTGCCACTTTGCAATGGCCACATGGGTGGCACGGTAGCGCCTCAGGAGCGAGCGTATCTTCTGAACGGTAATTTGTCCGGCCTCGCCCCAGAACTGTGGCCTACCCTGTTCATCAACAGCGACCACGTCGGGCTTATAACGATCACCGACGGCGACCTCAACTGTGAGGTTCGGATAGTAAGGAAGATACAGGGCCCACATGAAACCCTTCATGAGAACGTGGGCACTTTTTTCGTAGTGCTTTTTTACCAGGACGATTTGTTTGTCCTGGGCTTGGAAAGTCCACTTCCTACGAAGTTTCAGTTCAGATTCCATGGTCCTAAGCCAATCTCGGGTGCACAGTTCCTAGTCCACCATCGACGCCGAAAACCTGGCCAGTCACCCAGACCTGTCGAGGATCGAGTAGCCAGGCCATGAGCGAAGCGACGTCAGACGGTTCACCAACCCTGCCCAATGGATGCATGGCAAGTGAAACTTTCAGGCTCGTTTCGTTATTGGTGATTCTCTCTGTGGAAGGCGTGCGCACCAACCCCGGAGCCACACAATTGAACCTGATGTTGTTTCGGCTGTAAGTGGCTGAGGCTGAACGCATCAAGCTAATGATGCCGCCTTTGGCTGCGGCAATGGCCTCGTGATTGGCAATTCCCACCCGGGCGGCGGCAGATGAGGTCAACACTACCGAGCCTCCGTCTCGCCGCATGGCCCGTGCCGCCGCCTTTACCGTGGTAAAGGCTGAGGTCAAGTTCACCGCAATGGTGGAAGCCCATTCATCGTCAGAGGTTAAATGGGCCGGTTTCAGCAGTACTGAGCCGACACAATTGGTAATTCCATCGACTCGGCCGTATGTCTCCACCGTTTGTTCCACACACCGTTCGACCTGATCAGTTTGGGTGGCATCCAAAACAAAATATTGTGCCCCCAGCTCATTGGCCAGTTTTTCTAGTTTTTCGCTGGTTCGAGCTCCTAACATCAGGTGGGCTCCCTGTGCAGCAAGTTGCCGACTAAGCTCTGAGCCGATTCCTCCCGTGGCACCAAGAATTAAATAGATTGATTGTCTATCTTTGTCAGTCTTCATGGAGAAACTCCTCTCGAAAAGATTTCTGTTAATATTCACTATCACACTTTTAAGCAGTCCCTACCAATTGTGCAACACCTCGATACTCCAAGCACAGTCGCCTGAAAAGTCTGGCAGCGCTATAAAGGTGTTTTGCCCCAAAATGGCCTCCTTGGCGCGCCGAAGCCATGAGGCGAAGGCGGCTGTCCTCTGGCCTCTGCCTGCTTTTTTGTTAAATCCGCAATCCACAATCCGAAACCTTCAGGACCGTTTCCTTCAAAGTTCGAGTTAAACGATAGTTTTTTCTTCCTTGACATCCACAATGTGGCTTTGCTATTCTAACGTTCATCTAAACTTATCCTAATTATTTTAGTTATTTATAACTAGTCATTGTCTTCCAGTCCGAGAGGACAGGCCACCAACCAATTTGATTGAAGATTTTTCTTTTCTCAGCCGGTGAACATCTTGCTTTGAGGGGTGAGATCGGATATTTTTAAGTACCTCACGAACTTCAAACTATGAGCATCATTCCTTCCCAGCAGATTTATTCAAGGAGCCTTTTGTAAGGTGGACCGGAGAACTTTCCTGAAGATCGCCGGGGTGAGTGGTTTGTCCTTCGCCGCCAGCTGCACCTCCCAACCAGAAAAAACCTTGTACTCCCTCGTTCAGGCTCCGGATGACATGGTAACCGGCAAGGCTACTTGGTATGCTTCCACCTGTAGGGAATGCCCAGCCGGCTGTGGCGTCTTGGCCAAAAACAGAGAGGGCAGGACCATCAAGGTTGAGGGCAACCCTCTCCATCCCATCAACCGGGGTCGGCTGTGCATGCGGGGTCAGGCAGCCCTGCAGGGAATCTACAATCCAGACAGAATCAAAACTCCCTTGTTGAAAGAGGCGGGAAAATACCGCCCCGTTACCTATGCTGAAGCAGAAGCCATCCTGCAGGCCAAGGCTGAAGCAGCGGTGAGGAACGGCAAAGATAGAGTCCGGATGCTCACCGAGGTCGTGGGGGAAAGCCTTCTGAACCTCGCAAGCGAGTCCTTGAAAAACTGGAATTCCAAAGGGCCAGTAATCTTTGAACCTTTCGCATATGAGGCCTTGAAGGAGGCAAATTCCCAAGTCTTCGGGCTCGACGGACTTCCATCGTATAAAATAGACGCGGCTGACTTCCTAGTATCGTTTGGTGCCGACTTCTTGGAAACATGGTTGTCGCCGGTTGAGTACGCCAGAAAATTTAAAGATATGCACGCGTTGACGGGGCAGAATAAGTCTCTGTTTTTTCATGTAAGCCCCTATCAATCCCTCACTGGTGCCAATGCAGATTTCTGGTTCTCCTGCCATCCCGACTCCGAGCATGTTATTGCTCTTGGACTCTTGCGGGAAGGCATACGTCATGGCAATGGCAGATCTCTGCCCGAGACTGATCTAAAGGCCATTGATGCACTCTCCTCACCTTACACCAGGGACAAGGTCTTCGAGCTTTCTGGTCTCCCAACCGAACTCTTCGACAAGCTCTACATTCATCTACAGCTGGCACGAAAGCCTCTTATCCTCGGCACCAGCACCAGCGCCACAGGGGCCAATAGCCTGCAGGCCAACATAGCGGTTAATCTTCTCAATCTGGTTTTTGATCCTGACCTTGAACGTGTCGACTTCTCCAACCGGCACCGGGTGGAGACAGCTGACAGACGATCCACGGTCTTAGAATTCCTTACTGAATTGAAGAGTGGTGCAGCAGACCTGCTCCTGTTGAACAACGTCAATCCCGCCTTTGCTCTGCCCCCAGGAAGTGGAGTGCGAGAGGCCCTTGAGCGAGATTCTTTGTTTGTGGTAAGTTTCAGCAGCATCATGGATGAGACGAGTGAGTTGGCTGATCTGATCTTGCCGGCCTGTCTGCCACTGGAGACCTGGGATGAGTATGGCGGGAAAGCTGGGATTGTCTCAACCCTGCAGCCAACCATGGGCAGCTTGACCGGGGCACCCAACATTGGAGATGTGTTGCTGCGTGCCTCCTTTGGACCACAGCGACCAGTCAAAAACTTCCAAGCTTACCTTTTTGCCCAACTCACCCTCAAAGATGTTATTCGGGGCACGAGAGACTGGCTCCAGACTTTGCAGCAGGGAGGGCTTTTTCAAGCAATTCAGCAAGATCGTCGATTACCAGTAACCCTTTCCAATACATTTCAGTCTACCATTACCACCCCTCCTACTCCCAAAGAGAACCATCTTGTCTTTTTTGCTGTCCCTTCCATCCGCTTCTTTGACGGCAGGGGTGCTAACAGGCCCTGGCTTTGTGAGGTCCCAGATACGTTAACTCAGGTTGCCTGGCAGACTCCGGTCTTGATGCATCCTGAAACCCTGGCTGCAAGAGGTCTGAAACAGGGCGATATTGTCCAAATAGAATCCCGTTGGGGCCAACTACAGATGCCGGTTTACGAAACGGTTGGTGTTCACCCTAAGGCTGCAGTGGTGGCTATCGGTCAGGGTCATAGCGCCTACGGGCGTTATGCAAGTGGGAGAGGACTCAATCCGATTGAACTCCTTTCTCCGGAATTGGAGCCAAGTTCTGGAGGCCCTTTTTTCGCCGCCGGCCCCATTGCTCTCAAGAAGACCGGCCGCTCAATAAAGCTGGCGCACACGGATGGAAGTCCGGACCAACATAAAAGAAAAATTGCCCTCTCGGTTCAATTAAAAGACCTAGCTAACCCTGAACATCACCAAGAGCACGGGCTGGGAATGTGGGAATTCCCTCTGGTGCTGCCTTTACCCGAGGCCTATGACCGGAAGACCAGAGACATCTATCCCCCGCACAAACACGAAGATTATCGATGGGCAATGGTGGTGGACATGGACAAATGTATTGGCTGTTCCGCCTGCTCCGCCGCCTGCTATGCCGAAAACAACGTGGCTGTGGCAGGTGAGGAACGAATTGTTGAAGGAAGGGAAATGGCGTGGCTCCAGATCCAGCGATATGAAGATCCAGAGCAGCGCGAAAAAATCACCTTTCTTCCCATGCTGTGCCAGCACTGCGACAATGCTCCCTGTGAGTCGGTCTGCCCGGTGTACGCCCCGCATCATTCAAAGGAAGGCTTGAATAACCAGATCTACAATCGCTGTATTGGCACTCGCTTTTGTTCCCAGGATTGTCCCTACAAAGTACGACGATTCAACTGGTTCTTGTGGGAGTGGCCGGAGCCGCTCAATTTGCAACTGAACCCCGACGTGACTGTGCGCTTCAAAGGGGTCATGGAAAAATGCTCGTTCTGCATCCAGAGGATTAAGGACGCTCACAATACTGCGAAAAATGAGGGCAGAAAAATACTGGACGGTGAGATTCAACCGGCCTGTCTGCAGACCTGCCCCACCGGCGCTTTCACCTTTGGAAGCCTGATGGATAAGGAAAGCGAAGTAAGAAAAAAGG
>JBFFBS010000123.1:0-10269 GCA_041560295.1 Syntrophobacteria bacterium | reverse complement strand
CGGCGGGATTTTCTTAAAACGGCGGGGGTGGCTACCGTAGGATCTCTTTTAGGTGCGACTGAAACAATGGGCAAGATCAGCGACAATTCCGGCACAGAGATCGCGGTGGTCCCCACGAGGTCTTTCGGCAAAACGGGAGTACGAGTCTCAACCCTCGCCCTGGGCGGCATGTTTGACATTCCTTCCAATCAGCTTGTGCTCAACCAGGCCCTAAAATTGGGAGTTACCTATTGGGATACCGCTGATTGCTATGAGGGCGGCGGAAGCGAAAGAGGGGTGGGCAAGTTTCTTGGCAAATACCCAGAAACCCGCAAGAAGATATTTCTGGTGACAAAGTCCGATGCCAGGGACCCAGGGGGCATGACTCGATTGCTCAACCGTTCACTTGAAAGAATGAATACGGACTACGTTGATCTCTATTTCGTCCATGGAATTAGCTCCATCGACGAACTCGATGATGACACCAGAGCCTGGGCCATGAAAGCCAAGGCCGAAGCAAAAATTAAATTCTTCGGATTCAGCACTCACGGTAATATGGAAGAATGTATGCTGGACGCGGCCAAACTGGGTTGGATCGATGGTATCATGATGACCTACAACTACAGGCTCATGAACAAAGCTAAAATGAAAGAGGCAATTGCCGCTTGCACCGAGGCCGGCATCGGCCTGACTGCAATGAAAACCCAGGGAGGATGGTCGTATGGCTCGTCCAGTGCAGCTAAATTGGTGGATAGTTTTATTGAAAAGGGGTTTACCGATAACCAGGCCAAGCTCAAGGCAGTTTGGACAAATCCGGAGATAGCCTCCATATGTTCCCAGATGCCGAACCTTACCATCTTGATGTCTAATGTTGCGGCCGCAATGGACAAGACCAGCCTTTCTGCTGGGGATCTGCATCTTCTGGACCAATACGCCCGGGAGACCGCCTCTTACTACTGCGCCGGCTGCAGCGATATGTGCGAAACAGTCTTGACTGAAGTGGTTCCAGTTGCTGATGTCATGCGCTACCTAATGTACTACGAGAGCTATGGGGATCGCGAGCGCGCCAGGTCTCTGTATGGTAAACTCTCACCTGCTACCCGCAAGCGACTTGGTAATATCGACTATTCTCTGGCTGAAAACAGATGCCCACAGGGGATTCCTATTGCCAGGGTAATGAAAAAGGCGCAAAGGGTGCTAACCTAGCCCGGAGTAAGCGACATGACGGAGCAAATGAAAAAAAATGACGTCGCAAGCTTCTTGGAAGCCATTGGACTCGACGAGGAACCAATGGGCATGTACTACTCCGATGGGGAACCCGAGGAGGGGATAGCGCCAAAACCTGGACTTCTACCCACCATAGAAATGGAGGCTCGAGGTGAAGTCGATTGGGGAGCGCTCTTTGGTGATTTCTCTTGCGTGATCGGGAATATCTGGCGTGCCCGAAAGAAGAAAACAGCAGCCTACTTCGACAAGGAGCGGTTCGGTTGTCTGGGCGGTGCCTTCTACATGGGTTTTCTAAAACCACAGTTAGATTTCATTACCTATTATGTCTCCACTGGCATACCGGACCAGATGGAAGGGGAGCGCTACCTGGAATCTCCGGAGGTAACGCGAGATTTTTTTAATACCATAGATCCTCCTACGGCCCCTGCACGCTATTGTGTGTTCAAGCCCGTTACTCAATTCGACAAAGAAGCTCAACCGGAATTGGTGATATTTTTTGCGAGAGCGGAAGTAATCTCAGGTCTGAACCAGCTGGCCACATTTGTTACCAATGACTTTGAAGCCGTGTACTCGCCTTTTGGTGCTGGCTGTTCTAATATTGTCACCTGGCCTTTGCGATATCTGGCTCAGGGGAAGCTCAAAGCGGTTTTAGGAGGTTGGGATCCTTCCGACCGAAAATTCCTCAAGACCGATGAGATTACCTTTACCGTTCCATTTGAAATGTTCCAACGTATGGTGAATCGTTGGCCGGAGTCCTTCCTTACGACAAAAACCTGGGCAATGGTTGGGAAGAAGATCAATCGCAGTCGAAAAGCGTGGGGGGAAGGGGAGTGATTGGAGATTGTAGATCGTAGAATGCGGATTGTAGAATCTTATGAGTTGCCCGTATAAAAAGGGGAGCCCCCACCAAAACACTCGGCTCTGATGGGGGCAGGGGCCATAAAGCTAGAGCAAGACAAGGAGTTTTTGAACCACTGTTCTATTGACAGAGGCAGGAATGATGCCAACAAGCAAAAAATGGGAATTAACTCAATAAATACGATAATTTATTGGCGGCGAGTTAAGGCAAATACGTTTTGTGAAATCACCAAATTTGGTGAAATGGACAAAATCAGTTTGGCCCATGAACCAAACTCCCTTTCCCACTTTAACCGTTCTCATAGAAGCCCCTTGGCTGCAGCTCTCTTGAGCTCTCTCCTACCTGCAAGACCAGGTACTTTCTGATATCAAAGCAGAGGTCACATTTGGACAAGTATTCCCTGGAAGGTTCGAAGCCATATTTGCTGACGGCGAGATTCCCAAAACCACCGATGCCTTCACGGAAAAGAGTGGTCAAGAAGGGATAATCTTTTTGGGAGAGAACAGTGCCGACATGGTCATATCGTATGGCAAGACCGGAACAGAGTCCCGGAATATAGTTGCCATAGAGGTCGAAGTGGAAGTGACTGACATCCAGGAGTTCCCTGCATCCTCCCTTGTTTGCTGTGAGAGTGTCCTGGTAACTCCTCGTTCCACAGACTCTGGCAAAGGTCTTCAGAGCTCTGCCACCAAAATGTATCCAATACCGCGAAGGAATCCTTGAGAGATAATTGTCCCCATATTTTTCTTCATACTCGGAAACCGAGTGAGTAGTCCGGTCGTCAAATGCAGCAATCTCTGGATAGAATTCTGATATCCAGGGAAAAACGCTTATATTTGCCTCTCTGCACGCTTCTATTACCCCTTTGACTTTATAGAAGGGTATGTGCTCGTTATGAAAAGGACTCATGGATACGAGCAGGGTGGCAAGACCCCTTTGTTTCAGAGAAGAAAGAGTCTCTAATGCAGACTCTTTTTCTTTGAACCAGGAAGAATTCGTCTCCACATACTCAACATTGACCTTCAAGGAACGAACTGTTTCGACAACCATTTTCAGTCCAGCAAGGTTGAGAAACGGCTCCCCGCCGCCGATATGGACAGAACGGCAGCCGAAGCTCGTGATCTTTTTTAAGATGTCGGTTAGGGTCTCCCTGTCAATGTATTCCTTCTGCCACCGCGGGCTGCAGTAATAGAGGCAATGACCACAGGCGGAGGTGCAGTAATAATTGGTGATTATTCCTCCGGACCCAAGGTGCTTTATCTCAAATTGACCTTGTCGTCCAATCAACTAGATTTCTCCTTTTATAAATCGCGGCTGGAAAGTCGCTCCCACAAGAAAATTTTCAGCTGTCTTCCGTCCTCTGTCTTCTGATTTCCGACCTTTGGCCTCTGTTTTTTTGCTGCTAGCTGCAATCTGCCTGCTGCCCGCTTACTAAATATCCAATCCCCATTTTTTCAGAGCGGCCACACCACCCTGAAGGTTGCAGGTGTCGCCTATCCCCATTTGGTCCAGGGTTACCTGAGCCTCATAGGAACGCACGCCGGTGTTGCAAATGAGCACGAGTTTCTTGTCTTTAGGCACTTCCGCCATTCTCAGCCGCAGTTCATCCTGAGGAATGCTTGTCCAATGATCTGAATATTTCTCAACAAAAGGTTCCGCATTCCCCCAGCCGCGGCAGTCTAAGAAAACCACGTCGCCTTTCTCTCTTTGCTTCCAGAGTTCATTGAAATCATCCACATCCACAACCCTGTTTTTCCCGGCCAAAATGTTTTCTGCTGTGTTTCCCAGAGCATTTAAAATATCCATGGCCGCTGAAAATGGCGGAGAATAGGCCAGTTCCAGGTTGCCTATATCTTCTGTGGTGGGATTGTATTTGAGAATGGAGGCCACCGCATTGATCCGGCCAACCGTGCCGTCACCCATACTGCCCACGCCCTGGATCCCGAGTACCCTGCCGCTACCTTTTTCCACTACCATTTCTAGGGTCATAAGATCCTTTTCCGGATAAAAATGGGCCCGGTCAAACTGGATTACCAGGGCACTAATGGCATCAAATCCTTCACTGCGCGCCACCTCACTGCTTAATCCAGCAGCGGCAACAGATAACTCAAACACCTTCACAACAAAACTTCCCACCGCACCGGGAAATTTACTATTCCCCCCGGCAAGATTGGCTCCAATGATGCGTCCTTGTCGGTTGGCCATGGAACCAAGTGGGTAATAACCTGGCTTACCGGTTATCAAATTGGTCACTTCCACGCAATCTCCACCCGCGTATATATCCGGATCTGAGGTTTGCATTCTACTGTTCACCACGATGCCGCCCCTGGGCGAAACCTCCAAACCAGCAGCCCTGGCCAGGTCAGAATTCGGTTCAGCTCCCACGGCAACGATTACCATATCTGTTTCAATGATCCCCCCAGCGGTGATGGCCCGCTCCACCTTTTTGTTTCCCTCCAGACCCTCAACCCTGTCCTCCAGCTGAAAAGCGACTCCTTGCTCTTCCATGTGATGTTGGACAATCTTGGCCATGTTCCTACTGATCAAACCTGGAAGAAGCTGGTCGGTGATCTCCACCACCGTGGTCTCTATGCCCCACATATCGGTGAGAGCTTCTGCCATTTCCAAACCAATAAACCCTCCACCAATGATGAGCGCCTTGTCGACCTGGCCGCTTGCAATTCTCTCTTTAATAGCAATGGCCGCATTCATGTTGCTCACGGCGAAAACTCCCTCCAGATCGATTCCAGGTATGTCCAAGCGCTTGGGACGACTGCCGGTTGCAAGCACAAGCCTGTCATAGGGTAGGGTGGTATCTTCCCCGGTTGTTAGATCCTGGATATGAACGTTCTTCTCTTGGCGGTCAATGCTGAGGGCCTCGGTGTTGGTCAAAACCTCGATGTCTTTGGCTCCTTGAAAAAACTCTTTATCCCGGAGCATGTGAAAGCTGGTTTCCTGGAGTTGCCCCGGGTCACTGACATCACCGGATATGAAATAGGGAATACCGCAGCCTCCATAGGAGATGAGGTGATCCTTATCCACCATGACCACTCTGGAATCTGGCTTCAACCTCTTGAAGCGACAAGCAGCTTTGGGTCCAAGCGCAACAGCACCGATAACGACAACATTTTTCGGCATGCCTACTTCCTCCTAGCATCATTTGTAAATCCGCACCTCTTTATAGACAGGTCGAGCGCTGATTTCAACGGCTAACTCCATTTTTTAACTCCTTTTTGCATGAAGGTGAAGCAGCAGTGACTGTAGATTAGTGATTAGTGATTACAGAATACATATTCAGAAAACGGGTAATCTCAGGACGAAATATTAAAGCCGCAATCCGAAACTGGGAACCCGCCTGAAGGGCGGAAATCCGAAGGACAAATCCACAATCCGAAATCCGGTGTAGGTTTGGTACGGATTTTGCTGCTATCTGCACATGACGATGCATAATCATTGGGTTTGTGAGGTGGAGTAACTCCACACAATAAGGACCTGTGCAGAACAGAAGAGCCGGAGGTTCCGGTCCCGGTGGAGAGCGGGGCTAGATGAGCCTCATACGCTATCAGAGGTATAAGGATAAATTGTGTATGCCGACGTACAAAAAAAGACACAATACATCTTTAGCCCCCAATCCAACGCAGTGAAATAAGAGGAGGTTCTCATGTCCTTGACAAAACTTCTCCTAGTTTGGCCGGGATCCCCGGTACTGTCAATGCTCATTTGGATTGTGGTCATGGTTGTTTTGCTTTACCTAGCGCGCACCCCTGCCCACAGAGCAATCCACTCCTTGGCCCGAGTTATCCACAATGGCTTCCGTTTGATGGCGCGTTCGGTAATGCTTGCCGAACAAAAGCTGGTGCAGCGTAACAAAGAGGTCTTGCTCAACGCCGGAATGGAATCGGTGGAGCGCTTGATCGAGCGAGAATTTCACCGTGTCGATGCAGTGGTGAAGAGGGACCTCAGTGGGTATCCCACCCTGCACCGTGCCCTGTCTGATCATGCTACCAAGATAGATGAGGACTACAGGGAAAGCTCTGAGACACCACCAGCGCCTCCTGCTTGGGTAGGTGCAGTGGAGGCCGTGGCAAATCTTCCTTCTCAAGGTGATGGAACGGTTGCCAATATCTTGAACGAAATTCACAAGACCACCGTCTCTCAGTATAAAGCCGCTATGGACGAGCACCGAAAGTCGGTGGCCGAACGTCACAGCCTGCTCAAAAAAATGATGCCCTACTGGCGCCGCATGGCTCAAACCCTTGAACAAGTGGGCAAGACCATAACCGGATTACACGAGCGCGCTAGGGTAATCGACAACCGGATGACTGAATACGAGGAAATAAGGGAACAGACTGACAAGGCAGCGCGAATGTTAACTGCCTCGTCCCTCACCCAGTTTTTCATCTCCGGTTTCGTCCTGCTCATCGCCATCGGGGGCGCAGTAATTAACTTCAACCTCATCGCTCTTCCCATGTCGGAGATGGTTGGAGGTGGGAGTTACATCGGCGGTTTCAAAACTGCTAATGTTGCAGCCCTGGTGATTATTCTGGTGGAAGTTGCCATGGGCCTCTATTTGATGGAATCACTCCGTATTACCAGGTTGTTCCCAATTATAGGTCAAATGGATGACAAGATGCGCACTCGCATGATTTGGATCACCTTTAGCATCTTATCTGTCCTGGCATGCGTCGAGGCCGCATTAGCGTTCATGCGAGATCAGATCGCCGCAGATATGCAAGCGTTGAGACAGTCACTTGCAGCTGTGGAAGCAACTGGCGTTGCGATAAACAGCTGGATTCCAACTGTGGGCCAGATGGTAATGGGCTTTGTTTTGCCCTTTGCCCTGACATTTGTGGCCATACCGCTCGAGTCTTTTATTCAGTCTTCCCGCACTGTATTGGGTGTTTCAGCAACCGCGGTTTTGCGCTGGCTCTCCTTTTTCTTTCGCTTGCTGGGAAACGTAAGCCATTATTGCGGCGAATTACTGGTGAATATTTACGACCTGTTTATTTTTCCACCGCTCTGGGTGGAAAATCTGATCAGGGACAAGAAACATCCAACTGAAATCATAATAGAGGAGGAGGTGTCGTGATGAAAAAGTATCTGGCCCTAACACTGATTCTTTTGCCATTTCTGTGGGGCTGTCCTGATACCACCAGCCATTCCAGGGGGGTGTACATGCTTCTGGACACCTCGGGCACCTATAAGAAGGAGTTGAAGCGAGCTGAAGCGATCATCAACTACCTCCTTGGTACTTTACAACCCGGAGACAGTATGGCGGTGGCACGCATTGACAGTGGAAGCTTCAGTGAAAAGGACATTGTGGCCAAAATGACCTTTGACAAACGCCCATCGGTAGCTAACCAACAGAAACGTCTGTTCAAACAGAAAATCGACAACTTCGTACAGACTGCAAAAGGCAGTGCCTACACGGACATTACCGGCGGAGTCTTGCAGTCAGTGGAGTTTTTAAACGAGGCCGGAGCGGGACAGAAGTACATCCTCATATTCTCAGATCTTAAAGAAGACTTGGTCAAAGGGCACATCCGCAATTTTCCCATCCAGGTGGATGGTTGCAATGTGGTTGCTCTAAACGTCACGAAGCTGCGTAGCGACAACGTTGATCCTCGGGAATACTACAAGCGGGTTGAAGACTGGAGAGCGCGTGTTGAGGCAGGTGGCGGCAACTGGCGAATCGTCAATGATCTGGAACGGCTGGAGAACATATTCGAAAGTTGAGTTGAATCCCAAGTGGGAGAGCGAGTTTTTCTTCAAACCTGAGTGACACAAATGGGCACTCTTGGCCTCAAACCGGCGGCACCTGTTGAGAGCCAAAGAGTGTCTATTCATTTAAGATGTTGATTTTTAATAATTAATTGTTCCGGTAACGTTTGGCACACTGCTTGCTCTATTCAGTTTCGAAGAGGCAATTACAAATCTTTTATGCTCAACGAAACGAAACGGTGTCCATGAAAATGTACAGGAAAAGCTCTATTAGGCCCCTCATGATGGGGTTTTTTCTTCTGTTTGCGCTCAGCGGCTGTGCTGTGGCAGTGGGCGCTCTCGGCACTATAGGGTCAGGCGTTGCCGGTGGCGCTGAGTACTTTACCTCGACCCCAGTTGCTCAGACGGTCTCTTATGACTACGACCGGGTGAAAAAAGCCCTTCTGGTAACGCTGTGCAAGATGGTCATCGATGTGGAGAAGGTTAAAAAAAACGGCGATGGGGAGAAGATTTTCGCCACGGCGGACGATTTAGAAGTTGTGATAAAACTGAAAAAAATCACATCTAAATTGACCCGCATTGAGATCAAGGCTGGAGAAGGTATCGTAAAAAGGGACGAGGCAACCGCGAAAGAAATAGTACAGCGAACCGCAAGAACAGCGGCAAGGCTAATAACCTAGAAAATCCTGTATGAGGCCTCACTTTCTCGGCCGTTTAACAACCAACTTCCCCGCAACCCAACCCCTTTTCTTCACCTGAGGCACCCATATCTGATACCAGTCCCTCTTTGCATCAAGTAACAGATATTCCTGCCGCTGCCTGGCTTTGTGAATAATCCGAGCCCGGGTTGAAGCCGACTTCCTAATGTTCACCCGCTTCTTTAGGATGTGTAGGACGGTAAGGTATTTGCTGGGAATGGTCTCCTTGTGCGAAATCGCCTTATGGATACGGTATACCTGGTGCTTCCGGACCCAGCCGGAGATTCGGAGTCTTGGGGTCCAGATGAGAATCCAGGATTTTCCAACATCTATTTTCTTGATGTTCTCCCCTTTTCTCAGAGGACCAAAAAAGGGTGCATCCCCGTCCGGTCTCACAAAGACGTAACACTCATCCACTCCAACAGCCATAGTAGGGAGCAAATTGGCTGGGATCTCCTCCGGTATATAAGAGGCTCGCTTCTTTGATCCACCCTGTCTATCCTTGCTGCCGCTGGCACAGTTCACAGCTACAAACGCCACCAAGGCCAGGGCGAAAAACAATATCATCCTCAGGCGCACCAATATACTAACTCCTCAAGATCATCTGCGAATCAGGGTCAAATGGGCTAAAGCGGCAAGCTTACTTCTCTGAAGTGTTTTGCAATACAGACGAAGTAAGGATTATGCAGGTCCCTCTTATTATAGTCAAGTGGACCCTTTTTTTGCATGTCCACCACTTTTCCGCCGCTTTGTTCCACCACGCAATGGCCGGCCGCAGTGTCCCACTCCATGGTGGGGCCGAATCTAGGGTATAAGTCAGCACTGCCTTCAGCCACAAGGCAAAGTTTAAGGGCACTGCCGGCAGGAACAAAATCCACCTTTTTATACTGCTGCTTAACCTTCTCAACGAACTCCGAAAGCGCTTCTGTGCCATGCGAACGACTTCCAACTAAATTCAATTGGTCCGGCGACTGCTTGAAAGACTGCTGGAGGGGCAGTTCGATTGCCGTCTCAATCAAAGCCTTAAGTCGTTCGTCTTCATCAGAGAGCTTCCCCGCACCGGCCACCAGTTGCCCGATTGCCCTCACATCCTCCAACTTGTAAGAGCCAAGTCCCTCAGCGGCAAAATACAAACATCCTATAGCCGGGAGGAAAACAACTCCCAACACCGGTCTGTTTTGCTTAATTAACGCAATATTTACGGTAAACTCGTCTGACCGTTTTACAAATTCTTTGGTCCCGTCCAGAGGATCCACGAGCCAATAATATTCCCACCTCTTTCTCTCTTCGTATGGGGTATGTTTCCCCTCTTCACTGAGGACCGGAATGCTACTTGCTGAGTCCGTCGATAGATGGCTTGCAATGGCACTGTGAGCACGCTTGTCAGCGAGAGTCAAAGGTGAATCATCTTCCTTATATGAGACATCAATTTCGCCATGATAGACCTCAAGTATCGCTTCTCCAGCCTTTTTGGCCGCTATCAGAGCCGGCACCAAGCATTTTTCTAGAAATGTGTGCAAATTTCCACTTCCCTTCTAATGTAAAATCCCAAACTCCAAGCACTAAATCTCAGGGTTCAGGTGTCAGGAAAAAAACATAAAAGCTGAATCCCTAATTCTGGATTCTGGCTTCTGACTTCCTCTTGTCCTCTGTTTTCTGCTGGTTTTGAAATTCGCAATTGTCCTTCGGACTCCCACCCTTCGGGTGGGTTCCCAGTTTCGCAATCCGAAATTCGAAATTATTTCCCTATGCCCTCTGCCCCATGCTCTATGCCCCATGCTCTAT
>JBFFBS010000122.1:0-10367 GCA_041560295.1 Syntrophobacteria bacterium | reverse complement strand
TATTCGCGAGTACGATAAAGCAGGTATTCAGGCAAGAGTAATAGGCGAAATTGTGCCTCCTGGGGTAGGACTGAAGTTGCAGGAAGCGGAAGGTGAGGCGAGATCTCTACCCGAATTCGTTGTGGATGAAGTAACGAAGCTGTACAAGTGATTATTTCGAATTGCGAATTTCGAATTGCGAAATTGAAGCTCCCTAGTTTTTTGTTTTTTCCCCTGACACCTGACACCCGACACCTGAAACCCTGAGATTTGGTGCTTGGAGTTTGATATTTTGCGATACTCCATTACTCCATTACTCCATCACTCCATTTTCCCATTTCTCCATTGGGTATAGAAAAAAATACACTCTTTTTCTGGAGTGGATGAGAGGATACAGTAATAAAAACTAGAAAAATGAGATATCTCAATGATTTTGAATATATATAGGTTGGCACAACCCTTGCTGTCTCACCCCGGTATCTTCAAACCATTGGGACAGGAGCGAGATACATGGCGAAGTCGAGGGGTGGGAGGGAAACGAAGAGTGAGCAAGGGGCACCAGAAGTTCAACTACCGGTATTTTACAACAAAGGGGGGAGACGGGTGGAAGCCAATGGAACTCGCTTTTCACCCAAGGGCTGTGTTATCTACACCAATATCCCTCATAACTGTGGCACCTCATTCTCCCTAAGGATTACCAATCCGCACTCCAACAAGACCATCCAGGTCGACAGCTCAGTCATCCTGAAGAAGCGCTTTGATAGCGCCAAAAAATGGGGTATGGTGGTTCGATTTATGAACTTGACCACGAGCGAAAAGGATGAGATCCACGAAATTCTTTCCCGGGCGCCAGCGATCCCAAAAGCAGCAACCGAATCGAAATATCTGAAAACCCCCATTGGTCAGGCGATCTTGCGTTATTTCAACCTCAAAAGACTGATTGACTAATAGATTCAATCACAGCGTCCGAGCCCCGTTCAAATCATAAAAAAGGAGTCAGAATTCAGAATCCAGTAGGAAATCTGTGAATTTGCAGTTCGAAATTATTTAGCTTATGCCCCCTGTCTTTTGTATTTCAAATTCGCAATTGTCCTACGGACTCCCACCCTTCGGGCGGGTTCCCAGTTTCGCAATCCGAAATTCGCAATTACCTCCCTATGCTCTATGCCCTATGCTCTATGCCATCTTCACAACTGACCACGGACGTTTTGCTATTTAAGCTATACCCCTATGATTGGGAAAATACTTTCCTTGATCCGCTCAACGACTGCTTTGGCCAAAGCCTGGGCACGTCCGGCGATGACTGGGTGGGTTTTATGAGATGGATCCGAGAGAGTGGGATTCTCGCCCAGCTCTGATTGGTGTAGATCAACAAAGGCTTCGGGCAAATTATCCGGAAGTTGGACTCCCTTCATAATGGCCCATGCTTTGGTCCAGGCTCGGGCCACATTCATGATATTGTATCCGCCGCCGCCCAGTGCCACCCATTTGAAGTTCCAGGATTTTATCTCCTCCACAACCCTGCCAAATCCATCGACGCTGAGGCTCAGAGAGGCCAAAGGATCGGTGCTCATGGTGTCCACACCCAATTGGGTCACTAACGCATCAGGATTGTATGCTTGAACCAATGGTGGCACAACTTCCGTGAAAACTGAAAGATACAGGTCGTCATCAGTTTCAGGTGCCAGAGGAACGTTTACCGAATAACCCCGGCCTGCCCCCTGGCCCATCTCTTCCGGAAATCCGGTACCGGGAAACAGGGTATGTCCGTGCTGATGAAGGGAGATACTCAGTACTTGATCGGTGTCATAAAACGCTGCTTCAACTCCATCGCCGTGGTGAACGTCAACGTCCAGGTAGACCACCCGCAAACCGTCCTGCACCATCTTGGCAATGCCTATGGCTGGATCATTCAGGTAACAAAACCCGGAGGCTCGCTCTTTCATTGCGTGGTGCAGGCCACCAGCGATGTTGAAGGCAATCTTCTTGTTTTCTTCCCTGATCTGGCGGACGCATTCAAGAGTGGCACCGGCGACCAGAAGAGACCAATCATACAAACCAGAAAAGACCGGGTTATCACCGCTGCCCAGGCCGTATTTCCAGGCTTGCGAAGGAGCCTGGCCATCATTGGCCTCCTTCAAGATTTCAATATACTCTTGAGAATGAGTCAGAAGCAGGTCTTGTTCCTCAGCCTCCAGGGCCTCAACCCATGGTTCCTGATCATTGTCAAAGAGACCATAGGCGCGGATCAAGTCCATGGTCAACTGGAGCCGCTCCACCTTCAAGGGGTGACTGGACCCATAACTGTGTCGATTAAATTGTTTGTTAAAAACGAGAACTGCTTGCTCGTCTCCGCTCATCACACTCTCCTGTTACTTCAGCACCATCTCAACCCGCCGATTGAGAGCTTTCCCCTCCTCCGTGTTGTTATCACCTATCGGCCGGAACTCGCCGTAACCTTTGGTTTTCAGCCGGCTGCCATCGACTCCGTGCTCAATGAGCCATTTTGCCACCGCTTGAGCTCGTCGCAAAGAGAGCCCTAGATTGTATTCTCGAGTGTATGTGGAGTCAGTGTGTCCTTCTATAATTAACTTCTGTGAAGGCTGCTCTTGGATCGCCGCCACAATTTCTCGGAGTTTTGCTTTAAATTGAGGCTTTATCTCAGCAGAGTCGGAGTCAAAATATATACTTCGAAAAATTGTGGTGCCGGTTTCTGTCTCGAGAGGTTTCTCTGAGGCAGTCTCCTCTTGAACCTGCTCCGAGCTGGTTTTTTCCTTGGGCACACTCAGGCTAGTATCATAGATTGAGGTTACCAAAGCGTCTAATACGGGAACCTGGCATCGCGGTCGCCGTTCATCATCCACGCGCCTGCCATACCAGAGACCCTTCACCTGCCCCCTCTTGTACCATAGACCGTTTAGGGAGTTGCCATCTGACGACAAGACCAAGAAGGCGAGGCCGGAGGTGGGGCCATCTTCCCACCAGTGAAACTTAAGAACACGGCCATTCGTTCTGCCTGATAAGGTGCCGTTGTCACCATCGTAACAACCTATCACCACCTGAGCGCTCCGTTCCAATCGCATCAGACCGAAATTGGTCGCGTAGATTCCTTGGATGGGTCTCTGCTGTGTGACTTCGCCCACGGGCTCCCCGTAAGCCTCGAGTTCCATAAGTTGGGTATGGTGGCGATTCCCCCAGTTCGACAAAACTTCCAACTTCAACCAACGAACCTCAGTTGGCTCCTCCGGTAGAAACACTTTACGATCACCCTGTGCTGCTTCTCCTTCAAGTATGAGGTCAAAACCCTCCTCATGGGAAGTTGTCGAACCAGAGAGCACGAAATTGCGCGCCGAAATCCCACGAAAGCTGGATTCCTCTGCACCCGTGTTGTCAATAACAAAGGATTTCAGCAGGTATTGACGCGGCAGCTCGATCACAAAATCATTTGGATAGGGGTGACCTCTGGAGCTGCTCCAGCCAGCGGTATTTGAGCCACTCAAAAGAGATTGGACATTCCACCTTCCCCCGAACTGAGTTGTCGCTGACAGCGCCAAGGCGCCACTCTCGAGATCAAGTAAGTCTTTATCCTGGTCCGCCAGCAGAGGGGCTGAGGCAAGAAATACGGCCATCACGAAACCCCACCACCAACGAGGTAGCAGTCGGCTTTTCGTGGTTATTCGACCTCTTGAAGTCTTGGTTGTGGACATTGCCATATCTCCTGATCAGTGGCTTTGGTGCGATCTTGTCCGAACTCGGTGACACGACCACCCAATTTGAAACCATTCGTATACGGAAGTTTTGGCAGTATAGACCAAAGCGTTCAAATTTTACAATGCCGTAACCGGTTAACAGGAACCACTTTCAAGATGCGAAGCAGCAAAAACGCTGGTTTCTAGGTGGATCTGATGCTATTATCCACACCATTTTCGTCTCGACACTTTGGGTCAAGATAGCTTGCTCGTTCCAGATACTAGAGCTTTAACTGGATACAACGCCCTTGGAGTAATGGAGTAGTGGAGTGATGGAGCTTAAAAACACGTTCGATTTTAGGCTATTTCCAATACTCCAACACTCCAGCACTCCAATACTCCTATGCGCCCGCTGTATGGAAAGACTAAAGCCCATTCTTGCAACTTGGGTTCATTGGAACAGGAAAGGCCCGTGTCTAAAGGAATCTACAAAGCTGATTCGCTCTTAATGCTGACTGCTGTTATTTGGGGTGGCGCTTTCGTGGCTCAGAGGGTGGGAATGGATCATGTGGGTCCGCTCACTTTCAATGGTGTACGGTTTGCACTTGGGGCTCTCACCTTGCTGCCGTTTGCTTTGCGGGGTGATAGAGCCACAGAAAAGGAGCAGCTCCAACGCCTTAGCAACAAACAGGCTATTCTTGGAGGTGGTTTAGCTGGGTTGATCCTCTTTGGTGGAGCAACTCTCCAGCAGGTGGGTCTCGTCTACACCACTGCGGGAAAGGCCGGTTTTATTACCGGCCTCTATGTAGTCATTGTGCCGCTTTTGGGAATGCTGTGGAGACAGTGGCCAGGCTGGGGCGGTTGGGTCGGAGCGATCATAGCAGCAATTGGACTCTATTTTCTCAGCGTAACCGAGGAGTTTAACCTTGCTCCCGGAGACGGCTGGGTACTTGCCAGCGCCTTCTTGTGGGCAATGCACGTTCTCCTCTTGGGATACCTTTCACCCAGGGTAGATGTATTCAAGCTTGCCTGTGCTCAGTATGCGATTTGTTGTTTTCTAAGCCTGGTGGTGGCAGGGGTCACGGAGACTATTACCGTTCATAGTTTGCGAGAGGCAACAATCCCCATTCTTTACGGGGGTGTGATGTCTGTAGGGGTGGCCTACACTCTACAGGTGGTGGCGCAGAAGGTTGCACCCCCGACTCATGCAGCTATCATACTGAGTCTTGAGGCAGTGTTTGCGGCTCTAGCCGGTTGGCTCATCCTCGGTGAGGTGCTCACATCCCGCGGGCTACTTGGCTGTGGGTTGATGCTGTCAGGAATGATAGTGGCGCAGCTTTGGCCCTGATTTCTATTCAGATCAACCATTAACAGGCCAAAAGAAGATTAAACCACGGAGACACGGAGGCCACAGAGGAGATGGAGTTTTCCCTGGCCGGGAGACGACGGCCAGGGAAAAGTGCCTCTGCCTTCGGCAGAAGCCCTTTTGATAATGACACCGCTACCCACCGTGGCTGTATACTAAGAACCTGCCCGAAGGGCTGAGTTCTTTTCTCCGCGCTTCGCTTGGAGTCCCACCCTTCGGGTGGGTTCCCGGTATGCCCGATCGCCGTCTCCCGATCGGGCAAAAATAAAGTTCACTCTGTGTTCTCTGTGCCTCTGTGGCGACCCCAAAAAGAGATTCTGCACGTCAATAATTAATGGCAAATGATAAATGCGAAATGCGAGATGTGAAATGATCAGGGTTTTTCTTTCAGCGCCAATACGGCCAAGAATTCGAAAACTTCGACGCCTTGAAGATCTGCTGCTTCCTCACCCTGGGCATATTGCATGACCCAGGCAAGGTCTAAATCGCTCTGTGGGGAGATTGTTCCTTTTTTCAGGCCCAGCAAGAAACTTTCGTCATTGAAAAAGATGGGATACTCAAAAGTTTTGGTGACCCCGCCGTTCGCCTTTGGTCTGGCAAAGACCTTTATGTCATCCTGCAGAATTCCTAGAGACACTGGCTGGAAGTGCAACAGTGTAAAAAATAGATCGAAGGATTCCTGGATCTGTTCCAGGGACTTTTGCTCCAGACCCCGGCGAGCATCTTCCACCAACAGCGCCAGATCATCTCCAGTGTAGCTAAGATCAAGCCGTGCCAGAGCATCGTCGTACAATCGATTAAGTGATTCTTTGCCTTTGCTTACAATTACGTCTTTGTCATCCATAACTTTCTTGATATTTCTGATGCTGAATATCTCCTTCCACACCGGGCTTTTCCTCAGGGCTACATCAGCCACGGTGGTGTGGTAGATGGGAAGCTCGTTGTCGAACACCAAAACCTCCATTGTCTCCCCCTCTAAGGGACGCACATAGAGATCCAGGTCTCTTACCTTCTTGGGCTCAAGATCTGTCATCTCCAGGAGTTCCTGCGCGCGTCCTTTGTCCAACCTTCTCTGTCCAGGAGTCTCGCGAATGGTTGAAGTAAGCTTTCGCAGAAGTGCATCAAGGGTGATTTTCGCTTTTAGATTTTCTTTGAAAGACATGACAACCATCTCCTTTTGAGCACACAGATATAACGTATCCAAGTTAAATTCTTATGATAGCAGGAATTGTCAGTAGTTTGCTCAAATATTTGCATGCGGTTACAACAATGTTGGACTTTCCCGGTTGAACTGGTATCCTCTTGCTGTGTGAGAGAAAGAGAAGAATAAGAGAACCCGGCTTTGAGCAGCCCCAAAAGGAACGGCTCAAGGCTCAAGGTACAGGGCACAAGGAAAATTTCGAATTTGGAATTTGGAATTTCGAAATTAAGGAATCACAACCCACAATTCGCAATTCGCAATTACCTCGCTATGCTCTATGCGATTTGACCTGGCCCCGAGGACCAGGTTTCTAAGGCTAAGTAATATGCGAAAGATAGGGCTCTTAAAGAATACCATACAGGAGTATGCTTGGGGATCAAGGACAGCTATCCCTGAGCTTCTGGGCCAATCAGTACCAGCGGGCAAACCACAAGCAGAACTCTGGATGGGAGCCCATCCCCAAGCTCCATCCCAGGTTCTTGCCGATGGCCTCTGGAGATCGCTTCCGGAGGTAATTGAAGAAAGCCCTGAAGAGACGCTTGGGCAGAAAGTAGCCGCTCGGTTTTCCAACAAGCTGCCATTCTTGTTCAAGGTGCTCGCGGCAGCGAAACCGTTGTCGATCCAAGCACATCCCAATAAAAAGCAGGCCGGGCAAGGCTTCGCCCGGGAAAATGAGCTTGGGATTCCCTTGGATGCGGGCCACAGAAATTATAGGGATGACAACCATAAACCAGAGATAATCTGTGCCTTGACACCATTTTGGGCCTTGAACGGTTTTCGCAAAATAGAAGAGACCCTCAGCCTGTTAGAAGAGGCCAGGATTGCAGGTTTGGCAGAAATGGTATCGTTTCTGCGGAGCCACTCTAACCGGGATGGCTTGAAAGAATTTTTCAACCATTTAATGACCACGGACAGTGGAAAACAAGGCAAGATTGTTGAGCAAGCGCTCAACTCTGCTGAAAAGCGGGCACATGAAGAACCCGTCTGGACGTGGATCGTCAAACTCAATGAAGAGTATCCCGGTGATATAGGGGTTCTCTCTCCTCTTTTCTTGAATCTTGTCCGTTTGGAACCCCAGCAAGCCATGTATCTGCCAGCCGGGGAACTTCACGGTTATCTAGAAGGAGTTGGCATTGAGTTGATGGCCAATTCTGACAACGTCTTGAGGGGGGGGCTGACGCCCAAACACATAGATGTTCAAGAACTGCTGGGCGTTTTGAATTTTACCGACGGTGATTTGAATATTCTAAGCCCCGAAAACCTCACCTCGGGGGAGGCGATCTATAGGACGGAGGCGGAAGAATTTGTTCTCTCCGTGATAAAGATAAAGAAAGCGGCTCCCTTCAGCAGCCCTCGCGATCGCAGTGTGGAAATGATGATGTGTACGGAAGGCGAGGTTGGCATCACTGATTTGAGTACTGGGGATATCACCCGCTTAACGAGTGGAGTCTCCGTTATTGTACCGGCAGCAGTGAAGCAATTCAAAATTGAAGGGGATGGGATTCTGTATAAGGCAGCAGTGCCGGTGTGAAAGTGGCAGAGAGCAAAGCGCAGAGCGCACAGCGTTTCATAAGGATCTAATCAATTCGCTTTGCGCTCTGCTCTATGCGCTATGCGTCTGAGTCAGCTGCCACCTGGATTTTATGGCTTTACCTCTGTGTTAGATAATTGTTCCAGGGCGAGCATAAGAGCCTGAGTTCCGAGCTTTCCGTGTCCCTGGGCCTTGACCGCTAGGTAAAGCTGGTGGACTAAAGCCAGTCCGGGCAGAACAAGCCCCAGGCGGTGAGCCTCATCCAAGGCTATAGACATGTCTTTGATGAAATGTTCGACGAAAAATCCCGGGTCAAAATTGCGTTGGAGAATGCGGGGAACAGTGTTGTCCAGAGCCCAGCAGGCGGCAGCACCGCTACGAACAGATCGCAGCATGGTCTCCAGATCGAGGCCTGCTTTATATCCATAGAGAAGACTTTCGCATACGCCAATCATGGTGCCAGCTATAATAATTTGGTTGCACATTTTGGCATGCTGTCCAGAGCCAGGTCCACCCTGATGGACGATCTGTTTTCCCATAGTTTCCAGTAGTGGCTTGATGGACTCAATAACATCCTTGTCTCCACCGACCATAATAGAGAGGGTGCCTTTGCGCGCTCCCACATCGCCTCCCGACACCGGAGCGTCGACTGCGTGCACTGACTTAGATGCTGCCGCCGAGTAAATCTCCTGGGCCAGAGTTGGCGAGGTTGTGGTCATATCAATAACGATACTATCCGGCTTGGCGGCGGTCAAAATGCCATTTTTGCCAAAATAAACTTCACGTACATCTTCTGGAAATCCGACCATGGTGCAGATCACATCAGACTGATCGGCTACCGCCCGGGATGACTCCGCCCAGGTTGCACCCGAGTCCAGAAGTGGTTGAGCCTTGGCCCTGGTCCGGCTGTAGATCTTCACCTTATAGCCTTTGGTGAGTACATGGTTGCACATGGAGAGCCCCATGACCCCAATTCCGATCCAGCCAATGCGGGTCTCTGAGGAAATCATAGAAGCTACCTTATCTCTGTTCATAATCATGGCCCTGTCCTTATAAGTGTCTAGTTTTCAAGTCAACAATTTTTGGTTATAAACGAAAGGCACAGATCATATAGCACAAGAAAGTAGCTGGAAGCCAGTAGGTAGTCGTTCAAGTCGTTGAAATCGTTCAAACCGTTCAAATCGTAAAAGCTTAAGTAGCCAGTAGGCAGTAGCCAGTAGCACAGAGAATGATAGGTTGAGAATTTTAAATTTAAAATTTCAGATTGATTTAATTAAGCAGCCTAGTAGAGGCTAAAACATTCCTAAATCCCACATCTCACATCCGCAATCACCCCCCCATGCCCCCCTTCTTGTAAACGTCCCTCTTCCCACTCCCCTCTTTGGTGCATAGTGCTTAGTGCGTGGTACCCACTGCCAGTTGCCCGCTGCCTCCTGCCAACTGAATCTCCATGCCCCATGCTCTATGCCTATTTGACACGTTGACAGTGAGGTCCTCGGCTTGCTATTCTGCTTGCAGCTTGTTTACCAATGAGTTTACATCCATAATTTTCGGTCTTACTGATCATGCCTATGGAAAGCAGCGTATATTCCATGGGGATTCATCTGCCAGATTTCTTATAAGGAGATAAGCCATGTCTTACACCAACGTCCTTGTGGAGAAACAAGATCATATCGGCCAGATTACCCTCAACAGGCCAGCAGAGATGAACACTTTCAACGTGCCTTTTGCCCGGGAGTTGAATGACGCTCTGGCGGAGATGGACAAAGATCCGGAGGTGCGGGTTGTAGTGATTAAAGCGGCGGGCAAACATTTCTCCACCGGTATTTCCCTGGCCGAATTCAAGAACAAAAAGAATAAGGAATACCGCGAATTCATCCGCTTGATGGACGAGCACAATCACACTATTGCCAAGATGAAAAAGCCGGTTATTGCCTCGGTGAAAGGCTATGCTCTCGCCAACGGCGCCGGTCTGATCTTTGCTTGTGACCTGGCTGTGGCCGCAGAGGATGCCACATTGGGGACTACCGCCATCAATGTTGGTCTTATTTGTACTGGACCGGCTGTACCCCTGGCACGCTCTCTTGGCCGCAAGAAAACCCTTGAGATGATACTCACGGGCGACATGATCTCGGCGGGTGAGGCTGAAAAAATGGGACTAGTCAACAAAGTGGTGCCAGCAGACGAGCTTGAAGAAGCCACCATGGAACTTGCCCGAAAACTGGCTGCCAAGAGCCCGCTGGCGTTGCAGATTGGCAAAACAGCAATGTATGGAATGCAAGACGTCCCCTACCATCAATCCATCGACTACCTGAGCGAGCTTTTTGCAGCCCTTTGCAGTACCGAGGATGCTGAAGAAGGAGTGCAGGCGTTTCTGGAAAAGAGAAAACCGGCCTGGAAGGAACGTTAACGAAAGAGCAGCCCCGTGTCTCTTTTTGTTAACCACTTAAGTTCAAAAAAGTGTGTACCCAAGTAAATCCGAAATCCGAAGCACGAAGCACGAAACAAATCTAAAATCCTAATGCTCAAATGTTCAAAACGTAACTATTTGAAAAGACTGGTTGGTGTTTAGGTCATTTGAATTTTGAAAATTCGAATTTG
>JBFFBS010000121.1:0-10425 GCA_041560295.1 Syntrophobacteria bacterium | reverse complement strand
GTGATTTGGAATTTTTAGTCTCGCTGCTTGCTGCCAGCTGTTTCTTCCTCGCCTTATCCTCCTTCCACAGTCGCCTTCTTTCTCCGGCGCAGAGGAAGAGGATCTTTCTCGCGCTTCCGCTCCACCCAGTTCTGATACACATCTACCGTAAACATCAGCATAAGGATAAAGATAACAATCCACTGAGGAATATAGGGAAAGGCATTACCGTTTATCGTTAAATGTGCAAAATGTCCCCCTTCGAGAATCAGGACGAAACCAATCAACAGAAGCACGAACAGACCCAGAATCTCAAAGTCTGGGTTGCTCATCATGTAGTTAGAAATGTATTCGGCAAACAGCAGCATCAGCATAACCGAAATAACGACCGACCCCACCATGACCAGAAAGACGTCTGTCATCCCGACGACGGTGAGAATGGAGTCCACTGAAAACAGCAGGTTTATACTAACAATGAGGAAAACCACCTGGCTGAAGCGGTCTGCTTTCTCCACTTCCTGTTCCATCCCTTTGGACTTCAACCTGAGTTCTTTGACACCTTTCCATATCAGGAAGAGGCCACCGATCCATAGCAGCAAGAACTTTCCGCTCAACTCGACATGCAGTCTGAGCCATGAAGGGTAATAGGTGTCGAGTTGGTAAAAGACCCCCGTGACGTATTTGAGGATATAGCTGACGATCGCCAAAAGGAGGATACGAAAAACCATGGCCAGCACTAAGCCAAGGTTGATCGCTTTTGTACGCTGAGAGGGAGGCAATTTGTTGGCAATGATGGTGATGATAATCAGATTGTCTGCACCGAGGGCGATTTGGATCAAGGTTATTGAAAAAAGGCTAATCCAGATCTTGGGATCAACAAGTACATCTATCATTACTGTTCTCCGTTTGTAATAAAAAGGGAAGGAATCAGACAAAATAGGTCAGCCAATACACATAGCACAATGACATCGATTAGAATAGACTCGTGTCTGTTCCACCCCCTAGCTTTGACCACTCCCACTCCCTGGTATATGCATTGGCCCAATTATTGCTTTTTTCTTTTTCACGTTCTGGTTACTCATATTTTGATAAATTTCGCACTCTTACTAGAGTAGAGAAGGACATTGTCTCAGCTCAGGCCCTGTAGGATGCCGACTGGAGTAAAAAAGTTTAGCCGACAGAATGCACCGCGTCCAAAGCAATAGCAACGGAGCGCAACTGGGCTTTTGCTGAAAATCAACAATGTTCTCTCCGAGGGGGGCTTATGAAGAAGGTACTATTACTGATTACCAGTATTATGGTCGTATTTGGCTCTGTCTTGCCGGTCCAAGCTTTCGAGGCTGGCGTACGAGGCTATTACTGGTTCCCATCCATAAGTGGTGACGTCAAATATAGCGATGGCTCACTGAATGGTACGAAACTCGATTTGGAAGATGATCTCAATATCGATGACGAATACTATCCGGTTGGTGAAGTCTTCATTAGCGGGGAAGATCATCACCTGAGTTTCTCTTTCTATCGAGCCGACTACGATGGCACAGCAACCCTGACCCAGGATATTAACTTCGGCGGTGAAACCTTTACCGCGGGTGACGAGATTAAAAGTAGTTTAGATTATGACGTCTATGATTTAACCTATCAGTACGACCTACTAGACCTGGAAAACGTTTTGGCAGGCTTCTCTTTGGGTCTCGTAGGCAGGCTCAGGGTTTATGATGTGGAGGTTGAGATCAAATCCAAAACAGTCGGTCAGTCTGAAAACGAAGCCTACACCGTGCCCATTCCATTGTTCGGGCTGAACTTTCATCTAGGCATCCTCGCTGACATTTTGGAAGCCCGTATTCTCGCTTCCGGAATCGGCTACTGGGATGGCTATATGGTCGACGGTCTGGCCGAGCTCTCCTTCACCCCCATCCCCTTCGTGGATATCCACGCGGGCTATCGAACCTTTTTCGTAGATGTCGATTCTAGCGACTTCGAGCTCAACTACAATACCTCAGGCATCTATGGGGGTGTTACCATAAGCTTTTAGAGACATAAAAGGAGTGGCAGTTGGCTCAGGTGTGCTTTAGTGAGCATGCAACTCTACGAGGGAGGGATCTGCCAAGAAAGATCGATATCCATAGGTATCAAGAAAAATCAAAAACCTAGATCGGCACTATAGAATTCTACTCTACCCTTCTTGAATAGTATTTTCTTTGCTTCTTCCACAGATAAGTGACCGTCAATTATTGCAGCAGTCAATTTGTAAAGCACGCGGGTATCTATGAAGATAAGATCGTCGAGTTGATCTTCATTTTCATCAGCGTATGCCAAGCTTCTATCTTTGGGATCAGTCTCTGCGTTGTAATTTACAATGAGTGCGCCATCAGCACTTGCTCCCAAGCCGGAATAATGCAAATCCTGCCACATTTGAGTGATAAACTTATGGGACGGAGAGACGCGGGAGGTGCTCTTAATTTTGGCTAGAATCCTTCTACCATTATATCTAATCAAGATATTTTCGTTGAATCCGACTCCCTTGGTTTTATTCAGAAAAGATAATTTCAAGGACCAGTACTTGCCAAGTATTAGCAGAACAGCCTTTCTTAGTTGTTCACCCTCTAAGTATAAAATGCTCCTCAAATGTACATAGATCTTCTTCAACTGCTCTTTTTCTGCAACGAGTGTTTCTATTTCCTCTTCATATTTTGAGATTTTTCTATCAATAGTTTGTACAGCTAAAGGATAATAGCGGCTGCTATCTATCCAATTTGTTTTGTCAGATACCGCCTCTGGTTTTGTATCAACAGCGGTAGCACCATCCTTATTGCCAGGGGCTTTTTTTACGAGTTCTAGGTTGACGAATAGATTCCCAGGAAGTTGATCCTCCGACTCAATTACCTCCCCAGTCCCAGCTGTTTCATCAGTAGCTTTGGCCGCCAGCCCTCGTTTGTCATTGCCGTCATCCGAGGGATCCGCACCAACGGTAAGAGGTTCCTCCACCTCTTTCTTTGTTTGAGAAGACTTCTCTACAAGTTCTGCCGCGAGTAACTCGGTCGTATCGAACATTTTCAACAGCGCTTCTTCAAGATCGAGATCCGCGTCATTCTTGTGAGTCAGCGTCCCGTTACTATCTCCGACATTGACACCCATCAACTCTTCAACGAGCGTGTCGTCAAGTTCTTCTTCCTCAACCAGGAAAAGATCGAGATTTGTCTCTATCGTTTCTAAGTTCTCGTCCGCGGACACATCATCTGACGCTGGAGCCGTTTCTTCCACTGGATCCACCAGATCAATAACCTCATCTTCAATGGTATCTGCAAGCATGTCTAGCTCGGCAGTTTCTTCCACAGACTTTCTTTTTCTGGAAAGCTTTCCCATTGAACTGCTCTCCTTTTTATGGGACAGAAACGCAATTATGCAACCCGAGATAACTATTGGTGCAAATCTTGTACCACTCAGCGCCAAGCCTTTCTGCTCTGAGTTCGTATTTCATCCTTCCTACAATTCTATAAATTCGCCCCTCCTTGCACAGAGCCAGGATCGAGCCTTCAGAAAGCTGAGCCTCCGCTGTAGGTTTCGTGCTCTGGGCACTGCAGTAGGGTTTGGTGCCAAATGTAATCTTTTTCCAAGATGTGGAAAGTTTTACCCATTTTTCCACATCCTGAATTTTCTTGGTTTGGCTTAAGTATCGAGAATATATAAAAGTTACCGTATCAACCATTCTGGCATATCCTTTGCTCTTCCCCGTTGCTGCAACCTTAAGCAAGGACGAAAATATGTCTAACCTCAAAGAAAGGCGGTATTACCCCAGGACTAAAGTCACGTTGCCTGTTGTGAGGATGGCAGGAAACGATCTGGTAGATTGCGAGATTGAAGATCTTAGTCTCGGGGGCGCATTCATCCGTTGCTCGGTGATGCCGAATGGTAAGGATAACTTCCATATGGTTATAAGTGCCAAGGGGCGGTTAATCTCACTCACCGGCGAGATGGTCTGGAAAGATGTCCAGAAACTCAACAAACAAAAGTGGTTTCGCGGAATGGGGGTTCGCTTTAGTCAGCTACTCATTGGCGACCGTCAGTTTCTCCGGGATGTGATCGCCAAACACCACAAGAAGAAATTCACCGCATGGCTTCCAAAAAGACGTAAAGCTCACCTTGGGGACTAGCCCTAATTCTCTACTTGTATCAGAATAATTTTACGGTGGAGCGGCTTTTTCAGCCGCCGTCCGGGCTGGCTACTATTGCGAAGTCGGCCAGCCGCGATTATGGTATATAGGACTCGTAGCCCAATGAGTGGCACAAAAGCGGTGTAATCATGAGCCAAACCCTGACAACTGACAAGCTAGTTAATCTGACAGCGCACGCCATCAACCAGGCTTTTGGTGTTTACCAGGAGCGATACACAGCCATTACTCAGCGGGCGGGTACGCGGTTTGCCCAGAGAGACTGGCGTGGCATGCAAGCCGACGCACGGGAAAGGTTGGATCTTTACAAGAAGGTAGTGGATAAAACCGTAGCTCAGGTCAACGAGTTGTTAGGAGAACGAGATACCGATACCCGGGTCTGGGCTAAAACCAAAGTTGTCTATGGTGCTTTAGTCGCCAAAATGAACCTTTGGGAGCTGGCGGAGACATTCTTTAATTCAATTACCAGAAGGATATTTGCCACTGTCGGTGTAAATCCTCAGATCGAGTTCGTCGACACCTGTTCTCGCATACGACCTTTACAGATTGCCCAACCAATATATCGAACCTGGGCGCGGACCGAGTCAACCGCTGCTTTGATCTCACGCATCCTCACTGATTATGAGTTTGATGTGGGCTATGAAGATCTCCAACGCGATGCCCAAGGAGTGGCAGAGCACGTAGACAATCATCTCATGAAAACTGCGGCTTCACCAGGTGTCGACCGCATTGAGATGATCACCTCCGTTCTCTATCGTGGCAAAGGAGCCTATCTGATCGGCAGATTTTTTAGCGGTTCAGATCAGTTTCCCCTGGTGCTTGCCCTGCTCAATACTCCTGGGGGCATCGTAGTTGATGCCGTGCTCTTACACGAGAACGAGGCCAGTATACTGTTCAGTTTTACTCGCTCTTATTTCCACGTTGACGTCGAGAGGCCGGCTGAGTTGGTAGGTTTCTTGAAGTCCATCATGCCGCAGAAGCGGATTGCCGAACTCTACATATCCATTGGCTATAACAAGCACGGCAAATCTGAGTTGTACTGTGATTTCCTGCAGCACCTGGCTTCCTCCGATGACAAATTCGAAATTGCCGAGGGAGAAAAAGGCATGGTCATGGAAGTATTCACCATGCCCGACTATGATTTGGTGTTCAAGGTAATCAAGGATCAATTCTCACCCGCGAAAAGGACGACTCGTGAAGAAGTGATGGCCAAGTATGACCTGGTATTTAAACATGATCGAGCCGGCCGTCTGGTGGACGCGCAAGAATTTGAACACCTGGAGTTTAACCGCAGCCGGTTTTCAGGAGAACTGCTGGATAGACTTAAGAGCTTGGCTGCAAAAAGTGTGGAAATCGACGACAAACACGTGGTTATAAAGCATGTTTACGTGGAAAGGCGAGTAATTCCCTTAAATTTATATTTACATGAAGTTGAGAAGACCACAGCGCGGGCGGCTGTTGTGGACTATGGCAGGGCGATCAAGGACATGGCAGCCACCAACATCTTTCCGGGAGATATGTTGCTGAAGAATTTTGGGGTGACACGCCACGGCAGGGTAGTTTTTTACGACTACGATGAACTTGTGCTGTTATCCGAATGCAATTTCAGAAAGATACCCCAACCGAGAAGTCATGCCGAAGAGCTGTCGGACGAGCCTTGGTTTACCGTAGGCGAAAATGATATTTTCCCAGAAGAATTCCAGTATTTTCTGGGATTGAAAGGTGAACTGAAAGCTCTATTTATTGAGGAACATTCAGAGTTGTTTGGGGTGGATTTCTGGCGTCAGATCCAGGCTCGGATCGACGCTGGTGGAATTATTGATATCTTTCCATATGAGCAAACGAGGCGACTAGGGTGCAGTGGGCATTAAAAGCAAGAAGTCAGGAGCCAGGAGTCAGAATCCAGGAGAAAAGCAATCAAAATTTAGTTCCCCTCAACTACTGGCTACTCGATTCTATGTCCAGTTCCTAGTTCTTAGTGCCTAGTATTTATTCGAATTGTTCCTCCTCGGTAGAGCCCGTTAATGCCGCCGTGGAGGTTTCACCCCCAGTAATCACATTCTGAACCTCGTCAAAATATCCTGCCCCCACAAAACTCTGGTGTTTGACGGCGCTGTAGCCCTGCTCCCGTTCCATTGCAAATTCATGTTCCTGCAGGCGGGAATAGGCAGCCATTCCCTCGGTTTTGTAGGCGTGGGCTAGCTCAAACATGGCAGTATTCAGGGTGTGGAAGCCAGCCAGGGTAACAAACTGAAACTTATATCCCATGGTGCCGAGTTCATCCTGAAAACTCCGAATTGTGGGTTCATCCAGATGGAGTTTCCAGTTGAAGGAGGGCGAGCAGTTATATGCTAATAATTTGTTCGGAAATTTTTCGTGAATAGCCTGAGCAAACTCCCGCGCCTCACCCAGGTCAGGGGTTGAGGTTTCACACCAAATGACATCGGCGTAAGGGGCATAGGCCAGTCCCCTGGCAATGGCAAGTTGCAGCCCACCCTTGACCTCGAAGTAACCCTCGACGGTCCTCTCTCCAGTCAAAAAGGGATGGTCAAGTGGATCGATGTCGGTTCGGGTCAGTCGGGCTCCATTGGCATCTGTTCTCGCTACCATTACAGTGGGCACACCAAGCACGTCAGCGGCGAGCCGGGCAGCCACAAACTTCCGCAGATATTCCGAGGCTGAGGCCAAAACCTTGCCGCCCATGTGACCGCATTTCTTCAAGGAGGATATCTGGTCCTCTAAGTGAACGGCTGCCGCACCGGCGTCGATGCACGCCTTGGTTATTTCAAAAGTGTTGAGTGGTCCACCAAATCCAGCCTCAATATCTGCGACAATGGGAGCGAACCAATTGATCTTGCCCTTGTCATGCAAATGTTGAAGCTGATCAGCCCTGAGTAGGGCATTGTTCACCTTCCTTACCACATTCGGCACACTGTCGACTGGATATAAACTCTGGTCCGGGTAGGTCTGGCCTGCGGTGTTTGCATCCGCCGCAACCTGCCAACCGCTCAGGTAAATTGCTTGCAATCCAGCCAGTACCTGCTGCACAGCCTGATTGCCGGTCAGGGCCCCGAGAGCCCGGACGTAGGGTTCAGTGTGCATCAGATGCCACAACCTCTCAGCCCCCATGCGGGCGAGGGTGTGCTCTACTTGAACTGAGCTGCGAAGCCTCACCACGTCTTCAGCGGCATAAGGCCGCTGGATTCCCTGCCAGCGTGGTTCAGTTTTCCAAGAGTTTGCCAATGCCTCGGCCTGCTGCTGCCTGTCCATACAAAAACCTCCCCCTGAACTGTCATCACCAAAGTCGAACAACAATTCAGATCATCTTGTGATGAATCGAATGTTTATTAATTAGAATCGGGAAAATGTAGGTATTCAAGTAAAAGTAAAATCGATGTGGAGATTGTCAATAGGAAAAACCACTATCTGGGGAAAGGGTGCTGAGGATGGAGCATCAAGGAAGGAGACAGGAGACAGAATAGAAGCAGCCTGCTGGCTTTTCCCTGTGCCCTATGCTCTATGCTCCAATTGTACGAGGATAACGCCGGTTAGAATGACAATCATGCCCAGCCAGAAGAGCAGACCCAGGTCCTGTTCACTAGACAGCAAGCCAACAGCAGCCATTAGAGCCGACAGTACCGCTGTGGTTGGAGGTTGAGCATTCGTACAGATGGCTACCTCCACAGGTCCTAGATAACTCAGGAGCACATTCCAAACCAGCATCATCACCACACTGGTCAGCACCACCATCCAGGCGAGTCCAGCCCAGGCAGCAAGTGGAATAGCACCGTAGTCCATAGTCAACAGTGAGTACCCTCCTATGGGAATCATGACAACCGCCCCCAGGATCAAACTCCATGCTGTGACAACACGAGGGTCATGATTCTGACAAGTCCGGCCGACCAAAACGGTATAGACCACCCAGGCAAGCACAGCGCAAAGAACCCAGAAATCCCCAATACGTAGTTCTGTTATGGTCTCCCCTGCTTCCCATGGGCGGAGAACGATACATACTCCCACGAGCGCAAGGAGAACACCAAGGACTTTGCGCTTTGGTGGCATTTCTTGCCGAAGGCCACCGGTCAGTAGCAGGACGCCCAGGGGAGTCAAAGCGTAAAAAAGTGCAGGATGGCTGGGCACAGTGTGTCGGAGACCTCGAAGAAATGCGTACTGGTTGAGGGGAACGAGGAGGATGCCAAACCCAAGTATCTTCAGCCAGTCTTTCATCCCGAATCTCGGCCTGGGTATCAGCCAGCCGGTAAGCAATAAAAGAATGAGACCAGCACCCAATGCTCGCGCAAGGGTCAGGGTCTCAGCATTGGGGAAGCCGACAGCAGCTGCCTTGGCAAAAACATAGGTACCAGAGGCCAGAAAGACGTGAGTAGCCATGAGTAGATATAATGAGGTCCGTCGCAAAGAGTTCACCTTAATGAATGGAGAAGTCAGACAAAATGAGCCACCAAGCTTGGTGCATACAAGTTCAGGAACTCTGGGGAATAAAGCCACAGAATAATACATGTCTCGCAGAAAGTTGTCATCTGTTAGTGAAGGAGGTCAACCCTCATCTTGTAATACATAAAAACCGTTCCTATATTAAGTCTTCATGCAAGGAGAAGTGATCTCTTTGGGTGGCAGTGCGATACCTTAACATAAGATATGGAGTGGTGGAGCAATGGAGTCATGGAGTAATGAAAAAAGATTGGCGTCTTTTCAACCCCAATACTCCATTCTGAATGGAGGTCGAATCATGAACTACCGCAAAATTCTAACCTCTGCGTTGCTGATAGCTGGAGTTATCTCTCTCATTCTTCCGCTGTCAGCACATGCGGAGGTTGAGACTTATATGATTGACAAGGTACACAGCATGGCCAATTTCAAGATTCGTCATTTGTTTTCCAAAGTGTCGGGTACCTTCTCGGATGTTACCGGAACTATAAAGATCGATCGTGACAATCTGGAGGCTTCGAAGGTGGAGGCCATAATAAACGTGCATAGCGTGGACACCAACCACGAGAAGAGAGACAATCATTTGCGTTCAGAGGAGTTTTTCGATGTGGAGAAATTCGCGATCATGCGTTTTGTGAGCACCTCGGTGGAAGCCACTGGTAAGAACGAGGGTTTCATCTTCGGCGAGCTGACTCTACACGGGGTGACCCGTTCAGTGAAAGTGCCCTTCAAAGTTCTCGGCTTCGGCCCGGACCCATGGGGGGGCTATCGGAGCGGTTTTGAGGCCACCACAACAATCAAACGGAGCGATTACGGCATGAACTATGGGCTTGGCGAGGGACAAGGCGGAGCTGTGGGAAATGAGGTAGAAATTACCTTGCTGATAGAAGGGATCAAACTGGGACCTGATGGCGCGCCCTTTCGGGTGCAATAAGGCGCAAATCAAGAATAATAAGGAAAGTTTTTCTCGCTGGGATAAAGTTAATATCGACAGCAGAGATCTTTATAACAAACTCTGGCAAAATAAATACTACATGCGGTAGCAGGTTCTCAAACAAAAAAGTGTGGCTTAAAGTATGTAATTTCACTTTCGGAAAACAGTACAGACTTTAGATCGAGAAGACAAATGAAAAGGGCAGAGCCGTAGCAACCCTGCCCTTTGTTCAGTTCGCATTAAGCGAATCTTAGTTTGGGCCCGATCTGCTAGGGAATTGACACCTGTAACGCTTACATTTCAGCCTAAGGAAATTCTTATCAACTCAAATTTACTAACCACTGTCTTGCCGGACCTCTTTTGCGTTGATATCACTGCCTTGTAATAGCGGATTTTCCGTTTTTTCCCGCTTGGGAGATGAATCGCAACAAAACATCTTACTTTTGTGATTGCTATTCGGGGACTTTTGCCCATGCCTACCATGCATTAACTTCATATCACCATAAAGGCCTACAGCAAAACCCACCGCTGGTCCGGTAACAGTCCAATGACCACCTAAAGATTGCCCCACATATGCCCCTGCAAAAATACCAACACAACAAAGCATAAAGCCTCCTTTCTAATATTGAATAATCTATCCTCTTATATTCCCGATTATAGAATGTCGGATCATTAAAGTTTTATTGGAACTGTATTTTTTCCCTTCAGGACAACTATTGTTTTGTTGGTCTTTTGATTTCTATAACCGCAATAAGCATGCCACACTGTGGTAGTTAGCTTTTAACCTTTTAATTTCACTTGCGTTATTTACTTCCGTGGTTAATGTAAATGCTATTTTCTTGAAATAGGGGTAGGGAAATTTGGATACAAAGTATCCGATCATAGCATTGGAAGGAT
>JBFFBS010000120.1:0-10439 GCA_041560295.1 Syntrophobacteria bacterium | reverse complement strand
TGACTTCCAAGCCTCTCTGACTGCTTTCGATTTTCTGTCATTTCCGTAAAACTCAACGTCTATCATGTTAAGAGCTTCGACAAACGCTGGGGATAGTTTGGTAGCTCTAGTTGTCATTAGAGTTCTAAAGACAGAGAACCTTCTCAAGCGCCTCTCACGCCTTTTTTCTATATAGGTACTCACTTGTATTGCAATTATCGGAGCTAGCAGGACTGCCAGTATCACCATCCAATCACTTGCTGTCATAATGTTACCCCTCAGGTTCACATTTTTTGACCTCAGGGCCTCCCTATCTGGTTAGCTTACTAATTTGCCTAGTGGATAACCCGATAAAACCTTGGCTCGTGCCCGAACCTTCGGTCCGACAAATGATGCCACTACTCGTGCTTGAATAACTTAAAACTGGCGCTTTTAGACTTACTGCTGGAGAAACTTTTGTCAGAAGAGAGCGACCGGAAAGAATACATTAAGGAATCGCTAGACGATCCAGAAATGACCTCATGTTCAGCTAAGAAAAACCAACTCTGCCAGGCACCTAGTTCTCTCCTGGTACCACAGTGTGGCATATCTGGTCAAGCTAATTTTTCGGAGATTTTTCGAATCTTGAATATAGGCCTACAAGTACGGAAAGTGTTGGTGAAATGCCTAAGACCCAGAGTGTAAATAATGATGAGTTTTGGAACTCACCCCGATTAGAGCAATAGTTTAGATTACATCCCTTAATTCACACTTTTGGCTTCTGGGGTCTCGGCACAAAATGCTGGGGTAAAGCTCTCTAGGTAGGGACTAAACATATCTTGCCAAGATGTGAATTTTACCAGAATTAAAGAATCTAGAAAAAATCTCTTTATCTTTCTCTCGTATTTACCTCCCTATTCCAATTGCATCTCTCCACTCTTGGTTCTGAGGTAATTCTTTGAGACAGCTTATTACCCAACCTGGCATAGCTGACCCTTCTATGCTTTTGTAAACCCATCTACCTTCTTGGTAGGCATAATGGATAGTGGCAGTGTTTTCATATTCTTTTCCAAAGTCCTCTGGTTCAGTATAGCTCAATGCATCATCAGCAGAATAAAAACCGCTTCTTCTGTCCTTCAGAATCTGATAGTTCTGCTCTAGCAGGGATTTGACATCTGAGGATTCTGTTTCCCTCATTTCTCTCTCGGTTTTCTCAAGTTCCCTCTTATAAAAATCACTTATCAAATCACCGCTATCCTGATTGCTTACCCTTCGATATGCCAATTCAATGACTAGGATGTCTTCATATCCAAGATAGGGAGAAACTAAAGAATCGGTCCTTTGTATATCGTATACCATCTCATAACCGACTATTTTATCTACCTTGTAAGCGGGTGTTATTCTACCATCTACTTTTACAGTCCTATCAACGAGTAATAAGAGCGGTTGCTCACTTAGGTAACTATCTAACCGACTAATAATACCTTCAAAATCCTTTTTGGGATCTGGCTCTTTACCCCCACAAGAAGTAATCACAAAAATACACAGAACCAGAAAGAACAAACTTGTTGGTCGCATTAACTTCACTATCTCCCCTCTATGAATCCTCGATTCAATCAGTCTCTTCTCCTGGTGCCAATACTCGCAGCAAACGCATCCTCTACCCACATCCCTATAAGTATAGTGACCGGGAAGAATACTATTGTTAAAACGAAAAGGACTGGCAAAAAGAACACCAACCCCAACACCCATCCCAGTCGAGTTATTACTCTGCGGATTCTCATTTCAAATCCAACATCCCTCTACTCAACAAAGCACAGATTGGATACTATGTTTAAAACAATCAAAGCAGACCAGGAGGGATACAGGAGTGACTCATGAGTATTCTGAAGAGAAGGAAAATGAACTGATACTAGATTACAAAAATAAAAAGGGTGATAGCAAGAAGAAAAAGCCCCCACTGACCAGTCCAGCAACCAAGGTCAATGGGGGCTACGGGCTAATAAAGCCCGAAATGTTTTATACCACAGGGGGGTTTGTTTTAGTTAATCGGAAAACTACCTATTAGGGTTTCTATATGCCTTTTATTAAGACCAGCATTGGCTTTCGGTGTCTCCTTGATTGGTAGAACTCAACGAAATTTTGGTGTTGTCTGAGAAGTAGGTAACAACTGGGGTAAACGGGGAGTACCCTTGGGGACGCCAAAGAATTAAAAGGGTCAATTGGTTTTTCCAATTGACCCTTTTTCTTTCGAATGCTCCTGCAGGGAGAGTTTTCGAACCCCTGTCAACATCGAAATTGACCAGCTACTTTTCTTCCTTCAATAAGGTCTTGAGATCGGCGAAGGGCTTATGGGTTGCAGGTGGCTCCTGCTCGCCGCCTGGCATCTCCTGCTCATACCATTCCTCATCGAGATATCGCGAGTGCTCATTGTCGTGACAATAAAGACACAGTAGCTCCCAGTTGCTCCCGTCGGACGGATTGTTATCGTGGTTGTGGTCCTTGTGATGGACCGTGAGCTCACGAAGTTTCTTGCCTTGAAAATCGCGCCCGCACCGCGCACAGACCCAGGGATAGATCTTGAGCGCCTGCTCTCGATAGCCTTGCTCCCGCTGCTGGCGTTTGCTCCGGGCTTCAGCTACAATCCGGTCCAGTTTTTCTTTATCTGATCGCATTTTATTTGATGACATACCCGACTTTCGTGTTGCGTCATTGAGGTCAATCTTAAATTGTTCCATCAGGATGAGTTTGAACCCTATAGGCACACTGCTAATGGGGAATCATATTAGTTCAATCCTCTCTTCCGTTCCCCTAAGTATTGCCACCATTAGCGTCAGGTATTCCCTCACGTGACGCGTGATGAGAAAATTCTCCATTACAAACTGGTGTGCCTTTTGTCCCATTTCCTCCAACTTGTCCCTGTGGGTAAGGAGGTACCTGATGCGAAGCGCTGCCCCTTCCGGGGTATTGACCAGGAAGCCAGTGTGGTGGTTGTGCACCTGGAGTCTTATACCACCAACTTCTCCGCCGATCACCGGTTTCCCTTTCCACATTGCTTCTGTGACGGTGAGGCCGAAACCTTCCTTGGTGGATTTTTGCACCACGATGTCTGAGATTCGCTGCAGTGCGTTGATGGTACGGTGGGAATCCGAAGGGAGGAGCAAGATGTGGATGTCTGGCTCGTCCATTGCCGCGGCCCTCGCTTCGGCGAAAACCTCCTCCCCCTCTGGGTCATCTGTTGCTCCACCTCCTGCGAGCACGAGCTGTAGAGGAATGAATGTCTTTGCCAGACGAAACGCTTGGATTACTCCCAAGGGATCTTTGAATCGATCAAAGCGGGAGACTTGGACAATAATTGGACGGTCGGGATCAAGTCCAAATCGCTCCACGACTTCCTGAAGTTCTGAGTCCTGCAATTCGATGTTCTTTTCACTGAGGGGATCAATACTGGGGCGAATGAGGTAAAGAGGATGATGGAGCGCTTGGGCAAACTCTGCCAGGGACCAAATGCTGGCATCATAAAGCTCAACATAACTGCGTAAATACTTCCAAACCGGCCGGTAAGGACGACTCACATCTATATGACAACGCCAGATCCACTTCCCCCTTCTCCCGGAGCACAAGTGCAACAGGGGTGCAGGCTGTGGATCGTGGATAATGACGAAATCAGCTGCTTCTAATTGATCCCGAAGTCGTTCCGCATTTTCCTGGTTGATCTCTTCATACCGCCTGAGCAGAGGTTGAGGGATTTCGAACCGGTCCCCCTGCAAAGTGTTGTGCATATACTTGGTGCACTGATAGAAGTCTGCGTCTCCAACGATAACTTCCCAGCTTGGCTCCAGCCCTAGTTCCTGTTTTAAGGGGATCATGCGATGAAGAATCTCGGCCACACCGCCACCCTCCCGAGTGGAATTCACATGCACCACTTTTGTACCTCTGAGAGGCTCGGCAAGCTGGCGAAGATTGTTGATGACATCTTCACCGACTATCTCTTGGTATCTTTCCAGCAGGCCATCGGTCATGTATGCATATACTCCTTGAATATATCCCCAAGCTGAGACCTCAACTCCGTCAGTGATTTGAAATAGGGATCCAGGGACGCAATCTGTTCCAACAGCTCATCATAGGTGTCTCCAAAACCCATGAGCCATTCGCTGAAATCATCATTCTTATTGGCTGTGCGCCCTCGAGCGTCCACGAAGTGATAGAAAACACTGCCGACCGTGAGTTGAGGAATCAGCTCCTTGAGCTCTTCCGGTTTGCTGATCCGGATTCTTGTATCAAAGACAACGATCTGCGAGCGAATAAATTGAAACTGTTGATGTGCCGCGGTCCAGGCGACCAGCTCATTTTCATCCAGCCTCTCTTCGATTATCTCGATCAACTCGCGTCGCAAGTCTTCCAAATCATTAAAATCGGTGGGATCGACAAGGGCAAGCCGCTCTGCGAGAAATCTGTCGTGCAGTCCGTGATAAGCCCAAACCGCGAAGTCATTTTGGTACTCGGGATCATCAAAGCTGGGCCGAAGAAGGCCTCCCCAAAAATGATGATAGATACAGCCTGGACGGGTTGTCTCCAGGCGATCTCTCAACTCTCTGAGATCATTGGCACGCTCACCGGTGGCGATGGCAATGAGGGCACAATCTTTTACCGCAAATGGATCAATCATGAATGTTCGATTTTGAAGTTAAAGTGGAACCGTAGATTACCGAATTAGCTGCAATTAGTCAAATTATCTGCCATTTGAAACTGCAATAAGATCATGAGTGGATTTGACTTGTACCACATGAATTGCATTTTTTAAGCCAGAATCGCTCCTTTAACAACAAGCGACATCACCATTCCCCATAAGTGTCTAGCGAAAGACACACCATTGCATCTCTATACTTACCGCCTCACCTGAAATCATAGGAGAGGACAAAGACCAAAGTTGACATATGTAGACGGTTCGAAGTAAGCATGTTAGGGTAATAATCGCGTGTTTTGCCCCATAAGGTGGTAACAGTATGAAAGTCCTCAATCGTGATATTGACCTCGAACTTTTTTACCACCGAAGGAACGAGGCTTCCCAAAAGGTTTTACTCCTTGACTACGATGGAACCCTGGCTCCTTTTCACAAAGAGCCGAATAAAGCTGAACCCTATCCGGGCATACGCCACTTGCTTAATAAGATAATGCACGTGCCCGATATACGCTTGGTTATTATTTCAGGGAGGTGGACAAAGGATTTGATACCCCTTCTGCAGTTGGAAAAGCAGCCGGAAATATGGGGCTCCCATGGACTGGAGCGTTTGAAAACGGATGGATCGTATGAGATTGATTCGATAGACGAAAAACACTTAGATGGTTTAGTGGCGGCCGACGAGGGTATCGAAGAGCTTGGGCTTACAAGCCGCTGTGAAAAAAAACCAGGTAGTCTGGCTATTCACTGGCGAGGGCTAGACCAAGAAATGGTAAATGAAATAAGAAATCAGGTTGAACCCAGATGGTCGACTCTCGCCCAGGCGTGGCAGCTCAGTTTGCAGAAATTTGACGGTGGTCTTGAACTACGTGTGCCGGGCAGGAACAAGGGCGATGCAGTTGGAACCATCCTTGCGGAAATGCATCAGGATGCGGTATGCGCTTATCTGGGAGATGATTTGACGGATGAGGATGCGTTCAGAGCCATTAAGGGCAAAGGTATAGGTATACTGGTTCGTGATGAATTACGACCAACTGCTGCTGATTTGTGGATCAGGCCCCCCGAAGAACTCTTGACCTTTCTTTCAGGCTGGATAGGGGGCGAGAGGAGCGATTTAAGGTGAGTTACCTTGTCATTGTCTCCAACAGGGGACCATTCGGTTTTTCAGAAGACTTTCTAAAAGACGCTGAAGAGTGCCTAAAAAAGGGAACTCAGCCAGAGGCTCCAAGCTTTGGAGAGGGAGGTTTGGTTCAGGCCATGGCAGGTCTTCTCAAGCCGGGGAAATGGGACACTACCTGGATAGGGGCCTCCATGGGAGAATACGATATCGATGTGACCAGAGGGCATCACACTCAATTATTCAAAAAGATGAGAAAAGCGAAATACGCGCCTGACAGGTTTCCTCACATTGAGATAAAGCGTGATGGCAGAATGCATTTTAAGTTTAAAGGATACGATTTTTACATGAGGTTTGTCTTTTTCGACACCAAGCATATGCACAGTTACTATAGCAAATTTGCCAATGGGTTTCTCTGGCCTCTCATGCACCTTACGCGACCTCCACTTTTTTATAAAAAGACCCCAGTTTTTCCAAGACCTCACTTCGTGAAAAATGATTTTGTTCAATACACAAGCAGCAGCGTCACCTTTGCCAATACCATCATTGATGAGACCCGCAAGACCAAAGAATTGCGCCGAGACAAAGACCCTATTGTTATATGGAACCAGGACTACCATCTGATGCGAATTGCTGGGGTTTATAGAGCACTTTTGGAAGAAGAAGGTGTCTCTGAAAAAGAAAAACAGAAGATACACCTGGGTCAATTCATACACACGCCCTTCTTCAATATTCATGAGATCCAGGGGCTCATCCGTGAGGACAAAAGAAACAGAGTGAAAGATCAGATATACGATCCATTCGGAGAGACCATTGAGACGGCTTTGCAGAAGCTTATATGGGACATGCTTTCCAATGATTTCATAGGTTTTCACACGAAAGAGTATTGTGACCACTATTTGGAAGCTCTTCAAGAATGGTTTCCTGTGGAAATACGAATCGCCGACCAATTTTACGAAGTTATTCATCAGGATTCCGTTACAACCATTGGGGCCTTTCCCATAGGTCTAGATGTGGATAACATCCTCTCTCAAGTCTCGAAAGGCAAAAAGCTGAACCATGACTGGAGTGGACAAAGTCTTTACTCCAAGATCAGCGAGGACAGAAAAGCAGCAAGGTATATCTTTGGTGGTCTTGAGAGATGCGACTATACTAAAGGACTTATCGCCAGACTCAGCATTTTTCAGCACGCCCTTGCCAAACTAAGGCATTCACAACAGGATGCCCGTTTCTACCAAGTAACAGCACCAAGCAGATCTGAAAATCCGGATTATCAAAAGCTGGAGGCCTTTCTGGAAAAAAGAGTGACCAAGCTTAAAAAGAAGATGGGAGCCGGCTCCATTATCCACATAGATGAAGGAATTTCGCCGCCCCAAAACTACCGGTTTATGAAAGAGGTTGATGTTATGCTCGTGACCCCTCTCGAGGACGGGATGAACCTGGTTGCATTTGAGTACATCCTGTCGCAAAAATACAAAAGCCCAGAGAGGCGAGGCATCCTGGCTCTGAGCACGAGTGGCGCCTCAAGGGTACTCAAACTAAAGGGTTTTGGCGAACAAGACGGGATTATTTACGTCAACCCCATGCGGGCCAAAGATGGAGGTCAAAAGATCGCGCAGGCATTAATGAAAGAAATACACCTCTCCGAAAGAGTGATCAACTATGTCGAAACAGAAAGACGGGTAGATGACTGGGCGCAGGACAATATAGAGGCAATTTTGAACTGTAGAAAGGCTTTGTAGTTCTCCCCATTTAGTAGAACCGCTGGGTCAAGTTGCGAACTCTGAGCTTCAGCTAAATACCAATCAAAACACCTCATACTAGGACCAGCAATGGCTTCCGCTGTCTTCGAGAATGGTAAAACTCAACATAATTGTGCTGTTCTATGAGACGCAGATAAAAACTGGGGTAAACGGGGAGTACTCTTGGGGACGCCATGAAAAAAAAGAGGGTCAATTGGTTTTTCCAATTGACCCTTTTTCTTTCGAATGCTCCTGCAGGGAGAGTTGTTGAACTCTTTATGCACACCCCTAATTGGGTGGCGACAGGGTGTGAACTTGCCCTTCTTCGCTTTCGCTCGGGGCAAGTCACTTTGCGAAATAAATCTCCTTTGGGGCGTCATAAGTATGTTAAGAGGATAGATTGCTTTGTATATATTTATACAATTATTTTGTATAAATATATACAATTTTTTCTTGACAAATACAATTCGAGGAGTTAGTTTGTTACTGAAACTGGAGGATCTATGGGACCACCTAATCGCTACGGGCTGAGTGACCAGGACTTACTGGATACCTTGGACAACTGGAACAGCCTGATGAACTTCCGCGTTCGCTTGATTGCCTGTGGCGGTACGGCTCTGACCCTCCTCAAAATCAAGGATTCTACAAAGGATATAGACTTCACTGTGCCCGTGGCGAGAGAATATGAGAGGTTGATGAAATTCCTTAGGGACTTGGGCTATGAAGAAAAGGGAGGTGGTCTCGCCCACGATGATGACCCCAACTTCATCTATCAATTCTGGTCTGGAAACAAAGTCTTCACCACCAATCTTTTGGATTCACCCTTGCAACCGGGCAGACATATTCTGATCAAACGGTGGAGCCACATCTATCTGGGTGTGTTGAATCTAACCGATTTGATTATCACCAAGATGTTTCGGGGAACACCTGTGGACAGGGACGACTGCGTTGCAGTCTTTGCTACCGGGCAAGTGAAGGCAGAAGAACTGCTTGAGAGGTATTCTGTGGCTGCACGCTACGATTTGAACCCTGAAAAAGTGATGAGAAACTTTGTCTATTTGGCTGAGGGCTTGCGCGAGCAGGAACTGATAAGTGACGAATCTCTTGACGAGGTTAGGGCGCGGATATGAAGAGGGAAGATCTTGTTTTCAATTTGTCGCGTCTCGGCTATTCTCTCGTCTCGCCGGAAGTAGAGGAACTTGGAGAAGAGCAGGTGGTTGAACTGCTGGCCGAACTGGGTGACTCCAAGGATCTAAGGCTAGTAGAGGGCTTTCCTGTTGTCTTGGCAAATTGTGCTCACAAAGGCATGAATTTGGATTTTGCGGCCTTATTGGCCAAGCACAAACCTCGCAGTCGCAAAAGACAAGATCTGGAAAAGCTACTGTTGGTAAGCTCTGAATTGCTCACCCGCCAGGGTTTGGAGAAACCGGAAGGTCTTGAGAAAGTTTCAGCTTCTCTGAAAGCCAGGTATGAAGATCTGCTCGCCGCTGATTTGTTGACCCTTGGCACAAAGGTTTCCTTGTCAACAGAACGTTTGATGAATACTCTCAGAAGATACGCAACCGATCTTGAGACTTCGAAATCAAGGCGAGAAAGAGAGAAGGACAAACAGCGCCGATCATTTCAACTAAGCTACTATCTGAGCACCCTCTTCTCCCCAAAGCAAAAAGAGCTTGTTTTGAAAAAGCTCAATGGAGAACCCTTGAATAAGACCGAACAGGAATATTTTTCAAGAACGGTCAAAAAGAAACTTGAAGCCTTGGCCAACCCCGAGGTCAAGAAAGTTGCAGCAGCACTTACCAAGAAATGAACTCATAGAAATTAATCAGGCTGATCGCAAGTTAAATCGTAAGACTCCTCACCAGGACAAGCAACTGCTTCCCATGTCTTCAAGAAGAATAAAACTTAATGTAATTATGTTGTTTTCTGAGACGAAGATAAAAACTGGGGTAAACGGGGAGTACCCTTGGGGACGCCAAATCCATTATGAAAAGCCCTAAATGATTGTTTTTAAGGCTTTTGATTCTTGCGTTTTTCATGTGCACCCTATCTGCCTGAATTGAACATATGCTTTGGATATCAAAACATTCTTGTGGAATTGGAAACTTCAGATAAATAGCTGAAATCGAAACAATCTAATCATTTTATTGTGTCTCAATAGTATGGTAAGATCTCTCATTCAAGTAGCTTATCAGGAATTGGCACACCGGCTATTTATTAGCCCATGGTTAAAAGGGGGGCAAAGGTTAAGGGTTTTGGAAAAGGGTGGGATCAGACGTTAATCATAAGGCCATTTGTGAGAAAGAACTGAGTGATAGAAATACAGAGATTCCCGAGAGTTCATAATCATAGATGGGGAGAGAGTGCAGAATGACAATGCAGCGAAAGAGGTGCCTCAACTTTAATCATAGGCGAGCAAATGCTCCGGTGCGCTTTTGCTCGTTCTGTGGTGCGGTGGTTAATGAGGCCATTCTCATGAGAGAGTGTAGTGAAGAGAAACACGCTATGAGTCGACGTGGAGGAACCAAGTACTGCGTGCATTGTGGCGAACAGCTTATCCTCGCAAGATGAAAATTATGAAGTAAATCTCCTGATAGCGGTAACTGTGCTGTTCATGCGCAGCCATCCCATTACAAGCTTTTTGCACCGAGAGAAGAAATCCGAAATCTAGAAAATCTGTGCCATTGATTCCCTCCTCAATAAATAGAGTTGCGGGCGAAGTGCTGACTTGATTCATAAGCCCCGTTGTCAGTCCAAGCGGGAGAATATGGGACCCGCTCATTGTCTTAAAGCGCTCAAGGGGAACCACGCACTGGGCCTATTCTTGCTCTTCCTCCTCTGGGGGCTCTGCAGTTGGCTCCTTGTCAACGTCTCCGTTCTGGTCTTTCTTACCCTGCCGCCGCGCCATCTTATCAAGGGCCTTTTGCTTGCGCTTGATCTC
>JBFFBS010000119.1:0-10597 GCA_041560295.1 Syntrophobacteria bacterium | reverse complement strand
TCCCACAGAGTCCTGATAGAACGAGCTTATGCTGCGATTTTATTAAAAGGAGGTAGAGCATGCCAGAGAAATGTCGTGTAGGTGTCTGCGGTTTTGACCCCATGCTGGTCAAAGGATACATAGCATTGGGGATGAGAGCCTTATGGTGGCACGTATCGGACGAGGTGTACGAGGAATTTGACATGAAGCCGGGGATGAAGGTCTCAGGTACGCTGCTAAAGATTTACTCAGGCAAAACCGGAGAAGAGGAAGCAGCTCCCAATGAAGCTTTTGAGTGGGACTGCGCCAAGGAGACAGGTCTTGTCGTCTTGCTGCCGCCTGAAATCATCAAGAAGTACAAGCTTACAGAAATGCACTTTCTTGAGATGAGCATTGAAAAAATTGGTGGCAAAGACGTGTACCCCGGCGAAGAGAAGACGAGTGTCAAATGGTGGCCCGAGGATATGATGAAGCTGGACTTCGTGCTGGATTACTTAGAGTAGCCCCATAACCATTGAAGGCCACCGGATCCATTGATAACCAACCTGGAGGGACGTATCCACCCCTCCTATCATAACCCACCAAGCGGCGGGGGTTTTTGGCCTGCTTTCCCCGCCGCTTATTTATTAGCTATCGGCTGACAGCCGTCAGCTATCAGCCATGAAAACTAGGCACAGCGGGACGACTACCTTTGCCGGGCACAGAGGCCCGCCCCACCAGAGGAGCAGGCCTGAGGGAGATTTGATTTTTCTTATACTCTCTGCCCCATGCTCTATGCCCTATGCCTTTTCAAATCCCCACTCCTCAATTCTAAGGTTTTCTCCCACAAAAATATGGATTCCCCCTATTTACACGACACGGCCTTTGATCCTACACTTAAATTACTGCAAGCACCTTGCAACACACCTCCACAAGAGACAATCTTTTCGTGCTGCCTTGGTCTGATAAGTCTCAGAATCACAAGATAACAGGACTTTCTACTAGGTTGCCGCGTGTTCGCCCGGAAGTCGGTAAAACGTTTCAAGAATCCGCAACATCAGGAGGTTGTTAAAATGAATGAAGAGTTAGCCTCATTTCAAAGGGCTTTAGAAACATTCAGGAAAATATTCTGGCGAGATGTTAATGAAGTCGTTGACAAAGGCGCACTTCCCATATCCTACGTCATTGCCTTTAGAGAACCCACCTTGGACGGATTCGAAACCATACAATACATCGCCCGCAGCACTCAAGGATGCCCGCCAGGTTTGGAAAAGGCTTTGAAGGAAGTTGTGTACAAGTGGGCAGCGAAGGCCTACACTGAATTCGCTGCGGTGGATGAGCGGCCCGTATTCAAGCAGTAAGTACCTCCCTTGACATGCTGGTACAAAAAAATATCAAAGTGGTGGAACTGGACGTTGAACTCGTTAGTAGGGGTGCGATACAGCTGTATGAGAAATTCGGCTGCAAAATTGCGAACGTCATTGTCTTCCCCAGTGACTTCCCCGGTGATGAAGAAACCTTCTCTAATATGAGACTGGAATTCCCCAAATCAGAGGAACAGGCAGTGAGTTAAATTCCAACAGAAACTCATCATAAATCCCCTCCTTAGCCTAGATATCATAAAATTACCTTAAAAACCTTTCCTCAACGAGAGCCTATTGTTGCGAAATGCTACACTTTCAGATATACTGAAATAGGCTCTACATTCTAACCTGGATATCTCCATGGCCAAAGCACGTAAAAGTAAAGGCACGGCCAGACAATCCACCAAGACTACTGCAAAAAAACCCTCTCCCCCATCCAAATCCCGGAAGGCGAAGTCCAAAAACGACGGGCCGAATATCGCCATAATAGGCGGCGGCACCAGGTGCCAGAACCTCCTGGAAATGCTTGCCCATGACCGTTTTAGGCACCTAAAGGCCAAAATCGTTGCGGTGGCTGACATCAATCCGGAGGCTCCCGGCTTTCTTCTCGCCAAAGAGCAGGGTATCTACACCACCACCGACTACCGTGATCTCCCCCAATTGGAAAACCTGGACTTAATTATCGAGCTCACAGGCAAAGAGGAACTGCTTCAAGACCTCATCAGGAATAAGCCTCCTCACGCCCAGGTGCTGGATTACACTATCTCGCGGCTTATCAGTGACATGGTTACCTTCAAGGGGGAGTACAAGGCTCGGGCACGTGACCTGGATTTTTCTCAAACCATGATCAACACTTTATTCGCGGGAATTAGAGAACCTTTATTCCTTTTGCGACACGATTTCCGCATTCTCGATACCAATGAACCCATGCTCAGCCTGCTTGGTTTGTCCAAAGAGGAAGTGGTTGGTAGGACCTGTCATGAGGTGAGCCATCGTTCCTTGCAGCCCTGCAATTCTAAAAGCTGCCACTGTCCCATGAAGGAAACCCTGAAAACCGGTCTTTCCGCCCACGGCATTCACGAGCATTTGGACCGCGAAAACAAGCCCCGCTATCTCGAGGTGATTACTTACCCCTTAAAAAATGATTATGATCAAGTAAACATGGTTCTTGAGTTTTATCAAGATATTACAGATGATCTCGAGTCGCGGCTAGAGCGCAAAGCAAGGCAGGTCAAGAAAGATTTGGCCAAATTGGTACACGAAGACAAGATGATTGCCCTGGGTAAATTGGTTGCCAGTAGCGTCCACGAGATCAATAATCCCATCGCCGGTATACATACCCTGGCCAAATTAATGTTGCGCACCTTGGATGAGGATGAACTAGGGGCGGAGGAACTTGAGGAGTTCCGTCGCTATCTGGAACTTGTTGCTCATGAGTCTTCTCGTTGTGGCCAGATTGTATCCAATTTGCTTTCTTTTTCTCGCCAGCAAGAGATGGAACGTCGCCCGGTCGCTATCAACGACATCATCCGCTCGGTAATTCTACTCTGCCAACACCGGATGCAGTTGCAGAACATTGCCATCCACGAAGAGTTTGATCCTGATCTTCCCGAGATAACCGGGGATTACAATCAAATTCAGCAATGCATTATGAACGTGATCTTCAACGCCATAGAGGCCATGCCCGATGGGGGAAAATTGACCGTAACCACTTCTTTCAAGCGGAAGAACCGTATGCTCCACATCAACATTACTGACACTGGCTGCGGCATTCCCGAGGAGAATCTCTCAATAATTTTCGAGCCATTCTTCTCAACCAAAGAGGTGAGTCAAGGTGTCGGTCTCGGGCTCTCTGTGGTGTATGGAATCATTCGGGAACACCAGGGCAATATCTACGTGCAGAGCGAGGTGGGCACGGGCTCGACCTTCACCATCCGGTTTCCCGAAGGCCAGAAAGACTTCTGAATTTAAGATTGCAGATTGTCGATTGCAGATGCGAATTTTTTATTCATTCCCTGACACCTGACACCTGAAACCTTAATGCGAGAAGGTGTGCTATGGCGGATAAAGTTCGAATCCTGGTGGTAGACGATGAGTTGGTCATTCGTGAGTCGCTCCGTGGCTGGCTGAAAAAAAGTGGTTATAAGGTAGACACCGCAGAAGGTGGCAGCGCAGCCCTGGCCATGTTGGAGAAAACCCCTTACGATCTTCTCTTTCTGGATATTATGATGCCGGTGATGAGTGGGATCGAGGTTCTTGAAGTGGTCAAGGAGGACTATCCGCAGACTCTGGTGGTAATGATCACTGCTTATGGTTCTGTGGAAACAGCAGTGCAGGCCATGAAAAGGGGAGCCGTTGACTACCTGATGAAGCCCTTCGATCCTGATCAACTCTCTTTGCTCACAGAAAAGCTCATGCAGCAAAAGAGGATTATCGATGAAAACATTTTTCTCCGTGAGCAGATGGCTGAAGCGATTCGCTTCGAGAACCTTGTGGGACGCTCTGATGCCATGCAGGAGCTATTCACTCTGATCCAGGATGTGGCTGAGAGTGATTCCCCCGTCTTGATAACGGGTGACACCGGTACCGGCAAAGAGTTGGTGGCCAAGGCCATCCACGCAAAAAGCGCCAGGTGTAATGGTCCTTTCATTGCCATCAATTGCGGAGCATTCCCAGAGCACTTATTGGAAAGCGAGCTTTTCGGCCATGAGCGGGGCGCTTTTACCGGTGCACATCGGGCCAAGAAAGGGCGATTGGATCTAGCCCACCACGGTACTCTGTTTCTGGATGAGGTGGGCACAGTGCCTCTCAAGATGCAGGTGGATCTTCTGCGCGTCTTGGAAACCAAAGAGTTTCATCGTTTGGGTGGAACCGCGGAAATCGAGGTGGACTTTCGGACCATTGCCGCAACAAATCGAGATCTGCACCTGGCCATCGACAAAGGTGAATTCCGCCAGGATTTTTTCTACCGTCTCAATGTGATCTCTTTACACATCCCGCCATTACGAGAACGGAGGGATGATATACCCTTATTAGCCGAACATTTTCTTGATCGCTATTCTCGTGAGACCAACAAGGATATCGATACTATTAATAAAGCGGCCATGGCCATTCTCAAGCAGTATGATTGGCCGGGCAATGTTCGCGAGTTGGAGAATGCCATTGAGCGGGCGGTGGTCATCGGCAAAAAGAGACGACTTGGCCCGGAGGAGTTTGCCTTCCTAGCCCCCCATCTCGCGGCAGCAGCCGAAATTCACTCCCTTGAAAAGACTCAAGTCGCTCATCTTGTCAAAGTGCTCAAGGAATTTGACTGGAATATCACCAAAGCTGCGCAGGCCTTGGAAATTAATCGGGTCACCCTCCACAAAAAAATTAAGAAATATGACTTACGCCCGGACCGGGCCAGCAGCTGAGCTGAGATGTCTCCTGTGAACACCCGGGCCCGAACACCAACAGAGAATCCTGGTAGATACAATTCCACCTTCCTCCCGAAACATGGAGTTGTTGGTGTTATGCGCCTGGGCACTGTTGGAGAAGCGGTCATGAATATTGTTGCCGCCAACCTACAGGAGATTTTACATTTGCCGGTGGACATTCTCCCCGCCCGTCAAACCCCTGAATTTGCCTACAATGACAGCCGTAAGCAGTATCACGCCGCCCTGATCTTGAAAAAACTCGCTGAGAGCAGACGCCCTCATCCTCGGATTCTGGCCTTAGTGAACGTCGATCTATTCATTCCGGTACTAACCCACGTGTTCGGAGAAGCTCAAATAGGAGGGCGCGCGGCGGTGGTTTCACTCCATCGTCTCAAGCAGAAGGAAGAAGGCGGCGGGGTATCTCTGGACACCTTTTACGAACGTGCAGCCAAAGTCGCTTTGCATGAAGTGGCGCACACCTTTGATCTGGTTCATTGTAAACAACCCGAATGCATAATGAGGCTTTCCTCTGGACCAGGTGATTTAGATGAACTACCGTTGTTTTTCTGTGAATATTGTGAGGCCTTTCTTGAGGAAGCTTACCGGAGGTATGGGATTCAACGGCTCTCTGATTAAGGGGTGGGGAAGGGTATGCGCCTGGAGTTGCAGAATGAACCACTTTCTGCAATTTCGGATTGTGGATTTAAAAACAAGGAGTCAGGAGTCAGAATCCAGAATTTAGGTTTCAGGTTTCAGTGTTCAGGTTTCAGCTTTTCTCTTTTTTTTCCTGACACCTGATCCGCCTCGGGCGGAACACCTGAAACCCTGAGATTTGGCACTTGGGATTTGGGATTTTATGTTTTAGGCACTTTAGACACTTTAGACATTTTAGGCATTTGGCCCTGGCTCAATTAACCAGACAGAGCATGGTGTCATGGACGGTGTGGAGCAGCCTATTGGCTTTGCTGCTCAGTCGAAACGTGCCTTTCTTCCTGGAATCTCTACGGCCCATGACCAAAATACCGTAGTTCCCCTCTGCTAGTTCGGCAAGTATATCGCGGGTCGTGCCGCTCTCGACAGTTTGAACCTTAAAAGTAACGTTCTCCTCACGAATCCCGGCCTTGAGAAGGTTCTCTTTTCCTTCATCCACAATCTCTCTAACTCTGTTTGCATACTCCCTCATCCAGCAGGCTATCTCCTCTTGCCTCCTTTTGCGTTCTTGTTTGCTCAGGATTCGGGTGTTGTCCCAGTAATGTGGAGGCAGGGGTGGCGCCACGTGAAAAAAAGTGAATTTACTCTCTTTAAGGTGAGCAAAATACCGAACTGCGTGTTTCATTACCCTGCGGCTGATGGCACCTCCCCCCAAAGCCACCAGCACGTCATGTGAAGCGATCGGCGAATCGATTACCCAGATTGTCTTTTCATCTGCGCAATGAACGAGCCGACAGCTGACCGATCCCATCAACATCCGCTCCAGGCGACCGGTGCTGCTCTTGCCTAAGCCGATGGTTTCCGACGCATCGGCGGCCGCCAACTGTAACATAGTTTCTGCAGGGTTATGACACTTGCCCTCACCACGAATCGTCACTTTATCCGCGTTGAATCCAGAGTCTATTAAAGCCTCGTGGGCTTCTTCCAAGATCTTATGCTCCTGCAGGCTGCAAACCTTTCGGTATTCTTCCACGACTTTAGGAGACCGGCGAAACACTTTTGCCAAGGAGGAGAGCTGTGGGTCTGGAGCGCCGTAAAATATCGTTATGTTGGTATTTTTTCTGTACTTCAGGAGAGCACCCGCTGTTGCGCCAGCCTGCCGGGCTGACTCGGAGCCATCGACGCCGAACAGGATTGTCTCTGCTCTATCCATAGATGGTAACCTTTCTGGGCTTATCCCACCGTTCTCCTCGTGGGCAGCCCAACCTAATTGGAGTTATGGAGAAATCCCCTCTCCCTCCCGCTCCAGGAGAGGGGGATGAAAGTTGACAAGGTAGAACTAGGTTAGCAGGAACTCGTTCACCAGCGTTTTCCAGCCGATTTCCGGCACGTTGCCAAAGACATCATCAACTGGCGCACCACCGGTGGCAGCCATTGGACCATGTTCTGCCATGACTATGTCATGAAGACGCTGGACCTCATGTTCCATCCAACCATCTACCTCTTTCTTAGCAAAGAGTAGATTTTTCAGGTTCCCCCTGAGCCTTTCCGGCTCCACTACAACCAACCAGCCCTCGGTGTAGGGCCTCTGGTTGCTCAACTGGGGTCTGCGCAACACTTTATGGTTCACCGCCACAACGGTACCGGTCAGGGGAGAGAGCACCTCGGCTTCATTACTCTCGCGGGCTAATGTAAGGCCAATATCGCTTTGCCCCACCTTTTGTCCCAAGGAAGGAAGCCGGTATTCATCCACTGGTCCCACCAGCTTCAGAGAAAAATCATCCAACCCTATTCGCACACGTCCACCATACTCCACCCGGGCCCATCCATGCCCACGGTGGTAGTAATAGTTGTCCGGCAGACGATAACCTAAGACCTTATGGACAGCAGGTTTACCCAGATGTTCATGAAGTTCTGCTTCATCCAGGCTCTGGTCATATTCACAGGCCTCACACTGAAAGTCGTTCGTACAGATTTTGTAATGAACCCGGCCTGAAAGCATGTGGCGACACTCACGCTCATCCCCGTAGCGAAGCCGCATTCGATCCCGCCAACTCTCCTGAACCTTCTGCTTTACCTGCGGTCCTGTCTTTTCAAGGGCCCGGGTCATGGCCGTATCAAATGGACAGTTGGTACAATCGAACGCATTGTCGCAAAGCCTGAAGTTGATAACTCCTGCCTTCATCCAGATACACTCATCTTCCAAGATATTGAAACCTGTGACCCTTTTGGTCTTGCTACTTCTTTTGCTTTTACCAGCCATGATAGTGACACCTCCTTTGCAGTGACAGTATTGGACCTACCTGGACTGCCAGTTGCAGATTACTATTTTTCATGCAGCTGTCGGCACTGCAGGTAGTGGAGTTACGTTATAGGCATAAAAATCCATCATGTTCTGGTCAAAGAGGCACCGTTCGCAATCCAGTCTCCTGGTGCAGCTTCGGCTACTGACGACCCCGGTCTCAGACCAGATACAAGTGGGTACACCAATTTCTTTTCTTCTGGCTCGCTTATCCTTTGTTGTTTTCATGGCCATCTCCTTTTTGATTGGAGTTGTTGTCGTTTGCTTACTCTTATGAGCAACGACAGTGCCATCATTTTCTAAAAGGATAATTTCTTTATAAGATATTGAAATTTTGGTATTATTCGCGATTATAGACGAGCGGAAGAGGGAAGCTAATTGATTAAAAAAGCTACACTTATGGAAGGTGAAATAGGCAAGACACAAGGAAAGCTATTTATTATAAGTAGGTTACCAACTGTTTATTTTGGCAACAGTAGCTGTAGCCTACTGCAACTTTTTCCAAGGAATGATGTGTCTTTCGAGAAAAAGAGTTAGGGTTGCGTGTTTTCTTTGATCCAGTCCAGGTACGGCGGATTGCCTGCCAGTATAGGCAAGGCGATAATTTCCTCTACCTCGTAGGAGTGAAGTTGTCTAACCCGGTCTCGCAGGGGTTCGAACAAATGGCTCTGAGTCTTCATAATGCATAATACTTCGGGCTCATCCTCGACTTTCCCCTGCCACCAGTAAAAGGATCTCAGCCCCGGCACTATGTTGACACAGGCAACCAGCCGCTCCTCCACCAGGATTCTAGCCAATTCAGCGGCCTCGTTCTCAGGCGCAGTAACATAAACGACTATGTAATTCGTCATCATTCGACCTCCTGGTTGTCAATTGTTAATCCCAGTTTTGGGATGTGAGATGTGGGATCTGGGATGTGAGATTGATTGAAAACCTCTCTGCCCACCATCACACATCTCATATCTCACATCGTTTATTTGACCTCGCTATGCGCTATGCGCTTAGCGCTCTGCGTTTACCTAGATGTCTGGTTTGAACTCTGCATCGTAGCCTGTAAGTTCTACGTAACCCCGCCCTCCGACTTCTCTACCCTTGAAGCTACCGGTGACCCGGACACTCCCCTCCCAGTAATTGACCAGGGTGCTCTTTCGCGTGGTTAACTCCTGATCTTTTACCGTGGGGACCAACTTCAGTTCCAGTTTCTTACCGGGCACCGTCAACCGCCACCCGGACGGATAAATGGTCCCACTCTTCTTGCTGCGCCAGGACTCTAGAGTCTCTACCTGAAAAGTGGATAAGAGCAAGTGTTCGGAACTGCCGTCCGGGTAGATCAGAGTCCCACTGGAAGTTGGGTCGGCCTTGCCGTCCCGATGCCGGATAATATAGAACATCAGTTCCGTTTGATTGTCCAACTGGACGCTGAACCAGTCCCAGCCCACCTGGTAGTCTCGTAATTGATTGGAACCGAACTCGTGATCCATCCAGGCCTGACCTGTCACCTTATATGAGTGGCCCTGCCAGTGAAGTATCCCCGTGGTTTGCATCCGCGTCAGCGAGTAATAGTGAGAAGCATAACCTTCACCCACCGCCTTTTGGCTTACTCCATTGTTCCCATGAATCACAGTCCCCTTGGCCGGCACCAGAGTCAGATCTATTCCCATGTCCTTTTTCCCGGCCTTGAGTCTGTGTCTTTTCTCTTGCAACCGCACTTCCCAGTCTTGTACCCAGACATGGTACGTCTCAGGGTCAGCTCCAGCCATCTTCAAAGCCCCCCTGCTCACTTTCTCTTGAAAGCGGTACGTGTCCTTCTTCTCATCTGTTATGGCGAAATGAATGAAGTAGAGGTTGTGGATGGCCCAGCGTGATTGAGATTGTGTTGACGGCGGCCGGAGAGCATGTCTGAAAAAGGTGAGTTGAAACCCGAAGTGACGGCCTTTTTCGGTGGTGAGATGTCCTGTGTAATACCACCATTCAGTGCGAAATTCAGGATGAGCTGCATGGTCGGCAGGAAATCGGTAGACATATCCTGGCAGCGCCCGACGAAATGCCTCTTCATCCTCTTGTCCATGGACCCCGGTAATGAAACTTGCTAACAGCATCACTGCCAGCAGGCAAACCACGGGCCACGCCCCGCGCTTCAAACATTGCCGCACAATCTTACCTTTCTCGCTTTTCTCGCCTTTCTCGCCTATGAACTACGAGTCCATACCGCTCGATAATTTCCCCGAACTCATCCGTACTCCAATTCTCCCAAAGATAACCCTGTCGAAATCCCTCCCGTTCCAGCAAATGCAGAATAAAGCTTAGATGTCCCGAGCATCCATCTGCATCGAGATTCTGCAATTCCTTCTCAATTTTCTGACCCACCATAACCGCTTGGCGGTGAACCACAGCCCCTTGACCATCACATTTCCTAAGGGAATACAGTCGCCTGCAACTGAAGGGACGCACAGCATAGATGCGGCAGCTTTGCTCCTGATCCAGAAAAGTACAGCGAGCAAAAACCCGGTTGAGTTTATTTTTCCGATTCTCACGCAGGTTGCGGTTCATCTCTTTGAGCGTTTGTCTATCCCACCCCTGGATATACTCCAGTATTATCAACCCCTCCAGGGTTGTGGCCCCCACACTACCAACATCGATACAGCAAGAGGCACAACCCTTTTCGCACACCGCCTGGGACTTATAGGGCTGCACCAAGCGCTCATATTGCTCGTATAGAGCAAATACCTGTTTTTTCTTCTTTACAAAGTCCAATTTGTCACTCGTACTTTGTAAACTCATGCATTAAGGATTTGAGGCATAGGACATAGAGCATGGAGCATAGAGTAAAAGGCTCAGGGCGCAAGGCACAGGGCATTATCGCCGCGTCTCCGTCTCGCCGTTTCACCGCGTCGGCCTGGAGTGCC